>NZ_JACDWW010000088.1:0-46445 GCF_016464145.1 Marinobacter sp. bablab_jr008
AGCAAAGCGCACATGGGTGAGGCAAGCGATTATGAAGCAAAGCTTCATGCGCAGCAGAACGACGGCAATCTATGATTGCTGGCTGGACCCGCTTGCGGGTGCTCGTAGCGGTCTCAGGGAGGGTTTCCTCACCCGTGGCACAGCACCAAACTTGCGGGCAAAAAAAACGGGAGCCCAAAGGCTCCCGTTTTGAAACAAACTGAAAAGCTAAAACCTCAACTCCCCGAAAGCGACTGCTCCGAAGGATCCAGCTCCATCTGCTGAATGGCAATCACCGCCTGAGTCCGGTTACGAACCCCAAGCTTGCGGAACACCGCCGTGATGTGAGCTTTGATCGTCGCCTCCGAAACATCCAGATCGTAAGCGATCTGCTTGTTCAGAAGCCCCTCAGCCAGCATCCCCAACACCCGGAACTGCTGCGGTGTCAGCGACGCCAGACGCTCAGAGAAATCCGTGGTCTCAGCCTGCATCCGCTCAATCTTGTCGGCGACTCCCTCCGGCAGCCAGACATCCCCTTCCAGCACCGCCTGTATCGCCTCGGTAATGGTCGGCAAAGGTGCCGATTTGGGAATAAAGCCGGAAGCACCGTAATCAATCGAACGGCGCATCACCTGCAGATCCTCTGAACCGGACACAACCACCACCGGCAAACCCGGGTACTGGCCTCGCATGAACACCAGACCCGAAAAGCCATGGGCACCCGGCATGTTCAGATCCAGCAGGATCAGGTCCGCGTCCGGGTGCGACTCTACCGCCGCCTGCAGCGCCTTGATGCTGTCGACCTCCACCGTCTCGGCATCCGGCACCGCCTGATTGACCGCCTGTTTCAGTGCTGCCCGAAACAGCGGGTGATCATCAGCGACGATAATTGTTTGTGTCATTCAACAGATTCCTCACAAGTTAGTGCCAGCAGCGAGGCGTTACTTGAACGCCCGACTGCTGATCAGCTCATCCACTACGCCCGGATCAGCCAGAGTGGATGTATCTCCAAGCTGATCGTGCTCATTAGCGGCAATTTTACGCAAAATCCTGCGCATAATCTTGCCAGACCGGGTCTTGGGCAGTCCAGGTGCCCACTGAATCACATCCGGCGAGGCAATCGGACCGATTTCCTTGCGCACCCACTGTACCAGCTCTTTCTTGAGCTCGTCGCTGGGCTCCTCGCCCTGCACCAGGGTTACGTACACGTAGATGCCCTGCCCCTTGATGTCATGCGGGTAACCCACCACCGCAGCTTCAGCCACCTTGTCGTGGGCAACCAGCGCACTCTCAACTTCCGCAGTGCCCAGTCGATGGCCAGAGACGTTCAGAACGTCGTCCACCCGACCGGTAATCCAGTAGTAACCGTCCTCGTCCCGACGGGCACCGTCACCGGTGAAGTACATACCCTTGTAGGTGCTGAAGTAAGTCTGAACGAAACGCTCGTGATCACCGTAGATGGTGCGCATCTGGCCCGGCCAGCTGTCGAGGATCACCAGGTTGCCTTCGGTCTTGCCTTCCAGGATGTTGCCTTCGTTATCCACCAGTGCCGGCTGAACGCCGAAGAACGGCAGAGTCGCGGAACCCGGCTTCAGGTCCACCGCGCCAGGCAGCGGAGAAATCAGGATGCCGCCGGTCTCGGTCTGCCACCAGGTGTCTACGATCGGGCACTTGCTGTTACCGATAACGCGGTGATACCACTCCCAGGCTTCCGGGTTGATCGGCTCACCCACAGAGCCCAACAGTTTCAGGCTGCCGCGGGTGGTGCCGTCCATGCAGGACTCACCCTGCGCCATCAGTGCGCGGATAGCGGTCGGCGCAGTATACAGGATGTTGACCTTGTGCTTGTCGACCACCTGCCCCATACGGGAACTGTCCGGATAGTTGGGCACGCCCTCGAACAGCAGGGTGATGGCGCCGTTTGCCAGCGGGCCATAGAGAATGTAGCTGTGGCCGGTTACCCAACCGAAGTCAGCGGTACACCAGTAAACATCACCATCGTGATAGTCAAACACGTACTGGTGGGTCATGGAGGCATAGACCATGTAGCCACCGGTGGTGTGCAGAACGCCTTTTGGCGCACCGGTAGAGCCCGAGGTGTACAGCATGAACAGCGGGTCTTCCGCATTCATTGGCTCTGGCTGGCATTCGGCCAAGGCGCTCTTCATCAGGTCTTCGTAACGCAGGTCGCGCCCTTCGGTCCAGGGCACCTGATCGTTACCGGTGCGAGACACCACGATCACCTTGTCGACCTTGGCGTCGTCCTCATGCTTGAGGGCGGAATCCACGTTCTTCTTCAGCGGGATGGCACGGCCACCACGCAGACCTTCATCTGCGGTAATCACGAAACGGGATTTGCCGTTCACAATCCGTGCGGCCAGAGCTTCCGGAGAGAAGCCACCAAACACCACAGAGTGGATCGCACCAATACGTGCGCAGGCCAGCATGGCAACGGCAGTTTCAACAATCATGGGCATGTAGATGGTAACCACATCACCCTTCTTGACGCCCTGATCCTTGAGCACGTTGGCAAACTTGCAGGTCTCTTCGTAGAGCTCCCGGTAGGTGACATTCCGGGATACCGAGGGATCGTCCCCCTCAAAGATGATCGCGGTCTGATCGCCCCGCTGTTCCAGGTGACGGTCGAGGCAGTTGGCCGAGGCGTTCAGGACACCGTCCTCGAACCATTTGATGGATAAGTTATTGTAATCGTAGGTACTGTTCTTGACCTTGGTGAACGGCTTGATCCAGTCAATACGCTTGCCATGCTCGCCCCAGAAGGTATTCGGGTCCTCTACGGACTGGCGATACATTTCCTCATATTGCGATTTGCTGACCAGTGCGCGCTCGGCGACCTCCGGACTTACCGGATATACCTGCTTGTCAGTCATTGTGCTCCCCCTTGATCTGAGTCTGTTGTCATTGTCGGTTTTTAAATTCAGGGTGGTCGGGCGTTTTTCGCCCGCAAGACAGATGCCTGTAGTTCAACATGTGTGCCACCGCACAATGAATTAGACTAACGTCCTAAGATGCCCGGCAATTAGGGGCAACCTGCTCAGAAATGCAGCGATAAGGGCAGGGACGGGCCACTACCAGGTAACACTCTTAAGGATAGTTGGCCCGCAGGAAATGGCCAAAACAGAAGGAAGAATCCGGGGCAGAAACGCTTTCCTGCCCCGGAGAAGATTTTCAGGCTGCTTTTTTACGCTGGCGCGCGGTTTTCAGGCTGTACACCTTTCGTTCTTTCAGGGCATAGCGATTGAGCCCGGCCAGGTGAATCTTGCGCAGGTAGAGTTCCCAGTCAATGAGGCGGGCATCCACCGGGAACAGCCCTTTATCGACCTCACCCATCCGGTTCGCCAGCGCCATCAGCTCATCGTTGCGGAAGATATAATCCGGCGCGGTGTAGAAACCAAAAATGGTTGCCAGCGACTGGGTGGTATCCAGGTTCCTGAGCATTTTCAGGTCCCGGGAATTTCCCAGTAATTTGAGCACACGATCCGTCAGGGAGAGCGGTAAGCGAACACCACTGATCACCAAATCAAACAGCGCCCGGTTAACCGCCAGAAACGGCTTGCTGGGCTGCCGGTAGAACAGGTGATCGTAGGCAGCGTAATTGGCTTTTGATTCCGCCATGAGATGGTCGATGAACTCACCCAGGGAGATTGGATTGCCGCCCCCGCTGCAACATTGATAGATGCGTCGCCGACCGGGTTCTCCAAGAGCTTCCGCCAGGGAAAGGATGATGGAGTTGGCCACCAGGTCCACTGGAATCACATCGATGATACCGGAGCGTTTGCCCGGGAACAGGGTCACTTTTTCCCGTGCGTAAGCCAGGATGATGGCATCTGCCACCTTCACCCCCTCAATCCAGCCGGCCGCCGGCTCCTCCAGGGCACTTTCGATAATCGAAGGACGCAGAATGGTCAGGGTGCGCCCGTTTAACGCCTTCATCAGCAACTGTTCGCCCAGCCACTTGGTAAAGGTGTAGGTATCGCTCCAGCCATAGCGGTTGGCTTCCCGAATTCCCAGGTCCACCAGCTTCTTCTCCAGCACTTTGCCGGAATAACGGGCCTGAACGTCTTCAATTTTATCCTGAAGCAGGCGAACGAGCTCTTCTATCTCATAGAAGCCGTCCGGGGAACGCGGCACGGCCTCGCCTGCCGGCTTGATCACCGATTCGGTTACCTGCCCCGAGTTCATGCCATTGACATAGCAGGTGGAGACCTGCAGGACCGCAAGCTTCGGATTCAAATCCACCAGGCCGGCAATATTCCGAAGGCACAGGGTGTTGATGGCCAGCGCCTTGTCGAGCTCTTCACGGAAATTCACGCTTGCAGCGGAGTTGATCACCGCATCCAGTTCGGTGGCGAGATTGCGATAGTCTTCCTGCCCTATCCCGAAACCCGCTTCGGTCACCTCACCGGTCACGCAGTGAATGCGCTCTTCCAGAAAGGCGTCAAATGCCTCTGAATCGGCCTCGCGAAGACGGTCAAACACCGAGGACGTGGCAATTTCTTCAAGGAAACGGGAACGAGCATCCG
Organism: Marinobacter sp. bablab_jr008; assembly: GCF_016464145.1. Taxonomy (NCBI): domain Bacteria; kingdom Pseudomonadati; phylum Pseudomonadota; class Gammaproteobacteria; order Pseudomonadales; family Marinobacteraceae; genus Marinobacter; species Marinobacter sp. bablab_jr008. The sequence goes on from NZ_JACDWW010000088.1 coordinate 4,524, forward strand.
GGTGCCGTTTATTGCCCCGGATCAGCAGGTAAATAGCGCCGATATCAGGCACCGCCCGAATCAGCTTTTCGAGGACCACCTTGCCCAGAAAGCCGGTGGTACCGGTGATCAGAACCCGCTTGCCGCGGAGCTGCCCGAGCACCTTTGATGATGAAGTGTCAGCGTGATGTACCTGCTGTATTGCCATGATAGAACTCCTTCTCTGAGATCACTAATGCCGATCTGACGCCGGCCAGTACTGTGCGGGCGGGGCACATCCCTTTCCCCGTCGTCACTGATTCCCTGTTGCAACCGCCTGTCAGAGTGCCTGCATATTGCGGGCCACGAGCCACGATATCGGTCAATTCTCACACAATGAACGTGACAGCACGGTGACAGACTGCAAAATTACGACACAAAAAACGCTAATAAAATGACAATTAAAAAGGCACATGGATCGACCCGGAAACGGCTGCCTCATGAGCCCGTTCGGTCTTTGCCCGCCAGCGCCCGCAGCAGGTCGTCCAGTGAGACATTGGCCGGTTTTTCCCGCAGGGCGCGTACCAGTTGCTCCTGCTCACCGAAACTGACCCGATCATACAGAGGGCCCTCCAGGCTGTGATGAACCGCCTGAGAGGGGGCCTGGTCACTCGGCAGTGGTGCCAACTCATCTGACAAATGCCGCAAATGACGAGCAAGACTGGCGCGATCGCGAGTCGGCAGCTTATCCCAGTTCATGGCGGCGAGACTGGTCTGAATGATCTCCACCGTGTCGGCATCGGGACTGCGCCCCAACAGTGCAAACAGCCGGGTAAATGCTTCATATCTGAGCATGACATCGTCGGGTACCGATATCATGGCCTTTTCTAATTGCGCGATCAGATCCAGACAATGCTGCCGGCGGCTTTTATCCGCCCCGCTGTTCTGACCATTACCTGCGTCCGCCTCAGTGGCGCGTTTGGCGGCCCGGTACCAATAAGCGGCGATCCCCGCCTTTCTTGGGGGCAGTCGGCCAACATGAACGTTCAGCATCTCCGCCAGGGAGTGAAACTGCCGACAGGAGGGGTCCGAAGCCGGCAGCACCGTCACCGGCATCTGGTCCAGCACTGACTGACGCAGAGTTTCATCACGCCATAGCCCGCCCAGATAATGCAGCGACCATTGCAGATGGCGCTGACAGGCACCATTAAAACGCTGAAACACAGAGCGCGCCTGACTGGCCCCCTGCGCCATATTAACGATCACTGCCGGAGTCCGGCGGTAGCCGCGGCGTTTGAGTACCTTCATCAGAGAAAAAGCGTCGGTTAGTGAGGCCGGATCAGGCGTGACAACCAGACAGGCCAGTTCGGCAGCAGCAATCATATGCAAGCCCACCGACTGTAAACCCGACGCCGTATCAATAATAACGGTGTCGTAGCGGTTCTCAAGCTCATGCAGGGCCCGCAGAACGGCCAGACCGCCCTGCTCCGACATCTCCATACAGCTCTGCACACCGGATGCACCGGGGATCAGATCCAGCCCGCCGTATGTGGTCATGATAATATCCTGCATGGCGCATCGCCCCGCCACCACATCGGCAAGCGTGCGCTGAGGGTAGGCACCTACCATAATGCTGACGTTAGCAAGGTCGGTATCGCCATCCAGCAGAAGCACCTTCTGACCCTGCTCGGACAGGGCAATGGCCAGGTTCAGCGCCACCGTGGTCTTGCCAACACCGCCCTTTCCGCCCGTAATGGCGATGGTTCGGGTCTGGCGCGATTTTTGCGCTGGGTTCTGGCTTTGTGTCTGCTTGGGGACTTCCATGAAAAACAGCCTGGACGCTTAAACTTGTCACTATAAGCGACATTTTAACCTGTAAAAAGGGTACACATATCACAGACCGGATGATAGATTGCTTAAAAAAGCACCAATAAGTATTTAATAGTGACGGATTATTGTCTAAGCTCAGGGACCAACAAGAAGAATGAACACCCTGTCATATTATTTCAATACAGAACAGGGAAGCTTGCGCACGGCCATTAGCGGACCGCGCAGGACCAAAGGGGCGTGCCATGACTACAGCGACGGATATTGCGTCAGATCTACAGCTGCCGAGCCTTCCGGAGGTTATCCTGCGCGCTCTGGACGCCTGCCATTCCGGTCAAAGCTATCGCGAAATCAGTCGTATCGTTTCTGCCGACACCGCCCTCGTTACCCGGTTACTCGCCCTCACCAGTTCCGCGCTATACCATCGGGGAGCTCCCAGCCATTCTGTTGAACAGGCCTTGTTGAGACTGGGGACCCGAAAATTCCAGACGCTGCTACTGACGTCCGCGCTGCGACAGCTGATGTTTGAACTTGGAGGCGACGAGTGGCAACAACTGAGGGACTTCTGGCGGCACTCCCTGACCACCGCACTGACGGCCAAGACGCTGGCTACGCTGACCCGCTACCCGGAACCGGAAGAAGCCTTTCTTCTGGGGATGATGCATAACATTGGCGAGCTCATTGCGATCAAAACACCTTGCCCCGAACGCAAGCAACAGATACTGAACCAGCAGAACGACATCGCCGCCGGGCTTGTGTCCTCCTGGGGGCTGGGCACAATGGCTGTCGATGCCATGCGCTATCAACAGGCCCTGCCAGGACAACTGAGGGATGCCGGGCACCTGGTCAAGGTGGTCAGTCTCTCTACCCGGCTCGCTCTGTCTGATGCCGTAGGCGTAGGGGCAGCGGCCACCATCTTCGGATTGCAGGAAGATCTGACCCGTGAGATCAACAAGAAGATCGGCGAAGAGGTTGCCAGCGTGGCCGCATCCCTAGGTATCCCTCTGGATACTGACTACGATGCCCGCGAGGCCAGACGTCAGCTGAACCAGCGGCTGCTGGAACACACCATGGTGCGAACCGCGCTGGCGTTGCCAGCCTCTGGCCCGGAAAACCTCTCCACACTGGTGTCGGAAGCCGCCAGCAGCCTGGCACTGATCACCGGTCTGCCCGTGCTCTGCTTCAGCCGGGAGGGTGAGGATCTTACGCTGCGTTCAGGCACCTGCCGGCAACTGCCCGAGATGTCTGTTAATCCAGCCTACGGCGACAGTGCGCTAACCACTGCTCTGAGAACCGGCACCACCACAACCATGGATCAGGCCGAACCCACCGTGCTTGATCAACAGCTGTGCTCCCTGCTGGCCGCACCCTCACTGCTGGCGCTCCCCGTTGCCACCGGGGACAGTGTGTTCGTGATTGGCATTGACGACCAGACAGTGGCGGGTGCGCGCAACCTCGGAGAGTTGTTCACCCGGGAACTCTCGGCGGTTCTCAAGCTGTCATCTGCCGATCGCCTTGGCTCGGACCAGCAAATGGTGAACGACCGTCTGCGCCGACAGGTACATGAGGTCAGTAACCCGCTCACCATTATCCGCCAGTACCTGTTCCAGCTGCGCAGCAGGCTCGAGGATCCAGATGTTCAGGATGAGCTGAATATCATTCAGGAAGAACTAGAGCGTGCCGGCAACCTGTTGTTGCAGATCAGCCAGCACGCGGCCGAAGCAACAGGCTCCGACACCGATCTGAACGAAGAACTGACCGGTCTGGGCAGAATCCTTCGGGATAGCCTGTTCCATGACGATCACCGGGAGCTTCACCTGCACCTCTGCAAAGCGGACACTCAAGTACAGGCAGCCCCCTCTGCGGTCCGCCAGATCGTCCTTAATCTGGTCAGAAACGCAGTTGAGGGCTTTGGAGAGCGGCCCGGAACCGTCACGCTGAAAACCACGGCACCCCTGTTTCAGAACCGGCGACGCTGGGTTGAGTTGCAGGTCACCGATAACGGTCCCGGCATTCCGGAGCCATTGCAACGCCGACTGTTTGAACCGGTCAACAGCACCAAGGGAGATGGCCATAGCGGCCTGGGGCTGAGCATTGTTAAACAACTGATTGATGACATGGAGGGCATCATTGCTTGCCACACCGGCCAGGAGGGCACGGCCTTCCGGATACTGCTGCCGGCGGCAAGTCATAACGATAACGACACCGACTGACGACGAAACCACGGACACACAGCCATGGCAAGCGAACAGACCACAGAGTCCTCCAGCCTTTCACGACGCCCCAGTATCCTGGTGGCAGACGACGAGCCACGCCTGCTCAAAACCCTGGCCGACCTCCTCCGGAGCCGGGGTTTTGAGGTGTCAGAAGCCCACGGTGGGCGACAGGCCTGTGAACAACTTCACCGGCAAGCCTTTGATCTGGCCCTGCTGGATTTGAACATGCCAGAGTTGGACGGTTTCCAGGTAATGGCAGAAACCGGCCGGCTGCAGCCGGATTGCGGTGTCGTTGTGGTCAGCGGAGAGTCGTCTTTCAGCACCGTCAGTCGGGCCCTGCGCCGAGGCGCACTGGATTACATCCGTAAACCCTTTGACCCGGAAGAATTGCTGGCGACTGTGGAAGGGGTTCTGGGCAAGCAGTCGCTTATTCGTGCCCATGAGATGGTTCAGTCCCGGCTGGAGAAATCCGAGGCCCTGCACCGCTATATCGTCAACAGCTCGCCGGACATCGTGTTTATGCTCGATGAAACCGGGCATATCTGCTTCATCAACAACAAGGTCGAAAGCCTGCTCGGCTATCAGCCCTCAGAGCTCTGCGGGCAGCATTTCCGCCATCTACTGGATGACCGGGACGTGGCCCGTGGCACCTATGCTCTGCAGGGCCCTAATATCTCTGCCGATAATCCCCGGGTGCTGGAGGTCCGCCTGAAAACCCGGGGCAGCCGCAAGGCCACCCGGCATTTCGAGATCACCGCCTTTCCGGTAGACCCGCAAACCTGGCCCCAGACCGGCAAAACCCAGGGCGGCTGCACCGGTCAGCCTGCGCGGTATTATGGTATCGCCCGCGATGTCACCGAGCGTAAGGAGGCCGAGGCCTTCATCAATTTCCAGGCTTACCACGACCTGCTGACCCGGCTGCCGAACCGGGCTCTGTTCAAAGACCGGCTTGAACTGGCCATCACCCACGCGCGGCGCAGCCAGCAGAAACTGGCCGTGATGTTTCTGGACCTGGACCGCTTCAAGGTGGTTAACGACACGCTCGGACACGCCATGGGAGATCGCCTGTTGCAGGCGGTCACGCATCGACTGGAAAAGTGCCTGCGCCGCGGAGACACCTTGTCCCGATTCGGGGGCGATGAATTCACCCTGTTATTGCCGAGCATTCACGGCCATGACGACGCAAGGAACATTGCCCGTAAACTGATCCACGCTCTGAAAGCGCCGTTCCAACTGGGGGACCACGAGGTCTTTGTGGGGGTCAGCATCGGGATTTCAGTGTTCCCGGAAGCCGGCGAGACCATGGATCTGCTGATACAGAACGCCGATATTGCCATGTACCACGTGAAAGCGCGGGGTAAGGATGGCTATCGCTTCTATTCCGACAGCATGAGCCTCAACACCGCCAACCGGCTGAGCCTGGAGCGGGATCTTCGCCTGGCACTGGAACGCAACGAGCTCCGGGTGTTTTACCAGCCTCAGGTATGCTCCCGTTCGAACCGGGTGGTGGGCCTGGAGGCCCTGGTGCGCTGGCAGCACCCGGAACGGGGACTGCTCTACCCCGGGGATTTCCTGCCCCTGGCAGAAGAAACCCGGCTGGTTGGCAAACTCAGTGAACAGGTTATCGATCAGGCCTGCCGCGACGTGGGCCGCTGGATCAGCAGTGGACATTCCGACCTGCGCCTGGCGGTTAACCTCTCCCCCAGCCAGGTGGAGCACCCCAGATTCGTCGAAACCCTGATGAACCGGGTGGCCGCCCACAACTTCCCCGCCGATAACCTGGAAATCGAGATCACAGAAAACGTGATCATGAATGATCTCGAGCAGATCAGCCGCAAGCTCAAGGAATTGGCCGCCACCGGCGTACGGATCGCCATTGACGATTTCGGTACCGGCTATTCCTCGCTCAATTACCTGCACCGCCTGCCGATTCACACTCTGAAAGTGGATCAGTCCTTTGTTAAAGCCATACGCAGCGGGGAAGACGGAGCCTGCATCGTCAACGCCATTGTCGCCATGGCTCACGGCCTGAAACTTGAGATTGTGGCCGAAGGTGTGGAAACCGACGACCAGCTCGCCTACCTGAAAAGCCTCGGCTGCCACCAGGTTCAGGGCTTCTTCTATGGCCCGGCCCGGCCCGCCGCCGACATCACCCGGTTGCTGGCCAAAGATGGGCTGGCCTTCGCACATACCGGCTAAAACGATTATTGATTGTCTGACACTCTGATTCGAAACATTGACCCGGTTTGCAAAGTGTATCCTAACGTTACTTTGTGTATCCGGAAATGCGCAGTACTGCACATCTTTCAACCCACCCCTTCTCTAAGCTCGGTTTATCAGTAACCGATCACCGGAATGTCCGACAGGCTGTCGGAGCAACAATCACAATAACGGTGGCGGATAACCAGGGAACAAGAAGAAGGCAGCAGTCATCATGCGCGACAAGTACAAGTATATTGGCCCCGTCTACGATTTTCTCAGCAACCTCTACAGTGGCAAGAACATCCATCGCTGCAAGACCGCCATGCTGGATGTGGAAACGGTAAAACCCGGCGACCGCATTCTCTTTGCCGGTGTCGGCCACGGCCGGGACGCTATCCGGGCCGCAGAGCTGGGCGCCGAGGTAACCGTGGTCGATCTGTCCGAGACCATGCTGCGCAAATTCGCCGATGCCCAACATAAGGAAGCGCCTCATCTGACCATTCGCCGCATCCACAGCGACATCATGAAGGTGGATGAGTTCGAGCAGTACGACATGGTGGTCGCCAACTTCTTCCTCAACGTGTTTGACGAAGACATGATGGTTAAAGTGTTGGAGCACCTGATTCGCCTGGGCAAGGCCGATGCCAGAGTGGTTGTCGGAGACTTCTGCTACCCGACGGGCAACATCCTGTCCCGCATGTTCAAGAAACTCTACTGGTACATGGCGGTGTTCATTTTCTGGCTGTTTGCCAACAACGCCTTCCACAAGATCTACAACTACCCCGAGCACATGCAGCGCCTGGGCCTGCAGGTAACCGAGAAGAAGCACTTCAAGCTTCTGAACATGGACTGCTACTGGTCCATCCTCGGCCGAAAACAGGCCTGAACCCCTGACACCAAAAATAACAACAGGTTATCGGGAGCGTCATCATGTCAGACCAGATTCTTGCACTGGACCGTACCCACGGACTCACCGACGGACAGTTTACGTTTTCAGAGCGGGTGAACTACCTCAAGCAGTTCGGCGTGCACTCACAATCCTTCTCGACTCTGCAGCCGGGCATGCAGTACTTCGATGTTGAGGGGATGGGCTACGTGGCCTACATGCGCAAATGGGGCGGCACCTTTGTGCTGTCAGACCCGGTTTGCGCACCCGAGAACTTCCCGGTGATTCTGGAACGTTTTCACCAGAAGTTCCCGAATGCCTGCTACATCCAGGTCTCCAAACCGGTGGTGGATTTCCTGCATTTACGCTTCGGGCTCTACGGCACCCAGTTTGGCAGCGAATCCCGCATCGATCTGCGCAAATGGTCCCTCAGCGGCAAGAAAAAGCAGATTCTGAGAACCGCCCTGAACCAGGCCGAAAAGAACGGGATCACCGTGAAAGAGCGCTTCAGTGATGACCACACGCGGGAAATCTCGGAAGCCTGGATTCGCACCCGAAAATGCAAGAGCAACGAAATCCGTTTCCTGATTCGCCCGATGGAAATGGATTATCGGGAAAACGAACGGCATTTCTACGCCTATCAGGATGGCAAAGCCGTCGGCTTTATCTACTTCGACCCGATCTATCGCAACAACGAAATCATCAGTTATGTGCCCAACATCTCCCGGGCCAACGCGGATTTCCGGCAGGGCATTTTCTATACCCTGATGGCCCACGCCATGGACGTATTCAAGGCCGAGGGTGTGCCGTTTCTGGACCTGGGCCTGATACCTCTGTCCCTGGACAAAGCCACGGAGCACCAGGAAAGCCGGCTGCTCAAGAAGATGCTCCACGGCATCTATGAGAAAGGAAACTTCCTGTATAACTTCAAGGGGCTGGAGTTCACCAAATCACGCTTCCGCGGCGATGGCTTCAAGACCTACTGCTGCCACAAGCGGGCTATTCCGGCTCTGGAATTCCTCGCCATGTTCAAACTGACCCGGTTACTGTAACGCCGGGCCAGTGGCCGGCCACCAGCCCCACCGGGATGCCCATTTCCGACATGAACGGGCCCAGGTCTTCCGGCGCATCACCGGAAAAGCAGGCACTGATCACCACCGGCCCGGAGTGGTCCGGTGGCGTCTGCGCACCGGCCAACTGCCCCGCCTGATCGAGCCACCAGGCCACGCGGCGGGCAATCGCCTCGCCAGACTCCACCCAGTGCATCACCTCCGGTAACGCCTTGCGCAACCAGGGCAACAGTAACGGGTAATGGGTGCAACCCAGAACCACCGTGTCGACACCGGCATCCCGCAGCGGCGCCATGGCCTCATCCACCTCCACCTGATCCGGCGCAGAGCCGCCGACCAATTCCTCTGCCCAGCGCACCAGGGCCGGATGACCAAGGCGGACCACCTCGCAATCCCGGGCAAACTCCTGAATCAGATCATCCAGATACGGGCGTTTGACGGTCGCCGGTGTCGCCAAAAGGCCAATGCGGCGATTGGTGGAGCAGGCCGCCGCCGGTTTGACCGCCGGCACCACCCCGACCACCGGCACAGCAATAGTGGCCCTGAGCTCGGGCAAGACAACGGTACTGGCGGTATTACAGGCCACCACCACCACATCGCACGGAAACTCAGCCAGACATTGCCGTATAAGCGCGCAACAGCGCTCGATCACCACCTGTTCGGGCTTGTCGCCATAGGGAAAGCCGGCATTATCTGCCAGGTAAACCAGCTCCACACCGGGCAACGTCTGGTGAATACAGGCGGCGACACTCAGGCCACCGACCCCGGAATCAAACACCAGCACCCTCGGGCGACGGTCAGTCATGGTGGCTACCACCATTACCGGCAGCAATCTCTGCTTTCAGGGCATTGATCAATCGCCCTGCTATGGTGGTTTCTGGCGGAACCGGAGGATGTTCATCCACCGTAAACCAGCCAGCATGCGCCAGTTCGTCTTCCTGCAACCGCAATTCGCCGCTCTCGTAGTCGGCAAAGAAGCCCAGCATCAACTGATGAGGAAATGGCCAGGGCTGCGAGCCCTGGTAGCGGATATTGGTCACCGCCAAACCGGTTTCCTCCATCACCTCCCGGGCTACCGCCTGCTCCAGATTCTCGCCCGGCTCGACAAAACCGGCGATCAGACTGTAGAAGTTACGGGTAACCCGCGCGGATTTTGCCAGCAGGAGGCGGTCGTCCCGGCGAATGACGGTAATGATGCAAGGGGCAATGCGCGGGTACCAGGGGATGCCGCACCGGTTGCACCAGCGTGCCCGTTCGCGGGGATGGGGTCCGGTTTTCTCTCCACAGCGGCCGCAGTAACGATGGTCCTGCCACCACTGCCAGACCTGATAACCTGTGCTGAGCAGATCCGCCGGCGCCTCGGGCGTAACCAGCATGGCCTCACGCAGGGATAGAGTCTGCATGCCCGGCACACCCGTGTCCGGCAGCATGGTGACATACAGAGGGCGCCCCTCCCAGGTGCCCAGGGACAGCGCCTCCGGTCGGCTTCCACCCATTTCCGGGCCACCCCAGCGAAGGAACCAGCCATCAGCCGGCTTCAGGATACTGTTGCCTGAGAACGCCAGCAGCAGATCGCCCTGCTTCGGCAAAGCCTCACTCCACCCGGGTGTCCACTGTGCCTTGTTGTCTGCCATGCCCTGCCTTTCCTGCTACCTGAATGCCAGTTCCGAAATGTACCACATCACATTCATCACCAAGAATTGGTGCGCGACTTTCCGCTACCGCCCCAACCCGTTAAACTTGGCGCCTGTTTCCAGGACCGGAGTAAACATTTATGCGACTTTATCAGGGCATTCGCAGCCTGATCCTGTCTCTTTTCCGAAAGATCCTGTTTTTATGGGTCAGGACTGATGTCAGTGGCAATACCCTGGAAGCCCTCGGGCTGGACCCGGACAAGCCCGTCTGTTACGTGCTTCAGTACAGCTCGCTGTCGAGCCGCCTGGTGCTGGAGCAGGAAGTCATCCGGGCACGGTTGCCCGGCGCCACCGACACCTTGCCGGTGAAGAATGGGCCCTCGCATTCGTTTTTCTTCCTCTACAAACGCATTGGCGGCCTGTTCCGGGGCGGCCGGCACAAGCCGGTGCCTACCCGGGAGTTTACCGATCTGGTTCACTTCGGGCTGGAACACCCGGAACAGGATGTCCAGATTGTGCCCGTATCCCTGTTCTGGGGCCGCTCACCCGACAAGGAAAAGTCCCTGGTCAAGCTGCTGCTCTCAGACACCTGGTCGGTCGCGGGCCGCCTGCAGAAATTTCTGATTATTCTTGTGCATGGCCGCAACACCTACGTGCAGTTCAACCAGCCGCTGTCACTCAGGCAGGTGGTGGACGAGTATCGCGACAACGAACAGAAGGCCAACCGCAAGCTGGCGCGAATTCTGCGAACCCACTTCCGTCGTGTACGCCAGGCGGTGCTGGGGCCGGATTTGTCGCATCGACGCACCCTGGTGGAGGGGCTGGTACGCACCCAGGCGGTCAAGGAAGCTATCCGTGAGACTGCAGCGAAGGACGACATCCCGCCGGAGAAGGTCCGCGCCAAAGCATACAAATACGCCGACGAGATCGCCGCGAGCATGTCGATTGTCACTATTCGCTTCCTGGAGCTGGTATTGGCCTGGCTCTGGAACCGGATCTACAACGGCATTGCCATCCACAACATTGGGGTAGCCAAGGAAGCGGCACAGGACAACGCTGTGGTCTACGTACCCTGCCACCGATCCCACATCGATTACCTGCTGCTGTCCTATGTGCTCTACAAAAACGGCCTGATGCCGCCCCACATCGCGGCAGGCATCAACCTGAACATGCCCATCGTGGGGCCAATCCTGCGCCGTGGCGGCGCGTTTTTCATGCGCCGCAGCTTCAAGGACAACCCGCTTTACGCCACCGTGTTCAACGAGTACATGCATGTGATGTTCACCCGGGGCTACTCGGTGGAGTATTTCGTCGAGGGTGGCCGCTCCCGGACCGGCCGCATGCTGCCGCCACGCCCGGGCATGCTGTCGATGACCGTGCGCAGCTTCCTGCGGGATCACCGCAAGCCCATCGTTTTTGTACCGGTGTACATCGGCTACGAGAAGGTCATGGAAGGGCGCTCCTACCTCGGCGAGCTGCGCGGGAAAAAGAAACAGAAAGAAAGCATTTTCGGTCTCGCCAAGACCGCTCGCAAACTGACCAACTCGTTTGGCCGCGTTGCCGTCAACTTCGGTGATCCGATCCACCTGGACAAGGTGCTGGACGATGTTCACGAAAGCTGGCGCCACGAAGCCTATGACGCCGAGTATCGCCCGTCCTGGCTGAACCAGGCCGTTGATAATCTGTCCCAGCGTGTGGCCAGCAACATCAACGCCTCAGTGGCCGTGAACCCGATTGGCATGACGGCCACCGTTCTGCTGGGTACCGAGCGGCTGGCGATGGACGAGGGCCAGCTGATCCGCTTGCTGGACAAGTATGCCGACCTGCTGCGCGCCTATCCCTATGCCGAAACCATTACCCTGCCGGAAGGTACCGGCCGGGACTGGATTGCCTATTGCGAGAACATGGGACTGATTACCCGTCAGCCCCAGAAACTGGGCGACATTATTGCCCTGGAAGGCTCGAACGCCATCCTGATGACTTACTACCGCAACAACATCCAGCATCTGTTTGCTCTACCAGCGCTCATTGCCAGCCTGTTCGAGAACAAGGCCAGCCTGAGTCGGGAAAAGATCGTTTTCCTCACCAGTGTCGCCTATCCCTACCTGCAGTCAGAGCTGTTCCTGCAGTATGATCAGGAACAGGTAGACGCGGTGATCAACCAGTGGATTGATGTGCTGGTGGACCAGGGCCTGCTGATCAGGCTTGAGGATGAGCGGCTGGGACGGCCCGAAGAAGGTACCGAAGCGATGCTGCGGTCGCGGATTCTGTCCCGCTTCATCATCCAGACCCTGGAACGCTATCACATCACCCTGGGCATACTCAGAAAATATGGCTCCGGCAACCTGACGGCGGCGGAGCTGGAAGAACAGAGCACCTTGCTGGCGGAAAGGATGTCGATCCTGTTCGGCCTGAACGCACCGGAGTTCTTCGACAAGACCCTGTTCCGGAACTTCATCGCCAATATGCAGAAAAACGGCGTGCTCACAACCGATGAAGACGGCCGGCTATGCTACGGCGAGGGTCTGGATGAAGTGGCTGAAGATGCCCGTCTGGTTCTGAGCGTGGAGAAGCGCCAGGCTATCCAGCAGGTCACCATGCTCGACGCCTGACAGATCGTTGCGACACTGTCAGGCCGGCAGCGCCCGGATCGGATAGATGTCGTAGCGGCTGCTTTTACCCTCAACCCGCGCAGCCGGTTCCGGTCCGGCGATCGCGGGTGCCTTGCGGGGGCGCTTGACCACCACCCGATAGCGGGCACAGGCGAGCGCGGCTTCCAGCAACTGGCTGGCGTCGTCGTCATCACCCACCACCTGCCGGAACACCTGCATTTCCTTCTTGACCAGCGCAGACTTGTCCCGATGCGGAAACATCGGGTCCAGATAGACCACATCGACGGCCTCGGGTCCTGCCTGGTTCATCCAGTCCAGAGAACTGCCTGCGTGCAGCGTCATTCGCGCCGCGATTGGCGCACAAGTCTCATTCAGGGCCGCCCGATACAGACCATCCGCCAGCAGCGCATGGATGACCGGATTACGCTCAAACAGTGTCATCTGACAACCCAGGGAGGCCAGCACGAAAGCATCCTGACCAAGACCGGCGGTGGCATCCAGTACCTGCAGCGGAGCCCGGGTTTTCTGCAACCCTACGGCGCGCGCCACCAGCTGGCCGGCGCCACCACCGTGCTCCCGCCGGTAGCCCATCTTGCCACTGACAAATTCCGCCCTGACCGGCCCGGGCGCCCCCTTACCGGTTTGTTGTAACGCCAGCCCATGCTCGTCCATGAACAATAGAAGACCGTAGTTCCGAACCTGTTTGGGGGCGACCACGCCCAGCCAGTCAAGCCCCAGCTCGGTGGCAAGCGCACGGGCTACGCCCGGTTCAGCCAAGGGGCTATGAGCAACGGCCAGGATGTGACGGAGAGACGAGGAATCCGGAAGCTCGGTGTGAGAGGAAGACGACGGCATCAGACCAGAATATCAATTCCGCTCAGCACGCTGCCGCTCTCAAATTCCTGCCCGGCAGCGGCAACGCCGGCAAAAGCCGACAGCGCGCGGGCGGCAGGAAGCGGTAATTCGTCTGCGCGGAAGCGTTCAAGCCGGGCATCTTCTGCCGCGCGCCGGGCTTCGACACGCCGGCTGTCCAGTTCCGGCCCGGTACCACCGGGCTGTGCCGGATTACCGGGGGCGGCATCCCGATCCTGACGGGCGGTATTGAGCTGGTTGCGAACATCACCCGTGGCAAGTGCCTGGGGGGCCGCCGCCGGGGTGCGGGATACATCCGTGCGTTCCCGGGCCGGGGAGTTATTACCCGCCTGGTACAATGAAGGATTTGAGGGATTGATGCCGCCAATCATAACGCACCACCGGGGTGAGGATTCAGAGTCGTCATCGCATTATGGAGGATCTGGTGCAGAATGCAAAGACGGCGGTTGGAGCGGGGTTCACTCCCGACCGGGCAACTTCTTCCAGGCCACTTCGTCCCGGATATACACCGGTTGTGCCTGCTCTGCTGGCACCGCCTGCCCGTTCGACATTCCCTGTTCGGCCAGCTTCGCCACCTGGGCCGCTGCCGGCAACAACGTATCGTCAATGGCTGAGAGGCGTTCAACGAGCTCACCGGGCATCTGGTCTTTCAGGGTCCAGCCCTGACCGGCGCCGTACCAGTTGCCACCGGCATCCGTTGGCAGAGTCACCGCATCAGGCGGGCAGACCCGCTCCTCGCTCAGCAACACTGGAAGCCCCGCCTCACAGCGGAACGCGCCCCAGTACACCTCCCCCATGCGGGCGTCAAAGGCCACCGCAACGCTGTCGCCCTCTTGGAGGGCATGGGTTTCGATCGCCGCGAGCGCCACCGCCGCCAGGGACGACACCGGAACCACGGGGATATCCAGCCCCCAGGCCAGCCCCTGTACCACACCGGTTGCGATCCGCAGACCGGTGAAAGAGCCAGGGCCCCGGGCGAACGCCAGTGCATCGAGATCGGAGGGGGACAAGCCCTGCTCCGCGCACAATTCGCGAACCATGGGCATCAACAGGCGGGTGTGCCCCCGTGGGGCCACCTCGAATCGCTCGGTCACCCGGCCATCCAGCCAGAGTGCCGCGGAACAGCCCTCGGATGAGGTATCCAGTGCCAGAAGTTTCACAGAATCACGCCTCCGGGGCTGAGCCGGTTTCGATCACTTCAGTTGGGACAGAATCTGATCGCGAATACTGTCGAGGCTGCCAACACCTTCAACGCGCACATACCTGGGCGCATCGGCCGGGGCTTTCTCTGCCCAGCTCTGGTAGAAGCCCACCAGCGGCGCTGTCTGCTCATGATAGATTTTGAGGCGCTTGCGAACGGTCTCTTCCTTGTCGTCTTCACGCTGGATCAGCGCTTCGCCGGTCTCATCGTCTTTGCCTTCTACCTTGGGCGGATCGTATTTAACGTGGTAGATACGGCCACTGCCCTCGTGTACACGACGGCCAGACAGGCGGCTGACGATTTCTTCGTCTTCAACCGAGATTTCGACCACGTAGTCGATGGCGATACCCTGGTCTTTCAGGGCCTCAGCCTGGGGAATGGTGCGCGGGAAGCCATCCAGCAGGAAGCCGTTCTTGCAATCTGGCTGCTGGATACGCTCTTCAATCAGGGCAATGATGATGTCATCAGACACCAGGCCACCAGACGCCATAACCTCTTTAACCTGCAGGCCCAGCTCCGATTCGGCTTTGACCGCAGCGCGGAGCATATCACCCGTGGAGATCTGGGGGATCTCGAAACGCTCGGTAATAAACTGGGCCTGGGTGCCCTTACCTGCGCCTGGCGCGCCTAACATAATGATTCGCATAACGTTGTGCTCCCATTGCTTTATATTATCGTTTGAAAAGTTATGGCAAAGACCTCTGCCTTTGCGACAACCTCTCGACGGCTCCGGACCGTGTATCCGGCGCACACGCACAAAAACGAGGCAGCATTATACGAACTCACACCCGGCAGAGAAAGTCGACCTCCGTATCATTGTCCGAAAGCCGGGCTGTCAGCTGCCTCAACGGCCGGTGCAGGGCTGGGAATAATCAGGAAGCGAGGGAAGACGCCAGCACGTCCAGATCGGAAGCCACCTGGTCCATGTCGCTCTGAACCCGCTCCAGCACATCCGCCCGGAGCCCAAGGCTCTCAACCAGTGCCGGCAGGTCGTCAGGATTGAGTTCGTCACCGATACCACGCTCTTTGAGTATGGCATTGGCCAGCTGCACCATCTG
This sequence comes from Marinobacter sp. bablab_jr008, assembly GCF_016464145.1. NCBI lineage: Bacteria > Pseudomonadati > Pseudomonadota > Gammaproteobacteria > Pseudomonadales > Marinobacteraceae > Marinobacter > Marinobacter sp. bablab_jr008. Next base: position 20,061 of record NZ_JACDWW010000088.1, read on the forward strand.
GACATATTCCTCGTGCTCGCCATGGTATCCGATGTGCTGGTGCATGCCGGCGGCTTTGATCACGGCTTCCGGCAACTGCCACAGCCGGTGCAGAATACCGCCAATGGCACCATGACCAACAGCCAGAATATCCTGGCGCTCACTGTGGCCAAACACTTCCTGCTCGAGCGAGTGCATGCTTGCCTCCGGGTTGATTTCCCGCAGAGCATTGAGCTCTTCAAACTCCGATGGAAACAGATGGCCCACCAGCAGCAGGCCGAAGTTGTGCAGCAATCCGCACAGATAGGCGAGCCCTTTGTCGCGGCCGGAATAGGCGGCGAGGTTCTGGCACAGGAACGCGCAATAAAGCGAGTGGCGCCAGAAATTATCCATGCCGAGCATGCCTCCGCGGGGCACATCAAACGCCCGCACCGAGGCAATACCCAGGGCAATGTGGGCAACCCGGTCAAAGCCGAGGACCCGGGTGACCGCTTCCTGTACAGAGTTTATCTGGCCGGGGTAGTTGAACAGCGCTGATCGGGCATAGCGCATGATCTGCGCGGTCATACTGGGGTCAAATTCAATCAACTCGGCCAGCTCTTTGGCCGTCGCTTCTGTGTTGGCGGTCAGCCGCAGGATTCGCAATGCCAGAGCCGGCATTGGCGGCAGCCGATAAAGCTTTTGCAGTTTGTCTGCCACGTCTTCCAGAGTCAGGGCTTCGCGATCTTCCACGCCCTGACCACGAATAACCAGATGCCCCTGCCGGGCGCCAGCCTGAGCCAGGCGGAAGGCCCGGCCGTCCATTTCAACCAGGCTGTGGTCCGTGCCGCCGGAGAAGATCACACTTTCGGCTGTCACTACATCTTCATCCACCAGAACCGGCAGCTCCCAGGCGGCTCCGATCGGAGGTACGAATCCGGCGTCACAGTCTCCGAACAACCGGGAAGTCTGGCGCGCCGTCAGCGGCTGCATGCGCCGACCGGTGAACTGGTGCACGGCATCCATATCAAGCGTGCTGTCAAAACGGTGTACCACCATAACCACCCCATTGATATCGATCAGCAGGGTCGCCTTGATAAAGTCATGCTGGGGTTTACCCGAAGCAAGCACCGCCGCGTCCAGATTCGCAACGGGCTCCGTTTCCAGTGGCTGGTAGGTAATGCCCTTGCGGGCCAGAAAACGCGAAAGCCTCTCCGACAATGCCAACGGGGGTAACTCCTTAAAGCAAATGGGCCGGGGCTGTCCGGCCCCGGCCTTATTATGCACCTTAACCGGTATTTCGCATACCGGCAGAAATTCCGGCCATGGTCACCTTCAGCGCCCTCTCGACCATTTCCGGCACCTTTCCTGCCCCCTCGCTTTCCCGGTCACGCCTGAGCAATTCTGCCTGCAAATAGTGCAGCGGATCAGTGTAGGGATTCCGAACTTTCATTGAATGGGCAAACACCGGCTCCTGCTCCAGCAGAGTCTGTTGCTGTTTGAGCTCCAGCAGACGCTCAATGCAGCCCTGCAAACGCTGCCTCAGGCTCTGGCCAAGCGCCAGCAAGTGCTCGTCCTCAACCAGGGTCTGCTCGTAATAGCTGGCAATACGCAAATCTGCCTTGGCGAGGACCATTTCCAGCATATCCACGTAGGTGCGGAAGAACGGCCAGCCCTGCATCATCTCCCGCAGCTCGGACAGGCGGTCCGCCTGGGCCGCCTCTTCGAGGGCAACATCACTGCCCAGCCAGCTGGGCAGCATCAACCGCATCTGGGTCCAGGCAAAAATCCACGGAATGGCTCTCAGGCTTTCAACGCCCCCTGTGGCCTTGCGCCGGGCCGGCCGGCTGCCAAGGGCAAGTTTACCCAAAGCCGTTTCCGGTGTGACCTGGCGGAAGTAAGGCACAAAATCCGGATTCTCACGGACCACCTCACGGTAGGACCGCAGCGAACGCTCGGTCAGCCAGTCCATCACCTCGCGCCACTCATCCTTTGGCACAGGTGGTGGCGCCAGGGTCGCCTCAATCACCGCGGTGGTGTACAAGGTCAGACTCTGCACCGCCAGCCTCGGCAGACCAAATTTAAAGCGGATCATCTCGCCCTGCTCGGTAATCCGGAAGCTGCCGTTCACCGAGCCCGGCGGCTGGGACAGAATCGCCCGATTCGCCGGACCACCGCCCCGGCCTACGGTGCCGCCGCGGCCATGAAACAGAGTCAGATGCACTCCATACCGATTGGCCACTTCGGTCAGCTTCTCCTGGGCCTGGTACTGGGCCCAGGCCGCCATCAACTGGCCGGCATCCTTCGAGGAGTCTGAATAGCCGATCATCACTTCCTGGCGCCCGCTGCAGTATTCCCGATACCAGTCCACCTCGTACAGGGCCGCCATACTGTCGGGAGCCCCCTTGAGATCATCCAACGTTTCGAACAGCGGCACAACGCGCATGGGGAAAGTCATCCCCGCTTCCCGCAGCAGCAAAATCACGTTTAAAACGTCCGAGGGCTTGCTGGCCATGGAAATCACATAGGAACCCAGGGCTTCCGGTGTCTGGCCAGCGACCACCTCGCAGGTTGCCAGCACCTCGCGCACCGGCTCGGAGGGTTGCCAATTCCGGGGCACCAGGGGGCGCCGCCCCTTCAGTTCCTTGACCAGAAACGCCTGGCGCTCCTGTTCCGACCAGGACAGATAGTCACCCAACCCCAGGTAGTTCACCATCTCTGCCACCGCCTCGGCGTGGCGTGAGGCCTCCTGGCGGATATCCAGTCGGATCAGTGGCAGGCCGAAGGTGTGCGCCCGGCGAATGGTATCCAGCAGCGGACCATTGGCAATGGCTTCCAGCCCGCACTCCATCAGGGAGCGATAGCACAATTCCAACGGCCCGGTGAGATCCTCATTCTCGAACAGAATGCCCGAATCGTCTGCCGGCTCGCCCTTGACGCTGGCTTCGGCCCAGTCCCGGGTCTTGATCAGGCGTTCCCTCAACTGGGCCAGCACCTGGCGATACGGCTCCCGGGAATCTCCCACCTCGGCCCGCAATTCATCGCTTGCCTGCCACATGGAAAGCTCTGCTCTCAGCGCCTGGATATCGCGCAGATAGAGATCTGCGGCCATCCAGCGACCAAGCAGAAACACTTCCCGGGTCACTTCGTGGGTGACATTGGGGTTGCCATCACGGTCTCCCCCCATCCACGAGGCAATTCGGATCGGCGACACCTGCAACGGAAGCCCCTGACCGGTCGCCTCCGACAGCGAGGTGTCCAGGCTACGGAGAAATTTCGGCAGCGCCTGCCAGAGACTGTTCTCGATAACGGCGAAGCCCCACTTGGCCTCGTCCACGGCGGTCGGCCTTTCATGCCGAATCTCGTCGGTATGCCAGGCCTCGGCAATCAACAGCGACAACCGGTCAACAATTTCCTCCCGTTCACCGGGCATCAGGTCGTCATGATCCAGCCTCGACAGGCAATCGGACATTTCATCGTACTTGAGGATCAATGTACGCCGGGCCACTTCGGTGGGGTGCGCGGTGAGCACAAACTCTATGCGTAAATCTGCAACCTTCCGATGCAACTCTTGCGGGTCTATCCCCCCGGACTTCAGCCGATCAAACACGTCCCCCAGGGATTCCACCATCAGATCTGACGGATGCCCCTGCTTGCGACGAATTCCATGGTACTGCTCAGCCAGGTTGGCAAGATTAAGGAACTGGTTAAAGGCTCGGGTCACCGGTAACAGCTCATCATCGCTGAGCTGGCCCAGGAGCTTCACCAGGCGTTGTCCGGAACCGCTTTCCTGGCGCCGGTCAGCCTTGGCGGCGGCGCGGATTTCTTCAATGCGGTCGTAGCAGTCCTGTCCGGGGAATCGGAGTATGCTCTGGCCAAGCAGATCGCCCAGCAAACGTACGTTTTCTCGAAGATCCGGGTGCAGTTCGGTCACGGCAGGTTCCTTCTGAATTGACGGAAACAATCTAAACTTACGATACTAGGGAGCAACGCAGAAAGTCTATTGACGATTCAACCACTTCGCTCAGGAGCTGACATGAAAGTGACCGATCTGCCCCAGCATTGGGAAAAGGAAAAACAGGCCCAGGAGCGCAGCCATGAATACAACCTGCGCCTGCCTCTGGAAGATGCCGCACGGATTGCGGCCCTGGCGGAACTCTACCCGGACCGGAGCGAAAGTGAGATCCTGAACGACATGATTGCCGCCGCTCTGGACGACCTGATCAGCCAGGGCCCGCTGAAAGACCGATTGGCAGAACAGAAGAAGTCGTAATACAAACAACAACGCCGGGCTGAGCCCGGCGTTGTTGTTACAGAATCTATGGCAATGGGTGTTGGCAACCGTCAGGCAACCGACTCCAACTGGCGGGCCTTGAGGCGCTTGATGTGTTTCTGGCTCAGGGCAACGAATTGCGGCGTCAGGCCTTTGTCCTCATAGATTTCAAAGCCATCCTCGTCGTAAGCCACAACCTTCTCACCCTGAACGTAGGGGAAACTGGTTTCCAGCTCGTCGAGAGCGGCGGAGATCAGATCCCGCATCAGATCCTGAGTGGACTTCATCGGATACAGTGCCGCAAGCTTCTGCAAACGGTCATGATGCTGGTCAGCCAAAGACAGATAGGCGGCATCCCGGGTCAGTCTTCCACGGCCGTGTTTATCCCAGTGCTTGACCAGATCTTTGATCTTCATGGTGCCTTCACTCCTGCATCTTGTTTGATGGCACAACGCACTTTTTCAGTGCGACTGTTCCCGGAAGTGTAGACGAAGAATGACAGGCCGGTGACGGAAAATTGGTAACGGATTGTACCTATCGGTGACGGTTTCCAGTTCCGCTTCCCTACTCCTTTTCCACCCCTTTCACGCTCTGCCACACGGCATCCAGCGCTTCCAGGGTTTCTTCATCCAGATTACGACCTTCTTTTTCCAGCACCCGCTCAATGGCACGGAACCGGGCATCAAACTTGTGATTGGTTCGCTTCAGGGCCTGCTCGGGATTTACTTTCAGGAAACGTGCCAGATTTACGCAAACAAACAGCAGGTCACCCAGCTCGTCCTCAACCGCATCCAGATCTCCGGTACCGGCCTCGGCCATTTGCCAGGCTTCCTTCAGCTCATCGATCTCTTCGTGAAGTTTGTCGAACACCGGGCCGATATCCGGCCAGTCGAAGCCATGCCGGGCCGCACGCCGTTGCAGTTTTTCCGCCCGGGCCATGGCCGGCAGGGTGCGGGCAATACCGTCCAGACGGCTGGCCGGAGTATTCGCCACCGGTTTCTCAGCACGCTCCTCGGCCTTGATGCGCTCCCAGCTTTCCTTGATCCAGGCTTCGTCGGGTCGATTATCCGGATCGATACGGCTCTCCAGCGTGCCCCCCGGAAACACGTGGGGATGGCGCCGAACCAGCTTGCGAACCAAATGGTCAACAATACCATCAAACTCAAAGTGTCCGGCTTCTTCTCCCATGCGGGCATAGAAGATGACCTGGAAAAGAAGATCTCCCAGTTCGTCTTTCAGATGTGGGAAATCCTCCTGCTCGATGGCATCAGCGACTTCGTAAGCTTCTTCAATCGTGTGGGGCACGATGCTGGCAAAGGTCTGTTTGGTGTCCCAGGGGCAACCGGTGTCCGGATCCCGGAGCCGGGCCATCAGGTGTTTCAGATCTTCGATGCTGTAACTCATCCGCGTTTCCGCCTTACGTCGATGATGTTCGGCAGGTTCCGAATCTGGGCCAGCAGCCGCGCCAACTGCTCCAGGCTGGAGATTTCCACCGTCACCCGCATAGTGGCCGTGTTTTCGTCTTTGTTGGTCACGGTGTTGAGAGACAACACATCACTGCGGGACGAAGACAGCACCTGGGTGATATCACGCAGCAGACCGGATCGATCGTAGGCCTCGATTTCGATATCCACCGGATAGACCGCCGCGGGCTGCCCGCCCCAGTTCACTTCAATGATGCGGTTCGGTTCAAATTCCCGCAGGTTCAGGAACGTGAGGCAGTCCTGGCGATGCACGGTCACGCCGCGGCCCACGGTGATATAGCCTCCGATCGGGTCGCCGGGCAGCGGCTTGCAGCACTTGGCCACCTGAGTTTTCAGCTTGCCAACACCAAGTATCTGGATATCGGATTCAGTGTCGTAGGGCTTTTTCCGGTTCGGGGTCAGCTTAAGATCCAGCTGTTCGGACCGGGGCTCCAACAGTTGCTGAGCCACATTGGCCACATGAGTAGGCCGCAGGTCTCCCGCCCCGATGGCGGCAAACATATCATCAATGCTGTGGTAGTTGACCTTGGCCGCCAGTTGTTCCAGCTCCACATCAAACAGCGACAGGCGCTTGAACTCATCTTCCAGAATAGCGCGGCCGTCAATGACATTGCGGTCACGGTTCTGCTGTTTGAACCAGTGTGTAACCTTCGCTCGGGCCCTGGACGTCTGAATATAGCCCAGGCTCGGGTTGAGCCAGTCCCTGCTGGGAGCCGGATTATTGGAAGTCAGAATAAATACCTGATCCCCGGTCTTGAGCGGGTAGGTCAGCGGAACGATGCGGCTGTTCACCCTGGCACCTCGGCAGGCATGACCAATTTCGGTATGCACCCGGTAGGCAAAATCCACCGGCGTGGCGCCCTGGGGCAGGTCTACCACATGGCCTTCCGGCGTAAACACATACACCCGGTCTGAGGCCACGTCGGATTTCAGGTGATCCGCCAGTCCGGAAATGTCACCCAGCTCCTCCTGCCATTCCAGAACCTGGCGCAACCAGTTGATCTTGGCGTCGTAGCCGGTGGATTTGTTCCTGGTATCGGTGCCCTTGTACAGCCAGTGGGCACACACACCCAGCTCCGCTTCTTCATGCATGGCATGGGTACGAATCTGCACCTCCATGACCTTGCCTTCCGGGCCGATCACAGCCGTGTGCAGCGACTGGTAACCGTTCTCCTTGGGGTTGGCAATGTAGTCATCAAACTCGTTGGGAATGTGGCGCCACAGGGTGTGAACAATCCCCAGCGCGCCATAGCAATCACGCACTTCCGGCACCAGAATGCGCACGGCACGGACATCGTAAACCTGGGAAAAATCGATTCCCTTACGACGCATCTTCCGCCAGATACTGTAGATGTGCTTGGCCCGCCCGCTGAGCTCGGCCTTGATACCGGAAGCCTTGAGCTCGGTTTGCAGGGTATCAATCACCCGGCGGATGTAGCTTTCACGGTCCAGCCGTTTCTCATCCAGCAACTTGGCGATTTTCTTGTACGCAGAACCATGCAGGTAGCGGAACGAGAGATCTTCCAGCTCCCACTTGATGTGGCCGATACCAAGCCTGTGAGCCAACGGGGCATAGATGTCGAAGACTTCCCGGGCCACGCGCATGCGTTTTTCTTCCGGCGCATCTTTCACTGCGCGGATAGCGCAGGTGCGCTCTGCCAGTTTGATGAGCGCCACCCGAACGTCATCAATCATGGTGACCAGCATCTTGCGGACATTGTCCAACTGGCCTTCGCTCTGCCCCAGGACATTGCCCTTGAGCGGATGATGGATGGACGAAATCGCAGCCATCTGCTGCACGCCGTTAATCAGCCCCGCCACTTCATCGCCGAATTCCTTGCGAACCTCTTCAAGCGGCACCCGTTCTTCACGCACCGCCCGATAGAGCACGGCGGCAACCAGGCTGGCCTGATCAAGATGCAGCTCTGCCAAAACCTGCGCCATTTCCAGACCGGTCCGGAAACTGCTGGCTCCGGGCGCCCACAAACGGTCTTCCCGGAACGCCTGAACGGCAATCTGGGCGGCTTTCTCACAAGCCCGCCGAAGCTGATCCGGATCCTCGAGATGAGTCTGTTCAGCGATGTGCTGCACGCAGCGGTCTATATCGACCTCGCCATCACCGCTGATCGAATAGTCTTCCCGAACTTTTACCATGGCAGAGCTTTACCCATTTGTTTTTCGGTTATTCTCACGGCCATCCTGGCCGTTCCGTTGCATACCCCCTAAACCCGGTCAGTCTGCGCTACGCTCAAACAACGCAATGGACTCAACGTGGGTGGTATGGGGGAACATATCCATCACACCGGCCTGTACCAGCCGATAACCGTTGCGCACCATCACCCCGGCATCCCGCGCCAGGGTAGCGGGGTTGCAGGACACGTAAACAATGCGGTTGGCACCGAAAGCAGTCAGATACTTACAGATCTCCTCCGCGCCCGAACGGGGTGGATCGATCAGAATCTTGTCAAAACCCTCTTTTGCCCAGGATTGCCCGGTGAAATCCCCGTGCAGATCTGCCCCGTGGAATTCCACATTGGAGAGATCGTTCAGGCGGGCGTTTTCACGGCCGCGAACCACCATGGCATCGTCGCCTTCCACACCCACAACCTGCCCGCCCTTGCGGGCCAGTGGCAGCGTAAAGTTGCCCAGGCCGCAGAACAGATCCAGTACCCGCTCTCCGGGCTGGACGTCCAGCCACTCGACCGCACGGTGTACCATATTGCGGTTGATGCCGGCGTTCACCTGGGTAAAGTCCATAGGATGGAAGGCCATGGTGAGGTCAAACTCATCCATACGATAGGTCAGGCGTTCATCGTCCCGCCCGCCGGATTCCGGCCAGATCCGGTGCACGGTGTCCGGGCCCTTGGGCTGCAGATAGATATGCAAGTCATGGGCCTGACCAAAGGCGATCAGCTTTTCCCGGTCGTCCGGCACCAGGTCATCCATGTTCCGGAACACCATGGCAGCCGTATCATCGCCACAGGCCACTTCTACCTGGGCAATCCGGTCAAATGCCGCCATGCCATGCAGCAACTCCCGAAGAGGCTCGATTCGCTCACCGATCCGGGGATCCAGTACCACGCAGCGGTCAATATCGGTCAGAAAGCTATTGCGCTTCTCCCGGAAACCAACCAGCACCGACTCCCGGGCCTTCACATAACGTACGCCCAGCCGCGCCTTGCGACGATAGCCGAGGCTATCCGGAGAACGCATCGGAGCCACCCACTGCTCCGGTTCAATGCCCCCAAAGTGGGCAAAATGCTCGCGCAGAGTATTTTCCTTGAACCGTACCTGGGCATCGGCGCTCATGTGCTGAAGACTGCAACCACCGCAAAGATCGGCAAACTCACAGGGTGGCTGCTGGCGGTCAGGGGCTGCTTCCAGCACTTCGGTTGTGCGCAGCTCATCAAACCGGCTGCGGGTGCTGACCATTTTGGCCATCACGGTTTCGCCCGGCAGGGCTCCGTCAACAAACTGGGTTTTGCCATCAGCGCGGGCAATGCCCCGGCCATCGTGGCTCAGGGTCTCGATTTCACAACGCACGGGCTCCTTGGGCAGAACCTTGCGGCGACGCTTACTCATATAGAATTCTCTTGATTGGGGGCCACTCAGGCGCCGGGAAACACACCGGTGGAGAGGTAACGGTCTCCGCGGTCACAGATAATGGCCACGATCACGGCGTTTTCAACCTCACGGGACAATTTCAGGGCCGCTGCAATGGCTCCGCCGGAGGACACACCACAGAAAATGCCCTCTCGCTCGGCCAGTGCCCGCATGGTTTCCTCGGCTTCCTGCTGGCCAATATCCAGAACCTGGTCAACCCGGCTGGCATCGTAGATTTTCGGCAGGTAAGCCTCCGGCCAGCGGCGAATACCCGGAATTGACGCCCCATCCTCTGGCTGCAGGCCGATAATACGGATATCGGGATTGCGCTCTTTCAGGTAACGGGACACGCCCATGATGGTGCCGGTGGTGCCCATGGAGCTGACAAAGTGCGTAACCCGCCCGGCGGTCTGCTCCCAGATTTCCGGGCCCGTGGTGTGATAGTGGGCCGAAGGGTTATCGGCATTGCTGAACTGGTCCAGAACCTTGCCCTTGCCCTCGGCCTCCATTCGAATGGCCAGATCCCGGGCGCCTTCCATGCCCTGTTCACGGGTAACGTTCACCACCTCGGCGCCGTACGCGCGCATGGATGCGCGGCGCTCCTCGCTCAGGTTGTCGGGCATGATCAGCACCATCCGATAGCCCTTGATGGCCGCGGCCATGGCCAGGGCAATACCGGTATTGCCTGAGGTGGCTTCAATCAGGGTGTCTCCGGGCTTGATCTCGCCCCGGCGCTCAGCCTCCTGGATCATGCTCAAAGCCGGCCGGTCTTTCACCGAACCTGCCGGGTTGTTCCCCTCCAGTTTTGCCAGGATGACGTTACTGGTGTCTCCCGGCAGACGCTGCAGACGCACCAGGGGTGTATGGCCGACATAATCTTCAATGGTGGGGAAAATCATATTGATACCCTGTGATACACTTTCGGATTCGAATCATACGCGTTATGGCCGCCTTGTCCCAATACAGCTTGTCGCTATATCCATGACCTGCGGCTATAACTGTCTGTTTCCGGGATAACGGCCACGGTTATATCATTGCCGTTCAGCTATGCTGACAAGGAAGTATCCACCAGCAGGCGCTCCCTGCAGGCGGACAAGGTAATTTTACAGGAACACGGTATGCGACGTTGGGGCATTCGCAAGAAAGTACTGGTGGTAACTCTGGTTCCCACCCTGCTCACCACGCTGTTGTTAGGGCTATTCTTTACCTACAGCTGGGTGAACAACATTGAGAACCTGCTGAAGGATCGCGGTGAGTCCCTGTCCCGACAGCTTGCCGCAGGCTCTGAATACGGCCTGTTCACGGCCAATCGCAGCCTGCTGAGCAGCCTCTCCAACGCCCTTCTTGAAGAACAGGATGTTCGCTCCATCACCTTCTATGGCAGCGATGGCCAGCGCATGCTTCATACTGGCCCGGGCAGCGCTGAAACCGTGGCGATGGCACCGCTGGAACCCAACCAGCCGATCCGGGTGACCCACGACAGCAGCACTCGTTTTGTCACGCCGGTTCACCTTCAGGATCTGATGATCGAGACCATGCTGGACCCGGACGCCCGCCAGTCTGCGGCGAAGCGCCAGGCCCCGCTGGGCTGGGTTGCCGTAGAGATGTCCCACGTCCGTACCGAAAAGGAAACCTACAAGGCCTTGCTGATCTCGTTGCTGCTGGTGATCGGCGGCGTCCTGCTCAGCCTGGCCATTGCGCTACGGCTGAGCCGCGCCTTTACCGACCCGGTATTCCAGCTCAACGAAGCCGTAGCCAAACTCAAGGAAGGCAAGCTCGACACCCGGGTTTACACCAGTGCCGGCCCGGAGTTCGAACAGCTGGAGTCGGGGCTCAATGATATGGCCTCGGAATTGAGTAAGGCCCAGGCCGAAATGCAACAGAACATTGACCAGGCCACCGAAGACCTGCGGGAGACCCTGGAGACCATTGAAATCCAGAATATCGAGCTGGACTTTGCCCGCAAGGAAGCACTGGAAGCGAGCCGGATCAAATCCGAGTTCCTGGCCAACATGTCCCATGAAATCCGGACGCCGCTGAACGGCATCATCGGCTTCACCGAGCTGTTGCTGAAAAGCCCACTGCCCCGCCAACAGCGCGACCACCTGAACACCATCCGCAAATCCTCGGAAATCCTGCTGACCATCATTAACGACATTCTGGATTTCTCCAAGATCGAAGCCGGCAAACTGATACTGGACCGCGTGCCGTTCCAGCTCCGGGATATCGTTGAGGAAGTGATGGTCATGCTGGCACCGGCTGCCCACGCTAAAAACCTGGACCTGGTGCCACTGGTCTACAACGATGTACCGGACAACATCATGGGGGATCCGCTGCGAGTCAAGCAGGTGATCACCAACCTGGTGAACAATGCCATCAAGTTCACCCAGACCGGCGAAGTGGTATTACGGGCGAGTCTGGAAGACGAGGATGCCGAGCATAACCGGGTTACTCTGCGCCTGAGCATCACCGATTCCGGCGTTGGTCTTTCACGTGCCCAGCAGCAGTCACTGTTTAACGCCTTCAGCCAGGCCGATGCCTCCACTGCCCGCCAGTATGGCGGTACCGGTCTGGGGCTGGCGATTTCCAAACGGCTGGTTGAAGAAATGGGCGGCAAGATCGGCCTGGAAAGTGAGCTGGGCAAAGGTTCCACGTTCTGGTTTACCCTGACGCCGGAACTGTCCTCAACCGGCGACAGCTCCAGCCCCAAAGAGGCGCTCCGGGGCGAAAAGATCATCTATCTCGAACACCAGAAAACAACCGGACTGGCGGTGGAGCACCTGTTACGGGACTGGGGCGTGACCGTTGAACGGGTTGCCTCGCCCGGGGCGCTGCAGGAACAGGTAGAGGAGGCGCAACGGCGGCAGGAGGGCTACGCCGGCGCCATCATTGGCATTACCCGTCACTTGCTGAACTCCAGCCAGTATTGCAACCTGGTGCGTTCCCTGGAAGTGGAACGCGACTGTCGGACCCTGCTGCTGACGCCCACCCTGGAAACCCACGACACGCCACTGTCGGGCCTGGCCAGTGGTCACCTGACCAAACCGGTCTGCCGGGATGCCCTCTACGATGAACTGCTGCTGCTCATCCATGGCATTCAGTCGGGCAACCGAAGCACGCCGGAAGCCGCGCTGCCACTGCGGCAGGACAGTGGTTCCGGCACGCCCCGCATTCTCGCGGTGGACGATAACGAAGCCAACCTGAAACTGGTTATGACCTTGCTCAATGACTGCCGCCTGGAAGCCGAAGGCGCCTCCAGCGGGTTCGAGGCATTGACCAAGGTGCGTCAGAAGGCGTTTGACCTGGTGTTCATGGACCTGCAGATGCCGGGGATGGACGGCGTGGAAACCACGGCCCGCATCCGTGATCTGGACAGCGGCTCACATCACACCCCCATTATTGCCCTGACCGCCCACGCTCTGGCGGACGAACAGGAACGGCTGGCGCAACAAGGCTTCGACGGCTATATGCCCAAGCCGATCAGCAGCAGCCAGCTGGTGGAACTGATTCGCGAATACACCGGGTACGACTGCACCAATAGCGCCGACCGCTTCCGGGTCTCCGAGGTACGGGATACCCGCCGGACACTGCGGCCGTCAAACCGCCGGATGCAACAGGACTGCGTCAGTGTAGAAGAGAGCATTCAACTGGCGGCGGGCAAGGCCGATTTGGCGGAGGAGCTGTTCAGTATGTTGCTGGAGCAGTTGCACACCGATATCGACCGGGTTCAGGCGCTCTGGCAGACCGGTGACACCGAGCCTCTGCTTGAATGTGTGCATAAGCTTCACGGGGCGACCCGGTACTGTGGCGTTCCCGAGCTGCGCACAGCCGCCAACCGGTTCGAGACTGCCCTGAAGTGCGAGGCACCGGATCGTGAGCTGTTGAAAGATCAATTGATTGCCGCCATGGAGCGGCTGCAGATCTGGAGTGAGCAGACCGACTGGCAGCAACTGTTCCGGGAACAGCAGCGCCAGCCGGAAACCACCTGATTCCTGATCAGGCCCTAGCCCGGTCAAGAATCGCCTTCATGTCCCGTACGGCGTCTTTCAGGCCGGTAAAAACGGCACGGGCGATGATGGCATGGCCGATGTTCAGTTCATTGATACCGGGGATCGCGGCCACCCGCTCGGTGTTGTGGTAATGCAGACCATGGCCGGCATTCACAATCAGCCCCTTCTTGCGGGCATAGGCCACAGCATCGGCAAGCACTTTGAATGAGGCTTCCACCGCTTCGGGTTCCTTGGCCTCGGCATATTCACCGGTGTGCAACTCCACCACCGGCGCACCGCAGCGCACCGCCGCGTCGATCTGCACCGGGTCCGGATCGATAAACAAGGAAACCTCGGCGCCGATTTTTGCCAGACGATCGCAGGCCTTGGCCACCCGCTCTTCCTGGCCATCCACATCCAGGCCACCTTCGGTGGTGAGCTCTTCACGTTTTTCCGGCACCAGGCAGACACATTCCGGGCGAACCTGCTCGGCGAACGCCAGCATGGCGTCGGTCACCGCCATTTCCAGATTCATTTTGGTTTGCAGCACCTCCCGCAACAGCAGCACATCCCGGTCCTGGATATGCCGGCGATCCTCCCGGGGGTGAATGGTGATGCCATCGGCACCGGCCTCTTCCGCCACCAACGCCGCCTGCACGGGGTCCGGGTAACGGGTGCCCCGGGCCTGACGCAAGGTGGCCACATGATCAATATTCACTCCAAGCAGGACTCGGGTATTCATGATTCTCTCCCAGATGACGGATTCGAATGACTGAACAGGGAACGGCTGTGCAGCGGCCTGCCCTGCAAAAGGTAATCCACCAGCACCCGCATGACGCGCTTGGCGGTTTTACGGGGTGCTTCACTCATGAAATCGCCGGCCGCCAGTGCCAGCAATGCCTCACCCGGCAATTGGCGCAATGGCAACTCCGGCGCGAGATTAGAAACGATGCCCTGGCCCGGATCGTAGCCATAGAACTCGCCTGCCTGTACAGGCATACCGGTATCCGTGGTTTCGTCCCAGGCAAAATCGTAGCCCAGCGAGGCGGCAAACGCGCGCTCAAAACGCCTCAGTAACGGCTCCACATCATCCTGTGAAGACAGATCCGCCAGGGCCTGCAGCGTTTCAATGTAGCTGGCAAACAACGCGGGGGAGGGATCGGCCACCGGTAACACCCGCTGAACCAGTTCATTAATGTAGAAACCACTGTACAACGCGCGGGGTTGGCTGACCGCTGGCGCACTGCGCACTTCCAGCTGCACCAGGGTTTTCAGCTCACTTTTGCCGGTCCAGTCCACTAATAACGGCTGGAATGGCTGAAGCTGGGCCTTGAGCGGGCTCCTGGTGCTGTTGGCACCGCGGGCAACCACACTCATGCGGCCGTGATTCAGAGTAAACAGATCCACCAGCAAGGCGGTTTCGCGCCAGGGTCGCCGATGGACCACATAAGCGGGCTCTTGCTGCACCGCGCCCTTCATGGCGGCCTCAGAAATCGCTCATGCCCAGGCTCTTCAGAGCTCTGTCGCTGTCAGCCCAGCCTCGCTTGACCTTGACCCAGAGCCGGAGCATCACCTTGGATCCGAACATCCGCTCCATATCGACCCGGGCTTCCTGACCGATACTGCGCAGGCGGTCACCCTTATCGCCAATGATGATTTTCTTCTGGCCTTCCCGTTCGACCAGAATCAGTGCCGAAACATGCAGGGTTTTGCCCTGGTGCTTGAACTCTTCAATCTCCACCGCCACGGAATACGGCAATTCAGCGCCCAGTTGGCGAGTGATTTTCTCTCGCACCATTTCGGCCGCCATAAAGCGTTCACTGCGATCGGTAATCTGATCATCCGGGTAAAAGTGGACACTCTGGGGCAGAAAGCGGCCAACAGCCGATTCCAGCGGTTCCAGGTTGGTCTCTTTCAGTGCCGAAAGAGGAATGATCTCGGCAAAGTCCCGCTTTTTGGACAGAGCCTCCAGATGGGGCAACAACAGCTCCCGCTTCTCCAGCTTGTCGACTTTGTTGACCGCCAGAATAACCGGGCACTTCACCCGCTTGAGCTTCTCCAGCACCATCTCATCGGCGCTGGTCCACGCCAGCTGATCCACCACGAAGACCACCACATCCACGTCGATAAGGGCGGACGCGGCCGCCTTGTTCATATAGCGGTTCAGGGCACGGGGCTCATCCTCATGCATGCCCGGTGTATCGACATAAATGGCCTGTACCGGGCCCTCTGTCTTGATACCGAGCACCTGATGCCTGGTGGTCTGTGGCTTCCGTGAGGTGATGCTCAGCTTCTGGCCAAGAATGTGATTGAGCAGTGTAGACTTGCCCACATTCGGCCGGCCGACAATGGCGACGAAACCACAGCGGCTTTCCGGGTTTTCCGGGCGGGTAATATCAGTCATCAGGAATTCTCCACACCCAGTTGCTTGAGTGCATTTCGGGCGGCCTGCTGTTCAGCAACACGTCGACTACTGCCAGTGCCGGTGGTTTGACGGTCCAGCGAGGGCAAGGCGCAGGAGACATGGAAAGTCTGGTTGTGGGCCTCGCCGTCAACGGAAATCACTTCATAGCGCGGCAACGGAAATTGCCTGGACTGCAGGTACTCCTGCAACCGGGTTTTCGGATCTTTCTGGGTGTCCTGAATATCCAGGTTTGCCAAGCGCTGTTCAAACCAGCGCAACACCTGAGCCCGACAGGTATGAAAGTCGCTGTCCAGATAAATGGCCCCGATAATGGATTCCACGGCATCGGCGAGAATGGACTCACGGCGGAAGCCACCACTTTTCAGCTCTCCCGAACCGAGCCTCAGATACTGGCCCAACTGAAATTCACGACCGATCTCCGCGAGGGTAACCCCCTTGACCATACGGGCTCGAAGCCGGCTCAACTGCCCTTCCCGGGCCTTCTCGAAATGAAGATACAGATACTCGGCGATCACCATGTTCACGATAGAATCGCCCAGAAATTCAAGACGTTCGTTATTCTGGTTGCCAAAACTGCGATGGGTCAGCGCCAGCAGAAGCCGCTCCGGTTCCTTGAACTGGTAGCCAATGCGGCGCTGAAGTTGGTCTAGGTCTGGTTGTGAACTCACTGGCCCTTAAACTCATACTCATGCTGGAAGTGCACAACGGTGTCCACGTTCCGGAAGATGTTGTTGCGAACCTCGTAATCCACCTTGATTACCACCAGTTCGCCATTTTTTTCGACGGAAATATTCTTGGGATCAAAACCGTCGACATTGTTCACGCTCAGGCGCTTGTTGATCAGGCTGCGCACCTGCGCCGGGCCCATCTGTGACAGGCCTTCGGTACCATCCAGGCTTTCCAGCGCTTCCTGGATGGTGAAGTCATCCAGGTAGGCCGGCCCGATCTTGATCGCCAGAGTCAGCAGGCCACCAAAGAACAGGGCCATGATCATCATCGTCAAAGCGCCGCCCTGCTGCGTGTTCAGGCCTGCGGGATAGTGTCTTCTCATCGTTTTTTACTCCGGAACCATCAGAATTATTGGATGCCACCCACCCGATCAAAAGATGGCAGACTTGTCAGTGATTTCCAGTGCATCCAGATGGCAAAGGCCTTGCCCACCACCATCTCATCCGGCACCGTGCCCCAGAAACGGCTGTCGTTACTGTTGTCGCGGTTATCGCCCATGACAAAGTAATGGCCTTCAGGAACAACCCATTCTCCCTCACCGGAACCGCTCACCCGCCCCATGGTCAGGTACAGATCATGTTCAACCTCACCCAACTGTTCCCGCCAGCGTTCCATGGGGGGCAAGCGCGCAACGAAATCCCGGGGAACCGGCTCATCATTGATGAACAGTTGCTTGTTGCGGTAACGAATATGATCGCCCGGCAGGCCGACAACCCGCTTGATGTAATTGGTGGTGCCATCCTCAGGATAGCGGAAGACCATGACATCACCCCGCTCCGGATCGCCGATCTCAACAATCTTGGTACCGGCCACCGGCAGGCGCAGGCCATAGGCGTACTTGTTGACCAGGATAAAATCCCCCACTTCGAGGGTCGGCAACATGGAGCCTGAGGGGATCTGGAACGGCTCGATCAGGAACGACCGAAGCACCAGGACTACCGCCAGCACGGGGAAAAATGAGCGGCTGATATCCACCAGCCAGGGTTCCCGGTCCTCGAACTCATCGGCTGATTCGTCTACCTGGCCACCCTGCTCTGCGCCGGCAAGCCGACGCTTTCTCAGGAACGCGATGTCCGCCAGCCAGACCGCTCCGGTCACGAAAGTCAGAACCACCAGTACCAGTGGAAAATCAATGTCCATCCAGGTGCCTTTTTAGTTATCCACTTTCAATACAGCAAGAAACGCTTCCTGAGGCACCTCGACATTACCCAGCTGCTTCATGCGTTTTTTACCTTCCTTCTGCTTCTGAAGCAGTTTCTTTTTACGGCTGACGTCGCCACCGTAACACTTCGCCGTTACGTTCTTGCGCAGGGCCTTGACCGTTACCCGGGAGACCACCTGGGTACCAATGGCAGCCTGAATGGCAATATCAAACATCTGACGCGGGATCAGCTCTTTCATCTTCTCGATCAACTGGCGCCCTTTGCGGTGGGACAGATCCCGGTGCACAATCAGCGCCAGGGCGTCGACACGATCCCCGTTGATCAGCACATCCAGGCGAACCAGGTTGGCACTCTGGAAACGGACAAAGTGGTAATCCAGTGATGCAAAGCCACGGCTGGCCGATTTGATCCGGTCAAAGAAGTCCATCACCACTTCCGCCATCGGCAGCTCGTAGGTGAGCTGTACCTGTGTGGACATGAAGTGCATGTTCTTCTGCACACCGCGCTTTTCTTCACACAGGGCAATGACATTACCGAGGTGTTCCTGGGGTACCAGGATGTTGGCCTCGACAATGGGCTCACGCATTTCTTCGATGGAACCAATATCCGGAAGCCTTGACGGGTTGTCCACCGACAGGGTCTCACCCTGCTTGGTGACCACTTCATAGATTACCGTCGGCGCCGTAGTAATCAGATCCAGGTCGTACTCTCTCTCCAGCCGTTCCTGGATGATCTCCATGTGCAGCATGCCCAGGAAACCACAGCGGAAACCGAAGCCCAGAGCATCCGAGTTCTCGGGCTCAAAGAACAGCGAGGCGTCGTTGAGGGTGAGCTTTTCCAGGGCGTCCCGGAAATCGTCATAATCGTCGGCGCTGACCGGGAACAGACCGGCGTATACCTGGGGTTTCACCTTCTTGAACCCCGGCAGCATCGGGGTTTCTTCCGCAAACTTCTGGTGCACGATGGTGTCACCCACCGGCGCACCGTGGATGTCTTTGATCCCCGCAACAACAAAACCGACGTCACCGGCTTCAAGCACATCGGTGTCGGTCGGCTTGGGATTGAAGACACCAACCTTGTCGGCGTTCCAGGCTTTCTTGGTGGACTTGATAACGATCTTGTCGCCTTTACGCAATACACCTTCGGTCACCCGAACCAGTGACACCACGCCCAGGTAGTTATCAAACCAGGAATCAATAATCAGTGCCTGCAACGGCGCGCTGCGATCACCCTTGGGGGGCGGAATCTTTTTGATCAGATCCTCGAGTACATCCTCAACACCCAGTCCGCTTTTGGCACTGCAGCGCACGGCATCGGAAGCGTCAATGCCGATAATGTCTTCAATCTCCGCCGCAACCCGCTCGGGCTCGGCCTGGGGCAAATCCATCTTGTTCAGGACCGGCACCACCTCAAGGCCCTGTTCGATAGCGGTGTAGCAGTTGGCCACCGACTGGGCTTCCACACCCTGACCGGCATCCACCACCAGCAGCGCCCCTTCACAGGCGTACAGTGAGCGGGACACCTCGTAGGAGAAATCCACGTGGCCCGGGGTATCGATGAAATTCAGTTTGTAGGTTTCCCCATCCTTTGCCTTGTAGTTGAGCGTGACGCTCTGGGCCTTGATGGTGATCCCGCGTTCCCGCTCCAGATCCATGGAGTCCAGGACCTGTTCGGCCATTTCACGGTCTGTCAGGCCACCGCAGATCTGGATAAAACGATCCGCCAGCGTGGATTTACCGTGGTCGATGTGGGCAATAATGGAAAAGTTACGGATTCGGCTCAGTTCAGTCACAGACAATGATTACTCATATAAGACGTAGGATTGAGCCCGGAGGGGCCGCTACCGGGATCCGGGAACGGCGTGATTTTACCGGTTACAGGCCGCCATTGCCATGTTCAGGAAATAAGCGGCTTCTCGTACTGCCGGATCAGGAATCCGATCAGGGCATCTTCGTCCAGCGGATAGCTGAACAGATTGCCCTGGCACTGGGCGCAACCGGCGGATTTCAGGAACGTCAGCTGCTGCAGCGTTTCCACCCCTTCCGCCACCACCGTCAGGTGCAGTTTGTGAGCCAGGGCGATCACCGCCGACGCCACATCGGTGGCACTGACGTTGTAGGGAATGTCGCGAATGAAGCGATGATCAATCTTGATCACATCCAGCGGCAACTGCTGCAGCGCCACCAGTGAGCAGGAGCCAGTACCGAAATCATCCAGAATCAGGCACACGCCCAGGTCGTTCAGCGACACCAGCAGTTCCCGCAGCATTCTCGGATCTTCATTGAGCAACTCCGCCGGCATTTCCAGCTCCAGCCGCTCGGGAGATACTCCCGTCTCGGTAATTACCCGCCGGATCATGTCCAGGAAGCCGGAGTCCGTCAGCTGCCGCACCGAGAAGTTCACCGCCATCTTCAGCGACTCGAACCCGGCCCGTTCAAGTGCCTGGACCTGGATACAGGCTTGCCGCAGCGCCAGCTCGCCCAGGCGGATAATCAACCCGGTTTCTTCCGCCAGAGTGATGAACTGCTGGGCCGAGACCAGGCCTTTTTCCGGATGATGCCAGCGCAGGAAAGCCTCCACACCGATCACCCGCTGAGTGGCCAGATCCACTTTTGGCTGGTAGTGCAGAACAAACCGGTCGCCATCGAGTGCCGTGGCCAGCTCTTCCTGCTGCAGCAAGCGACGGGCGGCCTGAATGTTCATGGCCGGCGTGAAGAATTGATAGGTATTGCGCCCCAATTCCTTGGCGCGATACATAGCCAGGTCGGCATATTTCATCAGCGCGCCTGCATCCTCACTGTCGTGAGGGATCATGGTGATCCCGATGCTGACGGTCACACCTACCTCATGGTCGTTCAGTCGAATACGCTGGCACAGGCGCCGCAAAATGTTTTCCGCCACTTTGCCGGCGGCTTCAGAGCCGCTGATCCGGGACAACAACACCACAAATTCGTCGCCACCGAGCCGGGCCACGGAATCTTCCTCACGGACACAGCCTTCCAGCCATTGCGCGACCTGACGCAGAAGTTCGTCACCGGCATCATGCCCCAGGGTATCGTTGATCCGCTTGAAACCGTCCAGATCAAGGAACATCAGGGCTGCCGCCTCGCCACTTCGGCGACTGCGACGAACCACGTGATTCAACCGATCCCGGAACAGCTGCCGGTTGGCGAGCCCGGTCAGCGGATCGTAGAACGCCAGCCGGTGCAGTTCGGACTGAGCTGCCTTGAGCTGGGTAAGATCGCGAAGGCTCAGAACCACACCGTTGACGCCAGGCACCGAGAGCATCGCGGTGAAGGTGCCTTCCATATCCCGCCACTGGCCATCGGCATCGCGCACCCGGGCACGCACCACCGGCATCTGTTTGCCCGGTGAGGCCATGGACTCCTCAAAACCTCTTTGCAGGTGCGACCAGTCATCCATGTGCACCAGCTTCTCGAATTCCAGGGCTTCCACCTTGTCCGGATCGAACCCCAGGATGTCACGACTGGAAGGGCTGGCATAGAGCGGGCGCCCACGACGATCCATGACCAGGGTGACGTTCGCTGCGCCCTCAGTGATGGCGCGATAACGGCCGGCGCTGACCTGGGCAATCAGACGGGAGCGAATCAGGGCCAGCACGAACAGCCAGAGCAGCAAACTGATGGCCAGGCCAGAGCCGAGAACAATGGGGGGGCGTGGGTCGGCGGCGAGATAATCAAAGGCTGGTGTAGAACGGGTCTGCAGCAACCATTCCCGGCCACCGTGTCTGATGGTCTGGCTCATTTCAAAGCTAAATTCGTTGTCCAGCGATCCGAGATTGGAGCCATACATCAGCGTATCTCGTGCCACCAACCCGCTATCGTAGATGCGCACATCCAGAAACGGCGATATCAGGCCAACAATACCGTCGATCAGGTTGTTCATCCGGAAGGCGCTGAACACGTACCCGGCCAGCATCATGCGGCGCTCGGCCCGGATCTCCGGAATCTCGCCGCCCTGGAACACCGGGTAGTACATCAGAAAACCGGCCTGATCCTCGGCGACAGACTCCTGCACCAGCACAACCTTGCCGGTGACCGTCGGGATAGCGTCATCCCTGGCCTGTTCCATGGCAGTACGGTGGATGGGGTCACTGAAAGCGTCATAACCCAGCGCCTTGCGATTACGCTCGGTGCCCGGCTCCAGATAAACCATAGGATAGTAGTAGGGCCCGGTACCCAGCGGCTTGACCAGATAATTGTATAGCCCCTCCGCCCGAACCGAGGCAATGTGATCGGCCATTTCGCGGACACCAATACGCTCAACGTAGCCGATACCCTCAATACCGGGGTAATAACGATTGATATCGACGTTGTCGACGTACTCTTTCCACTGATCGCGTGTGACTTTACCGGTGACAGCAAACAGACCGGCACTGCCGGCAAGAACCTGTTCGTAATTGAGCAGGCGTTCTTCAATCGCGGTCTTAAGCTGCAGGGACTGAGTGCGGAATCGGGCCTCGGTGCGATCGTCAACCAGCCGGATGGAGACCTGCCAAAGCAATACCGTCGCAACCACAGACACCAGGAATACCACCCAGGCGATCCAGGAATTGCGCAGCTTCAGCAACTGACGGAGGGGAAGATCCTTTTTGGTCATCATCGTGTTCGGCCCATTCCATGACCCGGTTTATTGTCGAATCCGGCGAGTATAACAAAAGTGTTCTTGAACCCACAGTTTGGCCGGCCGTTGGCGCTGAGGTGTGGCCGACAGCTTGGTCGGTGCTGCTGACACCCTTGGCAATTCAGGCTGGCTTGAGGAGGTACAGACGGGAGCTACGGTCGCAAAGCGCCGTTCTTTGAATACACAATCCCATCGGTTCATTGCTTAATAATCCGCGTTTGCTGCGTCCGGCGGAGAACCGCCAGGTTTCAGGGATTCCGAAAGAAAATCCAGCAGCAGCCTTATCTTCGGCGACAGATGACGGTTATGGGGATACACCGCCCAGATACCGTCATCGTCTTCCTGATAACGGGTCAGCACCGGAATCAACAGCCTGGAATCCAGTGCGCTCTGAACGTAGTAATCCGGAAGCTGAACAATGCCAATGCCCTTGAGGGCGGCATCAAGCAGGGCCCTGCCACTGTCGCAGCGGATGTTCCCCGTTACCCGCACGTTGCGCGGCTGGCCCAATTCCTGGAAGCGCCAGTAATCCAGGTTTCCCAGCAGGCAGTTGTGGTTCGCCAGTTCGGACAACGAGTGAGGCGTGCCGTGCGTGGCGAGATAATCGGGCGAGGCACACACGTATAGGGTTCGGGATGCGAGACGCCGGGCCATCAAGGTCGAATCCTGCAGCTTTCCCATGCGCACGGCAAGATCGTACCCCTCAGCGACCAGATCCAGTGTCTGGTTGGTAAGCTTCATGTCCACATCGAGTTCGGGGTATCGCAAAACGAAGTCATTGACCAGCGGCGCAATGGATTTCTCTCCATAGGTCACCGGCGCAGTCAGCCTCAGCCTGCCTCGCGGGACCAGCTGCATGTTGGTAATAGAGCGTTCCGCCTGCTCCAGGGCATCAAGTACCTGCCGGCAGTGCTGGTAAAAGATCTGTCCGGCCTCGGTTACCGACACCCGGCGTGTGGTGCGGTAGAACAACCGCGTCGATAAGCGGGCCTCCAGGGCACTGACCTGACGGCTGACCTGTGCTGTCGACACGTCCAGTCGCTTCGCGGCACGCGTGAAACTCTCGGTTTCGGCAACCGCCACAAACTCGTTTACCCCTTCCCAGCGATACATGATTATCCCTTTTTGCTTTGCGTCAGCCGATTATTACACATACGTAAAGGTGATTTGATAAAAACAGCGATTATCACTCAGAGAGCCATAAATACAATATGGCCTTCGTTTGGGCGCGCCGCCCTTCCTGAATGACCAATGGAGAACATTATGGCTGAGATGATCAAATCAAAAGCAGCAATTGCCTGGGGCCCCGGTCAGCCACTGTCGGTTGAAGAGGTGGACGTGATGCCCCCGAAAGCAGGGGAAGTAAGGATAAAAGTGATCGCAACCGGTGTATGCCACACCGATGCGTTTACCCTCTCGGGTGAGGATCCCGAGGGCAACTTTCCAGCCATCCTTGGCCATGAAGGCGGCGGCATTGTAGAGGCGATTGGTGAAGGCGTTACCAGTGTTGCCGTCGGCGATCACGTTATTCCCCTGTATACCCCCGAATGTGGCGAGTGCAAATTCTGCCTGTCCGGCAAAACCAACCTGTGCGGGAAAATCCGCGAAACCCAGGGCAAGGGGCTGATGCCCGATGGCACCAGCCGCTTCTACAAGGACGGCCAGCCCATCTATCACTACATGGGCTGCTCGACCTTCTCCGAGTACACCGTTCTGCCGGAGATTTCGCTGGCGAAGGTCAATAAGGAAGCCCCGCTGGAAGAGGTGTGCCTGCTGGGCTGCGGCGTAACCACCGGCATGGGCGCGGTCATGAACACCGCCAAGGTAGAAGAAGGCGCTACGGTGGCTATTTTCGGTCTCGGCGGCATCGGCCTCTCCGCGATTATTGGTGCAACCATGGCCAAGGCGAGTCGAATCATCGGCATCGATATCAATGACAGCAAGTTCGACCTGGCACGACAGCTTGGCGCAACCGACTGCATCAATCCCAAGGACTACGACAAGCCGATTCAGGAAGTGATCGTCGAACTGACCGACGGTGGCGTGGACTATTCCTTCGAATGCATCGGCAACGTCGATGTCATGCGGTCCGCACTGGAATGCTGCCACAAGGGCTGGGGCGAGTCTGTCATTATTGGCGTTGCCGGGGCAGGCCAGGAAATTTCCACCCGTCCGTTCCAGCTCGTTACCGGTCGGGTCTGGAAAGGCTCCGCCTTCGGAGGGGTCAAAGGCCGTTCCGAGCTGCCTGGTATTGTCGAGCGTTACCTGCAGGGTGAATTCAAGCTTAATGATTTCATCACCCACACCATGGGGCTTGATGACATCAACAAGGCCTTCGAGCTTATGCATGAAGGCAAGAGCATCCGCAGCGTTATTCATTTCGATAAGTGATGGTGAGGGCGGCCCGCCACTTCGGCGGGCCGCCCCGCAACGGAGTGTCCAATGACCCTTGAAAACCTGAGCAGTAACAAAAGTTTTGGTGGCTGGCACAAACAGTACAGCCATCCGTCTGAAAGCCTTGGCTGCACCATGCGCTTTGCGGTCTACCTGCCACCGCAGGTTGCCAATGGACAGAAAGTGCCGGTGCTTTACTGGCTTTCCGGCCTCACCTGCACAGACGAAAACTTCATGCAGAAAGCCGGCGCCCATCGTGTGGCCGCGGAATTGGGCATGGCCATCGTGGCACCGGACACCAGCCCCCGCGGCGATGACATTGCCGATGATGAAAGCTACGATCTTGGCCAGGGGGCGGGCTTCTATGTAAACGCGACCGAAAGCCCATGGCATCCCCACTACCGCATGTACGACTATGTTCTGAATGAGCTGCCTGCACTGATCGAATCTGTTTTCCCGGTAACGAATCAACGCTCGATTGCGGGCCATTCAATGGGTGGTCATGGCGCCCTGGTTCTGGCTCTGCGCAACCCGGCGCGGTACCAGTCCGTGTCGGCCTTCAGCCCGATCAGCAACCCGGTAAACTGCCCATGGGGCAAAAAGGCCTTTACTGCCTACCTGGGCAAAGACAGCTCGCGTTGGGCCGAATACGACGCCAGCCTGCTGATGCGGGATGCAACACAGTTCGTACCGGCACTGGTCGACCAGGGGGACGCGGACAACTTTCTGACTGATCAACTTCGGCCAGAGGCGCTTGAGGCCGCAGCCAGCACCAGCAATTACCCGCTGGAGCTCAATTTCCGGGAGGGCTACGACCACAGCTACTTCTTTATCTCGAGCTTTATCGAGCAGCATCTGCGATTTCATGGCCGACATCTGGGGTGTGGCTCAAATCATTGATATCGAGACAGACTGGACGTAGGTTTTTCAGAGCAGTGGGAAATTGGCTCAGGTATTGCAGCGGGGGGAGTGTTCGCTTTTGTTGAGGCTTGCCGGGGATGCGGACGTTCGCGAAGCGAATATTCAGACTAGGGGTAACGCCCGGCTCACGCGCCGGTTTGGAGCCGTGTAGCGGCGGAAAATCGGTCGCTGTGCAGCCGATTGTTATGTATTCCCTGAAGTGCTAGATTGTGTATATAAATTGAAAACCATACACATAGGTGCACCATGAGAACGAACATTGTCATTGACGATCAGTTGATGGCCGAAGCCCTCAAAGCCTCCGGCTACAAAACCAAAAAAGAAGCCGTTGAGCAAGGCCTGAAACTTCTGGTCCAGCTTAGCAAGCAGCAGGAAATTCGAAAGCTGCGTGGCAAAATTAAGTGGGAAGGCGACCTGGATGAAATGCGGAGCGCCGGATGATACTGGTGGATACCAGCGTCTGGATCGACTATTTCAACGGAGTCAAGAACCCGCAGACTGACCTGTTGGATGCCTCAATAGTCCAAGGATCCGTCGCTATCGGCGACCTCATATTTCTGGAAATCCTGCAAGGCATCCGCAACGACAAACACTATCGTCAGACCAAACAGAGCCTGCTCTCGCTGGAACAGTATGAAATGTTTGGCAAAGACATGGCACTTTGAGATGGACCCATTCAGTTGGACAACCTGATGGTGTCCCTAAGCTATGATCCGGTTGTTTCCCTGGCTCAGGCTGCCAGAGATATGGGTTGCCCGTAGTACACCTCATCGGGCGTTTGGTAATCAAGGGTTTGGTGGTA
>NZ_JACDWW010000089.1:0-164638 GCF_016464145.1 Marinobacter sp. bablab_jr008
CAGCTCTTTGATGCGCTGCTCTGGTGTAAGTGGAAGATCCGATTTGTTCATCGCAGCCCCCTTGCGTACCAAGAGCATGGCCGCCGGGCTCCAATCCTGCTGACCATGCTTACGTAACCACGTTAGCACCGTCGAGCGTCCCTGGATACCATATCGTTCCTGGGCTTGCTTGTAAGTCATCTCGCCTTTTTCAACCTGGCCTATGTGTAAACCTTATTCAGGACGGGTCAACTGCAATAAAAAGGGCTGGCTAATATCTAGCCAGCCCTTTTTAGAATCTTAAATTAGCTTACTCGGCGACGGGAAATACCCAACCCCAAAAGGCCTAGCCCGAACAAAGCAAGAGTGCCCGGCTCCGGAACTTTTGCAATGGTCAAGCCGATAATATGATCGTCATGGTTATCGTCATCACCGGATCCACCGCCAGCGTCATCCCACAACAGCAATGCATCATAAGCTATCCCTCTGAACGTAGTGTCCAGAATAATCGCGAATGACTTACCACCAGCCTCGGGAAACGCATTGGAACCATTCGCAATTCCACCAAGGTTAGCACCAGCGGGCCCAACTACCTCAAAATCAAAATCAAGCAGTCCACCCATTGCTGCGGTGTCAACATTTCCGACACTGAAGGAATCCAGGTAAGCTGCACCTTGATTTGAAATCGAACCTACACCGTATGCGCTGAAAACATTATCCCATCCTGCTTCGTGATCAAGGTAGGTGAATGTTAGGTCAACCTTTGGATCGGACGTAAGGGCATCAAAAAACAGATTGCCGCCAATGTTATACTGACCAGCACCGATGTCAGCAGCGAAATCGTTTCCAGCAGCGATCGATTGGACGGAGCCGCCATTAACGATGAGCCCTGCATTAGCATGCATCGAGGCAATAATCAATCCTGTTGCCGCCATATATTTAAAAGACTTCATTGTCTAATCTCCCTAGCTTGCTTTATTCCAATATCAGACATAACGGCGGAATTAACGCTCGCTGTCCTGTCATAGAAACTTAAGCAATTATGGAGCCAAAACCTTAACGAATTGTTTTTATTAGGATTTTTTCTAAGCGAACGCGAAAAAAAACCGAAACCGTAAAATTAGCTGACACAACAGAACTACCGCTGGTAGTGATCATCAACCGCTGAAACCAACTGCGAAAGGCTGTCATCAATAAAGATTCCCAAAGCTTCCCTACCATTGCAGTCTGAACAGGCAACACCAAACGCAAACACCGATGCATCAGTTCTTGAATTATGGAACCCCTTTAGTTGAGCCAATTTTGCACGTAGCTCATTACCTTCCCAATAACCCTCAACATAATAACCATAGGCAAGGTGTATCGACCTGCCGGTTCCTCTTTCCTCTAAAGTCAAGCCCTTTAGTTTCCTACCACCATTGCTTTGAATATCGAACAAATCCATCACCTTCCAATCTTGCGCATTATACATCTTATTAAAGTATTGGATAACTTCCGCGCCTTGACGTTGAAAATCATAACTATGAATTGAAGCATAATACATAATAGGCGAGTTACCCCGATTACCATACGAAACGGAAGTTTCGAAAAGGCTCTGCTGAAAAATCCTGTCTGGATTATTAATCTGGGGTCGCCAGCCTTCTAGACTTTTCTGAAAAATAGAATTGTATTTCCCTCCATCGAGCCGGAGATCATAGCCTTTTGGTTCTTTACTGACAGTGCCGTGGCTTGGAGGGATTACAAAAAAGGCAAGCATTGACAAGAAAGCAATGCACATCGAGGCTATAAATCTACCATTGGACGTTTTCCTGAGATCCAATAATGTACGATTTTTGGTACCAGTTTCCCTTTTCTCTAGGTAACGTCCAAATAAAAAAAGAGGAACTAAAGTAACCCCGAACACCCACCAGCCAAAATTGTCATGTTCTGCAATTAAGCCACTCTGCATATTTGTCTCATAGCCCATATAGATAATAACAAACACACGAATCCAGTTAGCTAAAAGTGCCAAACTTACAGCCGCCAGCATTAGAACAGATCGAGATAAAATAGTTTTGAGATTCAGTTCCCCATACAAGACTGAAAGTGAGAGACCAACCAAAAAATAGCGAAGCCCAGAGCAACCATGGGCTACCTCAAATACACCAATGCCAGTAAGGTAAACATAAATTCCGTCAATCCTGAAATCGATTCCAAGCAGACCGAGCCAAACCTCGTTAACTGCAACTGTAATTAGCTGCAAAGGCCACGAAATGTAATCCCAGAATGGCATCGCAAAAAAAATAACACCTACCGGAAGCACCAATCCCCGAACCTGTTCCCAACCTAAAAGGATAGCAAAAGCACTTAATGTAATAGGAATGAGTAAGAGATCTTGAAGCGCCTCTACCCTCAATATCCCACCCAGGGCGTAACCAAGGAGAGCAAGAAAAAATGGAAAAAGCCACCACGGATAAAATCCGGGGTTTCTAGGTTCCGTTTTCAGTTTTTTTACAACAAGAATTATCGATACTAAAAGAAGCAGGAAACCGTGAGAGTATGACTCATCAAACTTAAGCCACCGATCACCGATGCGGGCTAAATTTTCCGACAACAGAATAAACAACGCACCAAAAATTATGATATAGGGTGCAAATTTACCAACTAGCCGAGTATTTTCTCTACCATTCACAGTCTAGCGAACCTTCCTTGATTAATAACTGACCCGGAATAAATACTGCCTTCTAACCATAGATTTTACCAGTGGAAATCCACCAAGATTGTGGTAGTTTACCAATTAATAGAATCCGCTCACCTCACCAAATCTTCAACGGAGCAGGTCACCAAATGCGAGTGAGGCTTGTTTTCACCAAAAATCCTGGTCGCGGGCTTCTTTTAGATATTCAATTACTTACGAATACAATTGAAGCTCTCGGCCACCAAGTTATCTGCGACCCTCAGCAACGCCCGTCTCACACCCACGTTAGATTATCGAACAAATGGTACTACTTAATAAAACGGCGCTGTCCGGCTACATTACGCGAAGCTTTACTCAAAATCCAAAGAAAGGCACGTAATTTGGGTTGGCACGGCCCGCACTACGACTTGACAATCCACCTTGAAAACGTTCAGCCAAATCGCATACAAACCGGGTCGAAAAATTGGCTCATCCCAAACCAAGAGTGGTTCCCACAGAACCATCTACACTACCTTTCTGATTTCGATCAAATACTGTGTAAAACTAAAGAAGCAGATCGAATATTTAAAAAATATCATCCAAAAACTCGCTTCATCAGCTTTTCCTCACCTAGAATACCACCAGAAAAAATAGCGCAAAAAAACACGTTCCAAAAATTTTTGCACATTGCAGGTCGAAGCCGATTTAAGGGTACACTGCCCATCATAGAGGCATGGGAGAAACATCCTGGTTGGCCAACTCTTGAACTTGTCTGTGAAGAGACGATTGTTAGCCAGGACCTTCCGCCCAACGTAAACCATAGATCGAATCTATCTGTTGAAGAGATCCAAGAATTATGGTCAAAGGCTGAAATTGTACTCATACCCTCTGAAGTTGAAGGTTTCGGTCAGGTTTTGCTAGAGGCGTTAGCCCACGGTACTGTCCTGATCACCACCAATGCACCTCCCATGAACGAGTTGGTAACTAAAGAGCGAGGGTTCCACGTCGAATACGAGCACAGAGCGAGTCTGGGAATGGGGACACGCTACCTGACCACAGCAAAACATATTGAGCAGACTATACAGAGCGTTATGGATACACCGCAAGTAGATCTCCAAACACTAGCGCGTCGTGGAAGGTATTGGGTAGAGAATAACCACAAGTTCTTCTTAACAGAGTTTACGAAACTGATAAAAGAGTTAGAGAAACATCATAATAAAACCAAGAGTCGAAAAATTATCATTTCATGACAAAGCTACAATTTTCTAGATTTATAAGTTGCAAAGTACTTCTTTGTTTTTTTGTAAGCAACGTCATTTTGACAAATAGAAACACCAAGATTTCCAAGCCGCTTATATATCAACCAAAACAAAAAACTCTGAAATTTTGTATTTAAAGAAGGAGAGTTTGATTTTATTAGCCCTTCATTATGCTCAACAAAAAATAGCTCATCCAAAATCTCAGGCACACACCGAATTTTCGCACCTTGACTCTCAATAATCCTGGTCAACCATAAATCGTCTGATGTTGGCGCAACCTCGAGAAAATCCTTATTCAGAATATCCCCATCAGAAAATACAGCTCGGGGCAGCAATGCCCCACCTCCAAATGTCACTACAAAATCCCGATCAAGTACCTGTTCTTCTCTAATTATTGGCCATTGAAGGTAGGTTGTTTCCCGACCAAGCTTATTTCGTTTCACTTTCCTGGCGCGACCAACAATGATTTCACCTGGATATCTTAGATGGGCTGCTATGATTTTTTTAAGCCAATCTCGTCCGTAAACAATATCATCATCAGCGCTGACGACTAAATCATCATTTCGACACTGTTCAAGCGTTGGCAGAACCTTTCTGTAAGGACCAGTATTATCTGTCCACCGTACCTCCACCAGCGACAATTCGGCCTGAACCTCCTGTATCCATTGATGATCAACGCTAATACCTTTATCACGCAGGTAAGCGCAACTGGATATCCAAACAATGATTTTTTCGGGCTTCAACGACTGATTCACAAGCGATATCAGAGTTTGTGTGCAAAGCTTGAGTCTCTCGCTAGTCGTCGTCAGGCTGACAATGAGCATTTATTTTCCAACCATATTTAGAAACTTTTTCGCATACCGCGAGTCTGAAATCTTTCTGGGAAGTATGTTAAACAAGTGTTGCCACTCTTTTTTTGTCAGAGAACCCAATGCACAGAACCAATAGACCATCGAGACCACAAAAAATAATATAATGTAACCTAATACACCTCCATCAACCAAAAAATATGACTTCAATTGAATACAAATCAAAGTTGCTATTATCAGGTAGAGCACTGGAGTAAGCAACGATTTATATATTCTCAAAAAACCTAACCCAATTTCTTTCTGAACAATCAAAGGAAGAACAATAAATCTTGTTAAAAACAAGGGCGCAACTATACCTATTGATGCACCCAATATTCCTTTTTCAAGAACCCCAATTGTGTAGAATATAAAAAATGCGGACAAAAAAAGTTCTGCAAAACCAATATATGACAGCCATTGATGGCGATAAACCGACATCAATGCACTCGCTAGTGGACCGTAAATAAAAAGAACAATCTTCCCTGAAATTAGAATGCATAGAGAATAATAAGCAAGAGTTACATCAAATTCACCACCCATCCAAATATTAATAAACGACTTACCAAATAGAAATGAAATAACAACCGCATAAAACCCCAACAGAAAGTTAATTCTAATAAAAATAATCACATTATCACGAAGCTTTTCGAAATCATTATTTGAGAAATTCTCTGTAAACACAGGCATTGTGATTCCCGTTGCCTTTGATAGCAACGTTAATGCATATTCAACCAATCTTAAAGACACATAATAAACAGTCAACATAGAAAGACCGATAAAATACCCGATCATGAAAATGTCCAGCTTCTTCTGAAGCAGAATGCTTACATCTGTAAGAAATGCCCAAAAACTAAATCCAGCCAATGCCTTTACCTTGGAATATTTAACTTTATTAAAAGAAACGGACATCTCATTAAATAGATGACTTGCGATTAAATAGAAAATTAAATTTGATAGAATTGACGATCCCAAGGTAATCCAGGCAACCGCAATTAGATCGTAACCCTCAAAAAGAGCCCAGACAGTGATAGCCGTAGACAATAACTTAACAAGTATCTGCGACAATGCATTGAGATCATAGCGCATGTAGGCAATTGAAACTCCAGCAAATGATTTAAATGGAAATTCAACAGCGAGCGCAAGACCAACTATCAAAATTACCGAATAAACCATATTTACATTAAGCGGATCCGTCACCCAAACATGAGAAATTTCAGCAATGAAAAATGTTACCAAAGCTATCAATAATCCCAGCACCAAATAGATCACGAATGCGGAGGAAATCACCTCATTTGCACTTTGGTATTTTTTCTCAGTCAAATTACGAACCATAAAACGTGTAACTGCGCTCGCAAAACCAAAGTCCATGAGGTGTAAAGTAGCTATAAAACCGCCGACTAAAATCCATATTCCATATAGCTCCTCACCAAGATGACTTATCATAAAAGGCAACATAAAAATGCCGATTACAATATTCACCAAAGTTTGAACTGTTCGTAACATTGAACTCCTGAAAAGGAGCGGCATTATTGACATCTAGATCCCTATAGCCTCTGCTTAATTCTATAAAGCCGCACAACTGCTTCCTGAACGCTGACTCTCGCCTTGTCGGTCAAGTGCTCTTGCCAACCAGAGGAACGGAACTCTCCACAGGGAGTTTTGCGATGCCAGCCCATCGAACACCTCCGATTAAAAGCAATGAAGTCATCGAAAGTCTCACAGTCCGGCCATTCGTGCTTAAAGATCTCAGCGATTAATGCCATTGTGTGCACGCCAAACCATGTTGAGAACATATTAGCCCGGTCTGGCGGGGTCCGTGTCATTTCCATTCCCATATGGTTGAAGTCGTGACCGATTCGATCACAAAACCCGCCCTCGATTGTTTGTCGGCGCATAACGGAGGCATAGCTACGGCGAAGGCTACGACGAATATCTCTTCGTCGGTAAGAGGTTAGTTTGTAAAGGTTGACTAAAATATCAACTGCGTCTACGTCCTGACAGGTTCCACCTCCATTCCATTGAGAATAACCTCCATCGATATGCTGAATAGACAAAGTTGTATCGATCAACTTTTCCGGTGAAACAAGAGGCCGCCGAAGATAGTAATAAAGCAATAACTGATGATACCCGCCGTAAATTGCAGTGTACCTATCGCAGAATCCGTTGGTGCCCCAGAGCCCGGTTTGACGATCGACCTCGTCATCTAACCATTGCATGAAAACCTCTAGCGCTTCATCAGCCGCCTCTATTCCGGTTTCACGCATATGCACAAGTAACTGACCAACAAAAAGAAGATTGTTACCTTCTAACCATGCCTTAGACCAATCCCGGCCTGATAACCAGGATCGAAGAGTTTCTATATTCAGAAACTTTCTGGCAAAATCGAGCTTGTACTTCGGACTACTATCCAGCAGGTCAAGCGCAGGAAGAATGTGGGCTACCAGATGCAGAGCCAAATGCTCTTCATTATGGCCACCACCCTCAATTCCGCCCTCGAAAATCTCAGGAGCCCGGTAGATGCCTGTATCAGGATCCTGAAAACTATTTATGTAGGCGGCCCATTCACGCTTTTCACGCTCAGTGAACTGGCTCAAAGCGCCCGTGTAGTGGAGGGTCATTACAGCAAACACCGACGAATAAAGGGTTACCTGTCCATCTTTCGACATACGGAACTGAAAGGAATCACCCACACGGTTCGCTAGTACAAAGTCAGATGCTTCCTTCAATACAGACAAAAACTTTTCGGCCTTCACTGGCAAATATCCTTATTTCAGTGTTGAAAGACGACGTAAAATACTTTCTGGTAACCATCCAAGACCAGCAATAATCAACAATCGCCAGTCAAACATACCGCAACGAAGGCCAGACAGCGCAGCATGCCAGGCCCAACGGTAACTGCCCTGCCTGAAAAAGGTTCGAGCATAACTACTATGAAATTTACCGATCCGCTGCTTTAAAAGCGGCTCATAAGGCTTACGGGAGTGCTCATTCCAAAAAGGACTTTCTTTTGCGTATTCGAGGCAAGACACGAGACCAACATAGCGAGGGCGTTCATTTTTATGGCGATTACTTTCGTGAACACGGTACTTAATGAGTGGCTCTTTAACGGCATAGAATGGAATTATTTCCGCAAGCCTCAACCAAAGATGATAGTCCTGGCAGTTCGTAAAATTTTCAGCTTCACTGAAACAGCCTACCCGAATTAACGCTTCTTTAGGCACGAGTACCGACGAAGTTACGAGATAATTCCCCGCAATCATATCCGTAAACACATAACCTTCTGGAAACGTTTGTTGCAAGGGTGAATCAGCCAAGGCAGCACCGCTACCATCAACCCAGATTCGATCGGAGTAGACCAACCCCTTTTCACCAGCCTCTTCCAAGCGAACTAGCTGTTTTTGGAGCTTGTTCGGCAGCCACACATCATCAGCATCAAGGAACGCAATATAGGAACCATTGGCTTCGGAAATTCCAACGTTTCGAGCTGCTGCAGGCCCCCTCCCTGCGCCAGACACAACACGTATTACCATCGGATTTTCTCTAGTCAACTGCTCAAGTATCTGCGGCGTGTCATCTGTCGACTTGTCGTCAACCACCACAATTTCGACATCGTCGCGACCTTGCATCAAAACTGACCGAATGGTTTCAGCAATAAAAGCTGACGCGTTGAAGCAGGGAATAACCACACTGATGTTTACGGACATGACAGCTAACCTTCCATGTGAGCATTCGATAAGTAGTGTGCCTGACAGATTTTACACAGATCTAGACTGAGTTACTGTTTCTTCCTCTCAAACTCAAAATCAGGTCTTTGACGCGATAAAGCACTTGAAACACCGGGCTTCGAACAACCATGCACGTCGTCAGCGACCGCTGGTCAGGCGCTAGGTGCACCTTGTAATTCGTATTCTTCCCCTCTCCCGCCAAAAGGTCAAAATAATGAACCGACGGGTTTTGGAATGCAGATTCAATGGCATAACCCAAGTGAAGCGTTCCAAGGGCAAGCTTCGGATGTAAACTCTGATGAAAACCAGCTTGGATGTTATAGATACACCCGCGATAAAAAGCATTATACAGCACAGACACTGGCCGGTTTTCATTACATAGAACCATCAACAAAGGTTCAACCCCTTCTGCTACACCTCTATTCAAAAATTTCAGGTGAAACGCAAGGCTTCGGTCGTTAAAACAGGGAGTTCCCCACCGAGTCAGGTGAAACTCGTTCAAAAGTTCAAAGAATTCCTGTGTCCGATCCGGCCAAAAATTCTCCTCACTAACATCCCCCAGAGATTCGAGGACGCTTCGGCGGTTATAGAGCTTCAGGCGCGTGTTTCTCCCAAGCCATGCAAGATACCGTTTAAAAGTGTCAGTAGTGTTGATTCCGTGAGTGCTTTCGCTGCGCAAATAACGAAAATACCAGCCATTCTCAGATGCCCATTTATTGATCGTATTGAGCTCATTAGTGTCGGAATCCAGATCAGAAAAAACCGCCTCGGTCCAGTTAACCCCCTTAACCTCAGCGAGAACACACTCTAAGCGTGATAATTCACCTAACGAATTGTACTCTGTCCTTGGCGTGGAGAGGGCTCTATAGCTTGTGCCAACAAACTGAAGACAATGAATTCGGAGCAAATGGTTCATAGAATAGCTATGCAGGTAGACCCCGGATCGCTCCGCGCCTCCTGGCAATAAAAGCTTCACGCCGCGTTCACGCCCCCACTCATTCCACCACGCTTCCTGCCAGGCATTCGTTTGAAACAGGCTCAATGTTATCTCTCTTCTGCCCAAGTCTGATATTCTCGATATTATCGCATTCCCGGAACCGATTGGGGACGCCATAGTCAGTGCGCCTCAGGAACCAAGTATTCTTAAGGATCAGCTTTTCCTCATCGGAGCGAAACAATCAAAATGGTATTATCACTCCTACACAAACCAGGCAAGGAAAAGACTCTACGCAGAAAGCGCTCCTATGAAGACCAGGAGAGCAAATTCCTGGTGATCGCGACCTGCGTCTTCATCTTTACATGGTACCTGCAATTAGGCACAAGAGTAGCCATTTTGGGGGCCATCCGGTTTGAGTTTCTTTTAGGAACATTTCTTGTCATCTGTGCAGCTATCCGGCTCCTTAACGAATCAGGAAGCTCTACCCCTCTGAAAAAACCCATAATTATTTTTTTTAGTGTGCTCGCATTCTACACGGCATTCTCTTACGACCACTCACAATCATGGGCGATTTTTTTCGAGCGAGTAGTAAAGTTTTCGATGCTCGCCCTCTTCTTTACTGCATTTATTCGAACCAGCTGGGCGCTCAAAATGGCAATAGGAGCATTTCTCCTGGCCATGATGAAGCTAGGCCAGGAAGGTTTTGTGGGCTGGTTTACAGGCGGAATGGTTTGGGAGAATCAGGGCGTTCCGCGCCTGCACGGGCAACAAGGTGGCCTCTATGGACACCCCAACTCGTTCAGTGGGATGGCGGTAGGCTGCCTGCCTTTTATCTACTACCTCTTTCCAGTTGTTAATAAAATTCAAAAACTTGCTCTGGCAGCTCTTCTGGTCTGCTGCATTATCATCATCGTCTTCACCGGATCTCGCACAGGTTACATAGCCACAGGACTTTTAGCCTTATACTTCTTTTGGGAAAAGAAAGGCCTTGGAAAATTTAAAATGCTTGCATTTGCTGCGCTAATTATTCCACTGGGAATTTTCTTGCTACCTGAGGATTATATTCACAGGTTTATGTCTATCTTTACTCTCGAAGAGAAGGAGGGCGCATCTGCGGAAACTCGGATTCAGATACTTAAGGATGCTTTACATGTGTTTATAAGTCATCCATGGGGGGTCGGTGTAGCAGCATTTCCAAGTGTTCGCATGGAGATGTTCGGGCGATTCCAAGATACACACAACCTCTATTTCGAACTACTGACTAATCTCAGCATATTTGGATTGATAGCTTTTAGCTATTTTGTGACAACTATTATTCGAACCAATAGAAAAATCCAATCACAGGCTATCTTTTCAAACAACTTAAGCCAAAAAAATTCTTCGCTTATCCTTGCTATATCAAAAGCCGTTGTAGCATTCACATTTGCCAGGCTATTTCTCGGACTCTTTGGCATGGATACTTACGAAATTTATTGGTGGTTTGCCGCAGGCATAACAATGGCTTTGTGGAGGACAACAATCGAGGGCGATCAAGAATTTGGCAACGGTGCGGGCTCAAGACTAACTGCCCACCGATATTCACGCCGGGCAAAAGCCCATATGCCTGCAAGTGGAAAAGCAACTCTGACCTGCACCAAACTTAAAACCAGTGACCGAATGATTGACTAGCCCGGATTTCTCATGAGAAGGTAGCGTAAGGAGGAAGAAGCGGCTGAAAGTGGCATGATTTCAAGCTCCTACACAAAAAAACAACACTAACCGCCGCTATCCAAAATGGTACCCGAAAAGCTGACATTCTCGCCACTCTGTCGCCGCCAAATTGAAGCCGATTTCTCCGGTGGCCACATAACTAACCTCCGATGCCGGATTGCTCCAGCATCGGGAAGTCGAAAAGAAACACCGCCCGACTGATCCTGTCAGGCTTTGCCTACACCTTGTTCGAACGATTACGGTCACACCTGAAAAAGACGCCCTTCGAGCGTGTGAGCGCCAGCAATCTACGACTGAAGCATATCAAGGTTGGCGCGGTCATCATTCGTAATCCTCGTCGAATCCGAGCGCTGATGAGTGACGGCTATCCCTACAAAGACGAACTCACGGATCTGGTGCGCCGCTTGGTTTCGGGGTAGCTGACCGGGCACCCCCGGCCCGACGCGATGGGGGGGAAAGGGGGAGGTGGGTCCAGGCAACAGAAATTGATCAACAACCAGCAAATAATGGCCGCACCTGAGCGGTCATGGCGGGAACCCGCCCGGCCTGCGAGACTGGCTGGGTGACTATGAGAAATCCGGGCTAGGAGGACCTGAGCACCAACGACACCATTGGAGAAGTGAAGAAGGTTTAGTCCAACTACTACCGCCGATTCCGCATTCCCCAGAAAAGCCTAGTAGTGCCAATCGATGAAGCTAGAAAATAATTCAGATTGACTCTTTTATGGCCTGCGGCTTTGTTCGTGCCAGCCACCCAGGCAGCTTGAGTCCAAACCTTCTTACCAAGTTGCTTATCGGCCGCTCCACAAACCTGAAAATCAGGTAAGAGCTCACAACCATCAGCGCAACGGTTATCGATAGGGCTGCCCATTCGGGCACGGCACTTAGCGGACCATCTATCAACGCCTTGCCCGATCGATTGTGGATAAGATAGAGCGGGTACGTCATGCAACCCATCGTTACGATCCACTTGGCTGGTTTGACGATGACAATACGTAGCGAGACGGCAAGTAGCCCAAACGCAAAAGCCAACATCAAGCCCGAAGCTATTAGTCGTTCGGTTACCCCGGCATCAGGAATGAAACCTCCAGCAACCCGGTAGCTCTGGATAGTTGCCATGGCGAGAGCACCAAACAGAATACTGACACTGAAAAATGTTGGCCGCCGTTCGCTCATGTGGAACATTGCCACCCCGGCAATAAAGTACGGCGACCAGCTCGGACTTATAAACCAGCCCATGAAATTTGGCTGACCAGTCATGTGGTTTGCAATTGTCAGGGCCAACCAAATGGTAAGCCAGATTTTGTATTTTGGGAACAGCCCGGTTGCAACCAAGATCATTACGCATGCGTAGAACTTAAGCTCTGCGTGTAGTGTCCAGTAAACTCCGTCAATGTCTGGCTGCCCTAAATAATCATTTATTAGCATGGCGTTAGTTAAGAATTGCTCAGCACCCGGAAGTTTGCCGCCGGTTGCGTATATAATTGCGACGGTGAATGCCATACAAGCCCATAAACCTGGATAGAGCCTGGCAAAACGCGAGACCCC
Source organism: Marinobacter sp. bablab_jr008 (assembly GCF_016464145.1). NCBI lineage: Bacteria > Pseudomonadati > Pseudomonadota > Gammaproteobacteria > Pseudomonadales > Marinobacteraceae > Marinobacter > Marinobacter sp. bablab_jr008. The sequence continues at coordinate 12,662 of NZ_JACDWW010000089.1, forward strand.
AAATTGATAAGCGGTCCTGTCTTGAGCGCTAAGCGCAATCACGTAGCCGCTGATCATAAAAAAAATCGGAACACCCAAATACCCATACTGAAAAATCGTCGAAAGCGAATCAATGGTGCCTTCCGGCCTTGCCGTATAGTGATAGAGAACAACCCCAAAGGCCGCTACAAACCGAAAAATATCAAGTGCGTGAATTCGACTCACAGCTTTCATCGGTCTGCCTCCCCCCCTGAAAAAGTAAAATACAAAGCAACTTTTAATCCGCCGAGCAAAAACAAGGAGCGAGAACGTGCATATCTCTCCAATTATATAGACTTTCGACACTTTTAATGTCAAAACTAAACTAGATGCCCACAACGGTTGATATCACTAACCGACTACCGAAAAGAAATTCGGCACCGAGTTGCACAAGATCGTAACTCACCCAGATCTTCGGCGGTTGAGCAATGGTATTTAGGCGTCGCAAAGCTAGTGAAGTCTAGAATCCGACGCAATGAACCCTACAGAGAGACAGCTTCAATTTCGCGGTTGAAGAATGGAATAAAGGTTATGCTTTTTAGGTATTATTGGGTATCGGTTGTCGATGCTGACCCCTGAAGTTATGTTCTAAAGTTCTGTGAATTTAAGCCCCTTTTTAAATATCCTATGAGAAATACCGGCTAGTCGACCTTCAAATCCGGGGGCTCAGGTGCAGCCAAAGTATTGAGACCAAAGGGTTCGGAAACATTTCCCTCGGCATCAACTACATATAAATAGCTAGATCTTACTGAAAATTTGTCCACGCCCCTTAGTTTCACTACTATCGAATCATCATGCCATTTATCAGGTTCCGGAATTTGAATGGTTTTTGTCTTTCCACACTCAGACCAAATTCTAGCCGCGCAAATCTCTACACGAGCGGGTGTTGTAGCTGTGTAAATATCGTCAAACCATGCTTTCGCTGTATCGGTAAACCCAGCCGCCATATGTCCTAAACGAAAGTCGTCGAAAGTGCCATCGACATACCTCACACGGTAATCATCGTAACTGAAACCTAAAACACCATCCAACCAACCTCTTACAATTCCATTGTACGCATCAATAGGAGAGTTTAACTGAACAAACCACTCCCACCTTTGAAATTCAGAATTGGTGTTTTCCCAAGTCCAACGCTGCGAATTTTTCTCTAATAATCCGCTAGCTAATGACGACCCCACATTATTGTAAAACCTCCATCCAGTTTGGCCTGCAGGAATGAGGGGCATAAATTGTGGGAACTCGCCTTTGCTCCCAAATAAATAAAACTGCTTATGATTATCAGGGTCAGACGGATTATAATCACCCTGCATAAAGCGCCAATAACTGATGTAAATCTTACTGATAGGACTTTGGCCAGCCCAACCAAAGGCCTTCACATTGGAGCCGTTTGGCTCCTTAGACCAATCAATTTTGACCGAGTTATTTCCACTAACGGCACGCTCATCATCAAAAAGTATCGCTTCTCCAACGTAGCCATATTGAGTAGACCAATTTACACCAATTTTGGCAGGACTTCCGTTGACAGATTCTCCAACCACTTGCTGCTCAAAGTCATCCCATGAAATTATTCTGCCCCCAAAATCACCAAAGCCTGAACCTCTAACAACCACCTCTTGGCCGTCAAAAAGCCCACCGGTCAACGCCACACCAGAAATCACCGGCTGAGCTAAGGCGACGACTGGACATATCGCCAACCCCAGCAAAAAAGAACAATGGCAAACGTTTATTTTCAACATATCCTCGCCCCCACTCAGCCTAATATCCCAACACTAACCTATATTTTCGTTCATATTTTGACCAAGCGCAACCAAAATATCAGCCTTTAGATTTCGAGATCAGTTTTTAAAAAATCAATCACTTGACGGATATATGCAGCATGTGACGCCGAAAACTTGACAATATCATCTCGAAGCTCTAGATGATTTTTTTTGACTGACAAAATCCCATCTGCAATCGCCATAGGATTATTATCAACAAATACGTACCCTTTTTTAAATACTTTCCTGGCAACATCACTATTTGATAAAATGCACGGAACACCGACGGCTGCTGCTTCATATGCACCACATACAAGGCAATTATCTCGAGTTGTCAGGTCGACAATTATGAAGGAACTAATAAGTAGGTCCCAATACTCCGCTTTAGATATGAATCCAGTTAGATTTACATTCTTAGGTAATCCACCTTTCGATATATGATCCGGTGGTCTTCCAGTGATCTTCATCTCAAAACCAGAATCACAAAGTAATCTAGCAGCTTCAATAAAAGATTGATATGGCTCATCTGGAGCCCAAGTACACACAAGCACAACCTGAAGAGGCTTGTCGTTTATTTTACAAAATGTATTGGGCATCACTGGGGGACTCGGTATGGGATCAGGAAGCAAAAATGGCTTCGCGTGTAAGCGTTCTACTTCACGGTATAGATCATTATTCGTTACTATCACAAGAAAGCTTTTTCGCAAAAGCCACCACGCGAATCTATTTAATATTTTGCATTGTCCCTCAAGTGGGTAAATTGCTGCATTATGGGCATCCATAACAACCTTTCGCTTACCTAAAGAGAGCAATATAGAGACAAATGCAAGAACTATGGATGGATTCTGCACAATGACAACGCTTGGATTAATCCTCCTAATCAACAACGCCGTTTTTATCATGGAAAAGAAGTATCTTTTAAAACGATTACCTACAACCACAATCTCAAATAGAGGAATACCAATTGCATCCGAAAGGCTCTTGCTTCGAGTATGAGACTCCCAACTTATAAATATAGCTTCCTTTTTCATCAATAGCACCGCTTCATCAATCACTATCTTAATATTATAATAGCCATGTTATTAACATAATAATGGCCACTAACCGAAACTATGAGGTAAACCAAGAAAACTCAAACCAAAAACCGTTTTTTCAAAGAGGGAATTTGAAAGGCCTCCTGGATAACGATGAACTGCCATTAGATCTCCAAGAGTAGCCCGACCCGGAAATGCTGCCAGACCGCATCTATAGCCGGCTCTACGGACCTCGGTTTTTACCCGCTCGTCAAAATCAATTGGCTGACCATTTGGATAGCAAAATGAGGTTACCTGACGCCCAATCTGTCGTTCAATTTCAAGTTTTGACTGCAGCAATTCAAACCGGAGTGACTCATCGTCCAGACTTGTCATGACAGGATGACTAACTGAGTGGCTCCCAATCTCAAAGCCCGCACCTGCGATCTCGCGAATCTGACTCCAGTCGAGAGCCTTGAACTGTGGCGGCGGTGCCTTGGGCGGCGCGACCCTCAGTTCTGTTTCCACACGATCAAGAAATTCTATCTTTTCTTTATTTGGTAAAGTAAGGCAATAATCGGCAATGGCATTCCAGACCGAGGTTCTGCACCCTCTAAGACTTAACGACTGACTCTTGCCAGGGAGCCGAATAGATTCTTGCGGAGTATTGTCCACACAATATCGAAGTCGATCAGGCCAAAGCCAGTTGTCGCCATTCACAAAGCCCGTTGTAACAAACAATGTGCAGGGTATTTTCTCCTCTATCAATACGGGGTATGCATAGTCGTAAAAGTCTGCGTAACCGTCATCGAATGTAATGACAATAGCATTTTCTGGTATATTATTTTTCTCGTGGCCAACAATCAGATCAGTCAGGCTTACTGGATTGAGCTCGCGCTTTATGGTTCTCATCTGTTGTCTAAATCGATTGATATCGATCGCCCCCGGAGTAACGTTTGGTACAATCCGGTGATACATCAGAATTCGTGGATGCTTTCGAGAAAGGTACTTGGCGACCTTAAGCCCACCAAAAGGTCGAACAATCCGATAGATCAAATCATTAGGCGTCATCTGATCACCTCAGACCCGCGCCCGGCCTAACAACAGTTTAAGCAGGGCTTTCCACCCGGGGAGAAAAAAGAAGTTATATCGCAAACCGGTCAGAACGTCCTTTAACGGTTGGAAAAAAAGCTTCTCTGCGGTTGCCAGGGACATCCCACGGCTAACATACATATCTGCCCATGCATTTGCCTGCACAGCTTTTGGTAGGGCATTAGGATGTGTCTCCAGGAATTTATTAAGAATCAGGAATGCGTTCTTATATCTGCCCCTGTAATTCTTTGACATCTGTCCTGGCCAGATTCTGTAGGTATAAGTTTTATCTGGTACGTACTGGAACTGCCAATTCATTGAATAACGTAACCACAAATCCCAATCAATACCCATGGGTAAATCTTCATCGAATGCACCATCCTCCTCCATACAACTCCGGCGGATCACAGCCGTTCCGAATGGTACGAAGTTTTTAATAACCAGCTTATCTGTTACCACTCCGCTATAGCGTTCATAGGGTGTTTCCTTGTCTACTGGCTCTCCGTGCTGATCAATATAAGAAACTTCGCTATACACGACGCCTACATCCTCGTTGTCAAAGCAGGGTATCTGTACTTCAAGTTTATGTGGCTGCCAAAGATCATCTGCATCACAAAAGGCAATGAAGTCCCCTTTTGCCTCTTGTAGCCCTCTGTTTTTCGCCTGCGGTTGGCCTTTGTTTTCTGTTGGAATGTAGCGAACCCGGGGATCCCCTCCATACTTTTTCATTTGTTCACGGGTATCGTCCTCGGAACCATCATCAACGACTACGACTTCGAGGTTAGTCCAGGTCTGATTCAGAACGGAGTCGATTGCAAGAGGCAGGTACTGCCCCATGTTATAGGTTGCTATCACAACGCTAACCAGCGGTTGCTCATTCATATTCAGACCTTACAAATTGAAAAACGGTATTTTCCTGAGGGCTCCTGGGGGATTTTAACGACGTCTTTAATGATAAGACTTACCGATTCGCTAAAAACCTCCCGCATTGCATCAACCAGCATCGCATCAGACTGATTGGAATAGTCTTGGCCCTTGACCCGGTTAATCACAATTTCATCACGGCTGGTTTGCACCAACTGCATCTGCTCAATTCCGGGCACTTTCGTTAATGTTCTCTCTACAAGAGAGATGCCAGCGACCTGACCGCCTTCCGGCAACTTGAGAAAATCCGCCACCCTACCCTCAAGCCTGTCGAGTATTGGCAGTTGCCTGCCACACTTGCAGGTCTTTTCACTAAATACCCCAACATCTTCCACCCGATAGCGAATCAAAGGCATGGCAAAGTTGTTCAGGTCCGTAACCACAATCTTGCCCGGTTCCCCTGGTTTTACTGGCTGATCATTCGCATCCAGGAATTCCACTACGAGATGGGGCATGTTCAAATGCATGCCCTGGTGCTCTTCGCACTCGCAGGCTATCAAGCCAACTTCTTCACACCCATACCGATTCGTGACCTTGCACCCAAACGCTTCTTCAATGATTTTTCGTTCATGCTCCAGAAGCATCATTGATGTCGCTACGATTGCTTTTGGACGAAGATCAACAAGCCCTTTATCCAAAACATATCTGGCAAACAAGTAAATAGAATGGGCGTGGCCAAAAATAGCTTTGGGGCGCTCCTTTCGCCATCTGGATACAAAATCGGCCATGCTTTGGTTGTTCAGGTTCATGGTGTCCAGATAAATCGTCCGGTCCATGAGTTTGAGCCGTAAGCGCTGCTTCATTCCTATAGCTACGGGCGGATTGCCCCATATGGCAGCCTTTTTCTCACCCGGTAACCAGCCTGCCCATTTATCCGCCCACATCTGCGCTGCATTCCGGCGTTGCTGGCATTTTTCGTCGAAAAACAAGTTCAGTGAAACTCCGGTTGAACCGCCCGTTTTGGCAGTTACAAGAGTCTGTTTATCAAATTCATCACTGATGAATTGATTGGTCTGATTGCGCAGATCCTGTTTTGTGGTAACCGGTAGTCGCTGAAAAGTCTCCCAGGTTGATAGATCTCCCTGGGCCAGTCCCAGTTCACTAAAAACCTGTTGATAGAAGGGGCTATGTTCACGGGCGTACTTTAAAAGCACTTCAAGACGGTTGAGCTGCAGCTCACGAAGCCGGTCGTAGGGCCACCATTGCTGCATATCAAGAGCGGATAGCTCTGCCAGTCGTATACTCCGATCCTTCAGATCCCAGAGAGGATAGAAGACATGTCTTGATAGCTTTTCGATCATGCTAACGTCCGGTACTTGGTTTTCTGGCTTTGTAATTTTGTACCAGCTGCATTCCCTGCGGCTCGTTCAATGAAATAACGAGGGCGACGCTTGGTTTCCATATAAACTTTGGATACGTACTCTCCAATTACGCCAAGACTCAGGATTTGTATACCGCCAAGCAGGTACATTGGCAGAACGGATGATGCCCAGCCCGGGATAGCCTCATCGGTGAATAGCCTAATGCCAAGCGCCCAAATAGAAATCAGCATGCTGAATATAAAAATGATGAGCCCAAGGCCCGCGATAAAGCGCAATGGAACCGCCGAAAATGAGGTGACCCCGTCTAGCGCAAGTGCCAGCATTTTCTTGAGAGGATATTTCGATTCGCCTGCGAACCGCTCAGCCCTGTCGTAATAGACCTCGGCGGTTGAAAATCCGATGGTGGGAATGATTCCCCTCAGGAAGAGATTCACCTCTTCATACCGACGCAACGCCTCTATCGCCCTTCGGCTCATCAGGCGATAGTCGGCATGATTAAACACGATATTGACGCCCATTTTACTCAGAAGGTAGTAGTACCCTTCAGCAGTCACACGCTTGAAGAAGCTGTCAGTGGTGCGTTTCTTTCGAACGCCATAAACAATCTCATTGCCACTGTAGTACTCCTTGACCATGGTGCGAATCACCGTAATGTCGTCCTGCAGGTCAGCATCAATGCTTACTAATACATCGCCTTCGGCATTCTCAAGCCCTGCAAGCAGTGCATTCTGATGGCCCCGGTTCCTGGCCAGTTTAAGGCCGCGCACCTGGTTTGATTTGGCAGACAACTCCTTGATTATTGGCCAGGTGTTGTCTTTGCTGCCATCATCCACCAGGCATAGGTGACTGTCAGGATGTATCAGGTTTTCAGACACCATGCTTTCCAGCAGTCCACCAAGCTGCTTTACTGTCTCCGGTAGTACTTCTTCCTCGTTATAGCAGGGAATAACCACAGACAGAACAATGGGAGTTTCAGTTTCAGACATCACATCCATGATCCTTTATTGAGCGATAGGTCCAGTGCTTGTGAGCGATGAAGTTCCAGATAACCACCGCGCCGGTCGCCATAATCTGAGCAGCAATGTAGAAAACTGCCAACAAGTCGGTAAGTAAGAAGATCAGGCTGCTATTCAAGGCGAGGCCAACAATGGCAACAGCCACAAACCTTGTAGCCGCATGTGCATGCCTTGCGGTACTGGTAAAGGTGAAATAGTAATTAAGTGTATAGTTAAAAACGCCGCTGACGATGTAACCAATCGTAGAACCCACGAGAGCGCTTGCCTGAAACACTTCTACCAGAAGAATCAGTATTCCATATTGAATGAGTGTTGCGACACCACCCACGCCAAGAAACTTTAAGAACCTCATGCAGGCAACTCCATTTTCTGGCTCTGCAAAAGGCTGCTGTAAACCCGCCCATGCTCAGCCAGACAATTGTCCCAACTATATATCCTCTCTACACGGCTTCGCGCAGTTCTGGCCAACTTCTCCCTGAGTTCAGGCTGCTCTATTAAACGGATCAAAGCATCGGCCAAGGCTTGTGGGTTGCCAGGCGGCACGCTCAAGCCGGTTACGCCGTGTTCAATCAGTTCAGTGTTTCCACCCACCTCAGTTGCAACAGACGCGACACCACGGAACATATACTCTAGCAAGGCGTTGCTTAACCCCTCCGAATCTGAGCAGATCACGCCAACCTGTAGCCTGGCCAGATATCCGGACACATCCTCAATTCGCCCGGCGAAAATCACTCGGTCACTAATCCCCAGCTCTTTGGTCAGCTTTTCAAGTTCAGGACGTAAGTGGCCATCCCCCAGTATATGCCAGCGTATGTCGGGGTACTCTCTGTGAACGATGCCGGCAGCACGAATAAAAAGGTCTGTTCGCTTCACGGCTCGGGTCATGTTGCCAACAATTCCGATATCCGTTGTTACTCCGGTGTGCTCCTGATATCCCAGTTTGGTCGCATCAACACCGTTTCTGATCACGCGTGCTCGGTTTACGTCGATACGGAAGATGTCGGAAAAGTGATTGAGAACAACGTCCGCATTCGCAAGATATCCATTCATTAATCCGTAGATCCATCGGAGTAGCCGTGTCTGGCGCGAATCATTCCAGAATGCCAGGTCCCGAAAGCAGGCAATTCTGGCCGGCGTGCCAGCTATTCTGGAAGCCAATCCAGCAAAAATTGTTGAATCCTGAAAAAAAGCCTGAACAATCTGAATGTTCTCCTCTCGTAAGAAGCGAACGAGAAACCACAATGATCGCAATCCGGAAGCCGAAAAAAGTTTGGGCACATGCAGATCCAGATGCTGGCAATTTTCCGGAATCAATACAGGATCGGTTGGGCGGATCGTCAGCAGATAAGGGGTATAGCGATCACGATCCAGGTGATCAATCAACCCGGTTAATTGCAGTTCAGTTCCTCCACGAACGAGCCTGTCAATACTAAAGAGTATTTTGATTGGAGGCTGACTGACAGCAGACAAAGTCTTCATGCCAGCGCTCCCTGCAGAAGGTTCTGATAGATACTGTTATATTTTTTATGCATCGCTTCGCTGGAATACCTGGCCTGCATTTTCAGACGAGCACTTTCTGACAAGCGATGACGGAGGGGTTGATCTTTCGCCATTTTTTCAATTGCTTTGGCAAGCGACGCTGGATCTTCCTTTGGAATGATCAGCCCGCTCTCGCCGTCAATGACAAGTTTGGGGACATCACCCACAGCGGTAGTAATCGCGGGGACACCGCGTGCGGTGCTTTCCAGCAAGATCATAGGCATGCCCTCGTCCAGAGAGGGCAGCGCAAACACGTCACTGATGGCGAGCAATTCGGGTATATCCTGCCGAAACCCGAGAAGCATTACGTAATCCTGCACTTCTAGCCGCTCGATCTGCTCGAGCAACGATTCTTTCAGCGTTCCTTCTCCAGCGATCAGCACTTTAACTGGCAGCTTACGCTCTTTAAGCAATGCTGCGGCTTCTATAAGAGTCCATTGTGCCTTCTGGCGGGTCAACCTTCCTGCACTGAAAACACAAAATTCATCGCTTTTTACGCCCAAAGATTTCCGGAGTATTGAGGCTTCGCCGGGGTTCGCCAGAGCTCTAATTGATACGCCGTTTTCAACAACCTCCACTTTTGATGGCGGAACCCCGCTGCTTATTAAGACTCGACGGATATCATCAGACACGGCCACAACACAGGGAAACCAGCGGTAAAAATGCTTTTCAAGGGCAATCAAAACCCTTGTTTTTAATGCGGTTTGGTTCATTTCAAACCAAAGATGGCAGGTAGCGATAACTGGAATGCCAGACAGAATCCGCAAGAGAAAACCATAAACTGACGGTTTATAACCATGGGAGTGGATCAGTTCGACGTGCAGTTGTTTTAGGTCCCTGGCGATCGTCGGGAGTGCAAGGAGAAAGCGACGATTTGGAATCACCAGCTTTACAGCCTCAATGCCCTCATTAACAGCGGCATCATAAAGATCATTCTGCTCTGCTTTATTGCTGACAATGCAGCCAACAACGGGCACCAGCGCTCCGTCCCGAAGCATTTCCCGGGACAGATTCAGGATGACTCGCTCCGCTCCATAAAGTCCACCACTCTCAATAAAGTGAAGAATCTTCGGAGGTTTTACTGAAACTTCACTCTTTGCGTTTATAGACGTCGTAGGACAATCCATATCCGCCACCTCCCGGGCCTGTCAGCGAAATGAGAAGTTCGTACTCCTTTGCTACAAGGTAAGCAAGTTGCTCTTCGCCAGAAATATCGAAATGCTCTTGCAGAAAAATGTAGTCGACGTTTTCGAAAGGAATCAGCTTTTCCATGACATCAGGCAAGAAACTGTTATAGCCAAAATACCGGTAACCCGCGGCTGATTGGAAATTAAGCATATCCAATAACCTGTATCCCGCACGCTCTTCCCAGAGCCGAATGTGTCGGTTGGTGAAAGACTCACCGCTAGCAACGGAATCAGCATAGCCAGATTCGAGAACCTGCTTGTATTGCAGAATAGCACTGGTGTTCAACGGCAGATTGAGTGCTGTATATCCGAGAATGTAGATGGTCTCGTCCGGCGCAACGTTCTGAACCACCCAACTGCGTAACTCATTGAATGGTACATTTCTGAAAGCTTTTCCTTCCTGCCACACCTGGGTTGAGAAAACCCCCAGCAGCACTGCCAAGGCCGTCAGACGCCAATAAGGTCTGGAGAGATACACAAGTGTAAATGCTGCGGCAATGTAAAACAGAGGCAAAGCTGGCAACATCCAGTATCCGCGGAGTACCCGGAGGCTGGCAAAAAGGAGCAGCCATAGAATGCTCAAGAAGACAATGCTGATTACTTTGGGATCACCTCTCAGTTGGGGCAAGCGGCGCACACGCCAAGTCGATGCGATGATCAGAGGAACTATCAGCCAACCCGTGCCTCGCAACAACGTGATGAACTGATCCCCCCACTCTAACCATGGTGATGCGTCATCACGGGCGTTTAGCAAGCGAAGCTTGATGTAGAGGGCTGGATCAAAAATTACTGAGCCGGCTGAAACTGAAAATACCAGCACGGAAACCAGGCCGAACCAGAAAGCACGCCTGGCCGCTTCTTTAAAACCAAGCTGTCGCCATAGATCAAGGCAGATGAAAATGACGAAAAAGGCACCATGCAGTTTCATGCCCGTGGCAAGGCCCAACATTGCGCCACTTAGAATCAGCGTTTGCTGGTGTAGGCCGAAGCCAGAGCGGTAGTAAAGCAGGAGGCCGGCAACTGCGAAGAAAACAGTCAAGGTATCAGGCCGCGCAACAACGTAGGCCCACAGGGTATTAAAGCTGAGCAAATACAAGCTGCTAGCTATAACTGCAATCCAGTTTGCCTCGGCATGCCGCTTCGCCACTTCTTTTGCCAGCAGAAAAACAAGGACCGCGGTTAAAAAGTCGACAAAAAGCATGATCGACCGGTATGACAATACATAGGGGTCCGGATTGGTGCGAAAATCCCGGTAGGCATCAGCAACCAGGTTTAGGCTCAGAGCACCTTCCTGGCCAGAATTTATAGCAACATAGGTTGCTATTGAGGATATTCCGCTTATCCAGCTCTCAATGTACATTCTCTGAGGCGGCGCCTGCCCGAACCAGACATGAAATCCCCCTTCATATTTCGTACCGTCATCAATCGTGACATAAGGTGCGCCCACATCAAGAACGCTTATTTTGTTTCCAAATGAAAAGAGAAAGGCAAACAACAGAATCAGAAAAGGTAAATATCGAACAAAACGGTCAGATTCGAATATTGTCTTCGAGGCGTTGTCATTTCTGTTATTGATTTGTGTCACTGCTCAACCCTTCCTTGGATTCCATACAACCTTCTTTTCACCCTTCAAAAAAGCTATCACGGCCTTGTAGGACGCAATATTCAAGAGCGCAAAGTAGTAAGGTATTGAGTAAGCTACAGACAGCGATTGGGCTTTGCTTTCCCGTCGGAAACCGGTCCAGGCCAAGAGCGTGAATGTAACGAACCCTACAAAGGCCAGGGTATAAATTCCCCAATCCGGCGCAAGTAGTAACGTGCTGAGCGCCAAGGTCAATAAGGGTACAAACGCGGTGTATCGCAATAATTTATGGGAAATGAGCTGCCAGGCGAATAGCGGGCCATTCAGGGGGTTCATCAAGTGCTTCATGTCTTTTAGTGCCCAGAGTGCTCTAAGGCTGACCCTTACCCGCATGCTGAACTCACTGTCGCTGTCGTTCAGAGCTTCTTCTTTCAGCAAGGCCCTCGATTCGTAAACTACGCGATAGCCCATCTCAACAACTTTTAAAGGCTGTACGAAATCCGGTAGCTGATCAGCATTCAGGGGTTGGTAGAGGGATTTGCGCATAGCGTCTATCCCGCCGTCCACGCCTACCACGGAACCTATCCGGGTCTCCTGCTTTCGCAACCAGTTCTCGTATTTCATGTAGGCGCTGCAGCCGTCGCCCACCAAAGAGCCGTCGTCGTTAACATAGACCATTTTGCCGGTCGCATAGCCCACATCCGGGTCCGCGAAATTGCTGCACAACCGGCTTACGGCCTGTGCGTCCCATTGGGAGTTTGCATCGGAGAACAGGATGATGTCGCCGAAAGTTTCTGGCACCAGGGTATTTAGCCCAGCGGTCTTTCCCTGCCTTGGAACCTGTCGGAACAGCCGGATGGGGAAAGGTGAACCTTGCGCAACTTCCCGCACTATCTCATCCGTGCCGTCCTCGGATTCATCGGAAATTACCAGTAATTCCATCTTGTCTGCGGGGTAATTCAGGGCCAGTTTGTTTCTCAGAGTCGCCTCAATGTCGTTTGCCTCGTTATAGGCTGCAATCAGGATCGAAACGTTGGGCTTGTAATCCTCACTTTTTCCCACAGGGCGATTGGCCAGTTTGGCCACAGCGCTCGCCAGCAGAGGATATCCAAAGTAGATATAGAACAGCAGCGTCAACGATAGCCAGAACAAAAACTCCATCACAGTTCCGCTCCAGACGCTTCTGCTACTGACAGTTTGCTTTCGGTTGCGGAATCCAGGACCCCCTGGCTTCGCAACACTTCACTCATAGTCGTGAAGTTAAAGTGGTCCAGCAACTTTGTGAGGCGCTGTTCGCAGACATCCAGATTGTTGTAGTGGCGGAAACGGGAGAACCACTTAACATCCAACCGAGGCTGCCCGGGGTCGATTTCCCACGGGTGCAGATAGAACACAAATGGCTGACCCTGGCGGTTAATGCTGCCAAAGCCCCATCGGCTAAACCAGTATGGAAACAGTCGGAAATACCCACCACCAGCAATGGGCAGCGTGTAACCGGGAAGCTTCAGTGTGCTGAGAGGGAATTCAGCTAGCTCATACCCTTTGTCTGTTGTTAACCGGTGTGGCCAGCGCTGTGTGCCTGGTATACCGTATCGGTCGTGGTGCACGGGAAAAATGGATGAGTCCCACACAAATCCTTCTTCGGCCAGTATATCCAGCGCCCAACGAGACTGATTGGTAATAGAGTAACTGGCAGCCCGATAACCCTCGATCCGCTCGCCAGTGATGTCTTCCAGAATCCGCTTGGAGCGTCGGGTTTCCTCTCGGAAAACATCGGGAGTTTGATTGTAAATCAGTTGGTGGCTGTAACCGTGACTAGCCACTTCATGGCCAGCCTTCTGGATATCCCGCACCAACTGAGGTGATTTCTCTGCCACCCACCCAAGGGTAAAGAAGGTTGCTCGGGTGTTGGCACGATCCAGCAGTTCAAGCAACCGGTTAGTGTTTGCTTCAACCCTGTACTCCATCGAGTGCCAGTCTCTCCGCTGCACAGCCTCTGCCAACGCCGCTACCTGGAAATAATCCTCAACGTCGATGGTGAGCGCATTGTGAAACTGCGAAGAGTTGTTGCTGCCGTTCATGATGCTTTCCCTACATCAAAAAAACTGATAACCCAGAGATACAGATGCCCAGTTTTCTTCAAACCCCCTTCCTGCAACATCGCTGTCTTCCCTGTCATGGCCAACCGAGGCACTCAAGGTCATTCGAGATGTCAATCGATACCTGGTGCTAATTGCGACCGATACCTCGGTGTCTTCAGAGTCATCAATGGAGTACCTGTTAATACGATAACCGGTATCGACAATGACCGATGTTAGGGTTGAAACCGGCCTTGAGTAAGAAATACTAAAACCAAGGCTGTCCTCACTGTTTTCACTTCTTACAAAGTCACTTCTATCTGCAAATGCTCGGGCCGACAGATTCGACCCATCACTAAACTGCTTCTGCAATCCCGCTGTCGCGGCGGTAACCTCAACGGCCGCTGTATCAGTCAGGTTGAAACTGAAGTCATCGAAATCCACCCCGAGTGTCGATGTCTGGTCCGTTAGTTCCCGCCGAACACTTAGTGAAAATCGAGCAGTCGGATTTATCTGACGATCGACACCAAGGCTTACCGTGATGCCATCGGTTTCAATTTCCTGCTGGCCCAGCCGGGACGTCAAACGGTTAATCCCGACAGCGCCGTTTATACTCGTCACTGCCCAACTCTTATTGAAGGTGACGCTCAGGCTTTCTTTGTCCAGCTCCTCTTCCGTGTCTAATTCAGCTCGTTCGACACTTCCAGACAGCCCGGCTCCCAGGGTGGGGCTTAAATTGTGCAGGTAGGAGGTAGTTCCGATAATGCGATTACTATCGGGATCACCTTCTTCTTCAAATTCGGTATTTACATAGCTGGCTGAAAGCGAAAGCGTGTCTACTGGAGAAAGTTGAACTGAATATAAAGGCCCCGTACTGAAAACATTTTTTCTAGTTCTGTTATTGGGCGTGTCAGCCTCCCTGCTGTCCTCTGTTTGCTGAGTAATTACGTTAGAAGCACGCCATTGAATTCTTTCGGATATATTGCAAATGCCATTCAGGCCGCCACTGGTATAAACCTCTGGATCAAACGTCTCATTCACCCACTCTCCGTATCCGAGACTCACATCCGCACCGGTTTGACATTTTGCACCCGCGCCTTCATGGCTGAAATCTACCGTAACACGGTTCTCCAGATCGGATTCCTCGTTGGATGAATCCAACCGGGAATTATCGGAATATCGGCTTTTAACTCCTCCGGACAAGCTATTCGTTGCCGCAAGAAGTTGAGAAGAAGTTATAGCTAAAAAAAGGGTAACGACGATCGTGACGCGATGGATCGTCCATGACCCGTAACGATTATCCATTTATTACAGCTCCCACAAACTTGTCTGGGTCAAAGCTCTGGGCAGCATCAGCAATTGCGGCCGGTGTCAGCCGTCCGTGTGGAACCACCAGCATAGAATAGTCACAAAGCTCAGCCAAAATTCGTGCATCGGGCGATTCATTAATAGGCGCCGTGTCCAAAACAATGAAACGATCTGGATAGCGTCTTCGAACCGCCTGAAGAAACTGCTTCATCCGAAATGAAGTGAAGAATTCAGCAGGAGCCTCGCGCTTACTACCCGCGGGTATTAGTCGCAGTCTAGGAATGCCAGTGGGGTATATAATACGACCAATGTCGAAATCTGCATCCTCGAGGAAGTCCGTCAAACCTGTTTCTGGCGACAAATCCAATGGAAAATGTTGGGTTGGATTACGAAGATTGCAATCAATAATCAACGCTGTCTTCGCATGGTCGAATGCAAATGCTGCGGCCAGGTTCAATGCCATAAAGGAAGTACCCACACCTTCGCAGGCGCCACTGACCACCATGGTGAAGTTATTACCGCTCGAAAGCTCAACAAGCTTGGTTCGTAAATGCCGAAATTTATTTACCAGAAGTCGATTCGGCGACTCAGGGTAAATGATTCTACGCTCATCCAGATCGTCATGCGTTAGCCGTCTCGGCTCCTGCATCTTTACGATCTGCTTACTGATTACGTATTTATCTACTGCTCCCGCTCCAAGTTCTAAGGAACTAGGAACCAACATCCTCGAGTCATCGGTTCTCAATTCTTTGTGAAAATCACTCGTTGGCTCCCGCCTACTTGTATGCCCGGCTTCATCGGCAGCATCGTGCTCTCGTTTCAAATCCGTCATCAAATTACCCCTAGCACTTCAGCAACGGCAACAGCGATATAGACAGAAACTGCTATAAGACAAACCACAACGACCGCAACAGTTACCCTTCTCTCACGTCGCTTTTCGTAGGGTGTTCGGACTTTTGGAATTTCAGCAAGGACAGGGAGCCCCAGATCCTCTTCCAGCTGTTCCCTCGCACGGACTCGGGGATCGATCTGTAAAAGTCCCGCAATGGTCCCGAAAGGGAAAAGGATCCCGAGAAACAGACCTGCGACTGCAAAAGTCGAGAATTTCATATCATAAGGTTGCATTGGGTACTGCGCTGATTCATAAATCTCGTAGTTCAGACCCTGGCCTTCTACATCTAAGTGCATAGAAACTCTTGCTTTTTCCCTCCTCCGAAGTAAATCGTTGTATATCTGTTTGTTAACCGCCATGTCACGTGTTATTTCGGCATATTGCGTTTTATTAGCCTGGATTCTATCCATCCGAATTTCTTGCTCTACAATCAGGCTTTTCAGGGATTGAATTCGGGTATCGATTGTTTGGAGGTCGGCCCTGGCTCGTGCAAGCGACAGCCGAAGTTCCTGGTAAAAAGGGTTTGCAATTTCTTCCCCGGGAACAGACTGTTCAGAAGATAAGCCTTGCTCAAGCGCTTCCTTCCTTTGCTCTTTCAATTCAAAAATTTGTTCTTTAAGAATTATGATGTCGGGATATGTGTCCAAGTAGCGTAGTCGTAAGTCATCGAGTTGTGTCTCAAGTTGGCTAATACGCTTTTGATATGCGTCAGACGTTCTGCCTTGTCTAACCATTGGGTCAATATTTGACAACTGACCTTGCAGAGATTCTACTCTAGAACGAAGCTCTCTTCTCTCCAGCTCTGCGAGTTCGAGCTGATTTTTCAAGTTATTCATGCGGGAGCTCGCTTCCTCTTCCGTTCCCTCCTTGTTTTCAGACAAGAATCGCTCTAATCGCTTTTCAACTTCAGCTATTTGTTGCTCATAGCTTTTAACTTGCTTATCTATAAAATCGTAAGCATTACGGCTTTCAATACGCTTACTTGCTGTACTTTCCTCGATAAACAGTTGTCCCAAACGTTGGGCGACCCTAAATGATTTTAGAGGAGATTCCGAACTATAAGTAATTGCAAAATATGACCCTCCGGTCCTCTCCACACCTAGGTTTGATCGGAGCTTTCCGATGCGTGATTCAATGACTGCATCAGAAGCGTTCCATGCTTCCTCTCCAAAAATCTCGGGGTCGGTTGCAATTTTCGTCAATAAATCTCTATTGGATAACATTTGACGAGCAGAAGATGCTTGCTCACTGATCTCCGTCGTGACCGCACTCCCCTCCATTAAGGGCCTGATAATATTCTGATCATCAACAAATATCGTGACTTCAGAACGATACTTATAGGGCCAAACAAACCCTGCCGCCAACACAGTAAAACTGGCCAGTAGAAAGGCGAAAAATACCAGCCATTTACGAGACCGTATCTCTCGGATAACTTCAACCGGCATATTCGATAATGGAAGGGCCATCTGTGCTACCTGCCTATACAGTCATGGATCTTTCGTTGCCGCTAATCCTTACGTCTATCTCAGAAGCCTCTTTCCGGCACTGCAAGAATGTCACCAGGCCGCATCGAGTAATTAGTCGATATATCACCACGATTGAGGATATCGTCCAGACGAATGGGAATGGCGACGACTTCACCATTCACCGGTCTGTAGAGCATCGCGCTGTTAGGCTGTGCAAAAGGATTTGCGCCGCCGGCACTAAGAAACATGTCCAGAACCGTCATACCGCTCCGATGAGGTACCGAAATGGGCTGGCGAACCGCACCCGTTACCCGCACCCGGTCTGTGAATTCATGGCTGCCCATGGAGGTCACAACCACACTCACCTGTGGCTCACGAATGTACTCAGTCAGGGAAGTACGAATGGAGCTGGCCAACTCTTCGGGCGTGCGGCCACTGGCCTGCACGTCGCCTACCAACGGTACGGAGATCTTGCCGTCAGGCCGAACCGGAACGGAGATGCTGAGATCCTCGTTGCGCCACACAGAAACCCGTACGACATCGGTTGCGCCCAGTATGTACTGATCCACGCTATCCCGGGTATCAACGGCCAATGCACGCTGGATCTGTTCTGAAGAGGAAGCGGAAGGGCCGGCACAGCCCGTTGCCAAAGCTACCGCCATGAGGGACACAATAAGCCCTTGGATGAGATACTTCCGTGACATCTTTATTCCTCTCTTGTGAGGTCCGTGCTCTATTCCATGTTCCGGGAACAGCTGACTCCCGAAACTACCTTGATCCTTTTTTGAACAATACCACTTCTACTGTCTGAATTATAATCAACAGATCAAGAAGTAAACTCTGGTTCTTGATGTAGTAGAGGTCGTAGCGCAGCTTTTCCCGGGTGTCCTCTTCGTTGTCCGCATAGGCGAAACACAATTGAGCCCAACCGGTCAGCCCGGGCTTTACCCGGTGCCTTTCTGCATAAAACGGAATCTTTTCAGACAGCTGCTCAACGAACACCGGCCGTTCTGGCCTCGGCCCGACAAAGGCCATGGTGCCATTCAGTACATTAAAGATCTGTGGCAGTTCATCAATCCGCACCTTACGGATAAATTCGCCAACGCGTGTCACCCGGGTATCGTTCTTCCGAGCCCAGACTGCGCCGTTCTTTTCCGCGTCGGTAATCATGGACCGAAACTTGTGCACCTTGAACACCTGGTTGTTCAGGCCTACCCGTTCCTGACTGTAAATCACCGGAGCTTTCAGACCGTCCTCCAGTTTGATGGCGATGGCGGTGAGAATCATGATCGGGAACGTCGCCAGCAGGAGCGTACCGGAGGCCAGAACGTCCAGCGCCCGCTTGCCAACGCCATACACCGAAGAAACCGTGAATCCGTCAGAGAACACCAGCCAGCCGCGGGTGATCATCTCCAGAGCCACCTTACGGGATTCACGCTCATAGAAGTTGGCACCGTCGATAATGTGCACACCTTCCATTTTGCATTCCAGAAGGTCTTCCATCGGCAAGCCCCGACGGCGGTCGTCCACCGCAACCACAATCTCCCTCACCGGGTGTCGAAGGACGTAGTCATGCAACGAGGTTGGAAGATTAATGAGATACTGCTCATCCACTTCCACCGTGTCATCCGGCATGGGAACGAAGCCGTCCAGTGAAAAACCTTTGCGGTTGAAGGGAGTGGTCAGGTCCTCGAACATCTGTTTTGCCCGGCGGCCGGCACCCAGCACCAGAACCCGGCGCTTGAAGCGGTCCTTGCCGACCACAGCAAAGAACACCATTCTGGCAATGCCCAGCGAAAATATCGCCAGCACAGTCGCCGATGTCAGTAACCCGAAGCTGCCCAGATACCAGAGCCAGTCATCAGCCACGAAATAGGCAAACCCATGCAGCGGTATGGCGAGAATCATGGCCATGATGGTGCGTAGCATCATGCCGGACATGCCTTCTTCCACACGAGACTGGTGCACGCCCAGGGCGATCATGACGATCAGATTGAACAACGCAAAGATCGTGATGGAAGGGAGGACAAAAACAAGATTATCGAGGAAGAATTCGAGCTCGCCGAAGAAGCGGAAAAACACCGCCAGTGCGAACGCAAGGCCCATGACGATCAGATCGATCAGGCCGAGAATAACAAAAGGTAAGTGTATATAGTGTCTGAACAACCTGACGTGGGCCACGTCGACTCCTTGTGCGGTTCACACTGCCTGTACTGCAAGCATCCTTTGCTACACACTGTAACAAACCGTTACGGGATTGTACGGCAATTCATTGAAACTGCAATGTGGGCCACTCGCCCATTTCGTTCAATTTTACAAATATTTTATAGTTGCGACACAAACTCGTGCACCGGCATCACCTCAAGCCGCCCCAGACTAGCACAACTGTCCATAATGGCGTCGCATTGCTGGGCAGGAAAGCGTGTCTGAAGATTGGCCAGGAATTTCTCCACCA
This sequence comes from Marinobacter sp. bablab_jr008, assembly GCF_016464145.1. NCBI lineage: Bacteria > Pseudomonadati > Pseudomonadota > Gammaproteobacteria > Pseudomonadales > Marinobacteraceae > Marinobacter > Marinobacter sp. bablab_jr008. Next base: position 32,311 of record NZ_JACDWW010000089.1, read on the forward strand.
GCAGCGGCATACCTTCCTTGCGCCGGCGTCGGTGCCCTATCGGGTATTCCACTGCAATCTTGTCGGTACTGGAGCCATCCTTGAAGAAAACCTGTATCGCATTGGCGATTGATCGTTTATCGGCCTCGAGGTATTCGCGGGTATATCGTTCATCCTCGATGACCTGCATTTTTTCTCTCAGGCGGTCGATTTCTGGATGGGCCTGGTGAAAGCTGTCTTCGTAATGCTCTGCCGTCAGGTTGCCAAAGATCAGTGGCACCGCCGTCATGTACTGCAGGCAGTGATCCCGGTCTGCCGGATTGGCGAGTTTGCCCTGCTTGGAAATAATGCGAATAGCCGACTCGTGGGTGGTAATCTCTATGCGATCAATGTCTTCCAGCCGGCCCTTCACTTGTGGGTGCAATGTTACTGCGGCCTCGGCGGCGGTCTGGGCATGAAACTCTGCCGGGAACGAGATCTTGAACAGGATGTTTTCCATCACGTAGGAACCGAAAGGCTGTGGTAATGCAAAGCTACGAGATGATTCAGGTTTCAGGGCCTGATCTCGATTGGTCTTGCTGAAGAGGACGTCGTAGAAGCCCCATTGTGGCACCGTCAGCACCCCGGGAATGCCCATCTCCCCTCGCATGGCAATATCTGCCAGGCGAACACCCCGGGAGGTGGCATCGCCGGCCGCCCAGGATTTGCGGGAACCCGCGTTTGGCGCGTGGCGATAGGTTCGCAGGGCCTGGCCATCGACCCAGGCATGAGACAGCGCGGAGAGCATCTGTTCCCGGTTGGCGCCCATCAGTTTGGCACTGACGGCCGTCGATGCCACCTTCACCAACACAACATGATCCAGCCCGACCCGGTTAAACGAGTTCTCAAGGGCAAGTACACCCTGAATTTCATGGGCCAGAATCATGGCCTCAAGAACAGCCTTCATGGCCAGTGGCCCCTGGCCATTGGCAACGCGCTTCTGCGAGAGGTGATCGGCAACTGCAAGAATGGCGCCGAGATTATCGGAGGGGTGGCCCCATTCGGCCGCCAGCCAAGTATCGTTGTAATCCAGCCAGCGGACGATACAGCCAATGTCCCAGGCGGCTTTCACCGGGTCCAGGCGGTATGGAGTGCCAGGCACCCGGGCGCCGTGGGGAACGATTGTGCCTTCCACCAGCGGGCCCAGGTGTTTGGTGCATTCCGGAAAACGCAACGCCAGCAAGCCGCAGCCCAGGGTGTCCATCAGGCAATAACGGGCCGTTTCCCAGGCTTCTTCGCTTTCTATGCGGTAATCAAGGGCATAGTCGGCGATTTGTTGCAGTACGTCGTCGTAGTCCGGGCGTTCGTTGAGATCGTAAGTGGCAGACATATTACGGCCCTCCTGTCCCAACTATAGGAGCCATCAGAAGCTGTCGCCAGGTACCCTCACCCAACCTTCCATGATAATCCGCGCACTGCGGCTCATGATCGCCTTGGTGGCAGTCCACTGACCATTGACTTCCTTCGCTTCCGCCCCCACCCGAAGGGTTCCGGACGGATGCCCGAAAGTCACATGGGTACGGTCTCCGCCGCCAGCTGCCAGATTAACCAGCGTGCCGGGAATTGCAGAGGCCGTTGCAATAGCCACCGCAGCCGTACCCATCATGGCGTGGTGCAGCTTGCCCATGGACAGCGCCCGAACCAGTACATCGATATCGGCGGCATTGATCTGTTTACCGCTGGAAGACACGTAATCCGAAGGTTTGGCCACAAACGCCACTTTCGGAGTGTGCTGGCGACTGGCAGCTTCCGCGATATCCGAGATCAGCCCCATTTTCACCGCGCCATGGGCGCGAATGGTTTCGAACATGGCCAGCGCCTTGGGGTCGCTGTTGATATCGTTCTGCAGCTCGGTGCCCTTGTAGCCAATGTCTTCGGCATTGATGAAAATGGTCGGGATACCGGCATTGATCATGGTCGCTTTCAGAGTGCCGACACCCGGCACTTCCAGTTCATCCACCAGATTACCCGCGGGGAACATGGCTCCTTCGCCATCGGCCGGGTCCATAAACTCGATCTGTACTTCCGCCGCCGGGAAGGTTACGCCATCCAGTTCAAAATCACCGGTTTCCTGTACTTCACCGTTGGTGATCGGCACATGAGCCACAATGGTTTTGCGGATGTTGGCCTGCCAGATACGAACAGTACAGATGCCGTTTTCAGGAATACGCTCTTTGGCGACAAAGCCGCCGTTAATGGCGAATGCGCCTACGGCGGCGGTGAGATTGCCGCAGTTACCACTCCAGTCGACAAAGGGTTTATCGATGGACACCTGGCCAAACAGATAATCGACGTCGTGGTCCGGTTGCGTGGGCGCTGCCAGGATTACCGATTTACTGGTGCTGGAGGTTGCATTACCGAGGCCGTCGATCTGCTTTTCGTAGGGATCGGGGCTACCAATTACACGCAGCAAAAGCTTGTCTCGCGCTTCACCGGGTACCTGGCAGGCTTCGGGCAGATCCTGCAGGCGGAAGAATACGCCTTTACTGGTACCTCCACGCATGTAGGTGGCAGGAATACGAACTTGGGGAGCAAAACTCATTGAGCGAGCCTCACTTGAATGAATGTTTCAGGCGGGAGCCAGGAACAACTCCCGCCTGACCTTGCCATGGCGATCAGGCTGCGCTTTCAGACGCCAGGAAATCCTGGGCAAAGCGCTGCAGTACGCCACCGGCAGAGTACACGGTGACTTCTTCCGCGGTATCCAGACGACAGATCACCGGCACCCGGTCCACGTCACCACTCTTGCGGTGAATGACCAGTTCCAGCTTGGCGCCGGGGGCGGGCTTGCCTTCCACGTCGTAGGTCTCGGTACCATCCAGCTGAAGCGTGTGGCGCGTGGTGCCTTCTTCGAACTGCAGCGGCATCACACCCATACCGATCAGGTTGGTGCGGTGAATCCGCTCGAAGCCTTCGGCGACGATGGTCTCTACACCTGCAAGGGCAACACCCTTGGCCGCCCAGTCACGGGAAGAACCCTGCCCGTAGTCTGCACCGGCAATGATGATCAGCGGCTGCTTGCGTTCCATGTAGGTTTCAATGGCTTCCCACATGCGCATGGTCTTGCCTTCCGGCTCCACACGGGCCAGGGAACCCTGCACCACTTCCCCGTTTTCGTCCCGGACCATTTCGTTGAACAGTTTCGGGTTGGCCAGGGTCGCTCGCTGGGCAGTCAGGTGGTCACCACGGTGGGTGGCGTAGGAGTTGAAGTCTTCCTCCGGCAGGCCCATCTTGTGCAGGTACTCACCGGCAGCCGAGTCCATCATGATGGCGTTGGATGGCGACAGGTGGTCTGTGGTGATGTTGTCCGGCAGGATCGCCAGCGGGCGCATACCCTTGAGCGCACGCTCGGCGGCCATGGTACCTTCCCAGTATGGCGGCCGACGGATGTAGGTGGACTGCGGGCGCCACTCGTACAGCGGGCTCTTGGCCTGCTCGGCTTCATCCAGGTTGAACATCGGGATGTACACCTGCTTGAACTGCTCCGGCTTCACGTATTCGCCGACAATGCGGTCGATTTCTTCATCAGACGGCCACAGGTCTTTCAGCGTGACTGGGTTGCCATCCTTGTCGTAGCCCAAGGCGTCCTGTTCGATATCGAACCGAACGGTACCGGCGATGGCGTAGGCGACAACCAGCGGAGGTGACGCCAGGAAGGCCTGTTTCGCGTGCGGATGAATCCGGCCATCGAAGTTCCGGTTACCGGAGAGAACCGCGGTGGAATACAGATCCCGGTCGATGATCTCCTGCTGGATTTTCGGGTCCAGGGCGCCAGACATGCCGTTACAGGTGGTGCAGGCATAGGCCACGATACCGAAACCCAGTTTCTCCAGTTCTGGTAACAAACCAGCTTCTTCCAGGTACAGGCGGGCCACTTTGGATCCCGGTGCGAAGGAGGATTTCACCCACGGCTTGCGCACCAGCCCCAGCTCGTTGGCTTTCTTGGCCAGCAGGCCAGCCGCCACCACGTTGCGGGGGTTGGAGGTGTTGGTGCAGGAGGTAATGGCAGCGATGATGACCGCGCCATCCGGCATCAGGCCCTTCTTCTCTTCTTCCAGTGCCTTATCCAGATTCACGGCAATGCCGCGATCGTGCAGATCGGACGTGGCGACACGGCGGTGCGGGTTGGACGGGCCGGCCACGTTACGGACCACGGTAGACAGATCAAACTCCAGCACGCGCTCGTACTGGGCCCCGGTCATCTCGCTGGCCCACAGGCCGGTTTCCTTGGCGTACTTCTCAACCAGGTCTACCTGCTCTGGCTCACGGCCGGTCAGTTTCAGGTAGTCAATGGTCTGCTCGTCGATGTAGAACATCGCGGCCGTAGCACCGTATTCCGGGGTCATGTTGGAAATGGTGGCCCGGTCGCCGATGGTCAGGCTCGACGCACCTTCGCCGAAGAATTCCAGGTAGGCGCCGACCACGCGCTCCTTACGCAGGAACTCGGTAATCGCCAGAACAATATCGGTGGCGGTAATGCCAGGCTGGCGCTTGCCAGTCAGCTTCACACCCACGATATCAGGCAGACGCATCATGGACGGGCGGCCCAGCATTACCGTTTCCGCTTCCAGACCGCCCACGCCTACGGCGATAACACCCAACGCATCAATGTGAGGCGTATGGCTGTCGGTGCCCACGCAGGTATCCGGGAAGGCAATCGGGTGACCGTCTTCATCCGGTCGGTTCTGAATCACCGGCGACATCTTCTCCAGATTGATCTGGTGCATGATGCCGTTACCGGCCGGAATCACGTCCACATTCTTGAATGCGGTGCGGGTCCAGTTGATGAAGTGAAAACGATCTTCGTTACGGCGGTCTTCGATGGCGCGGTTCTTCTCGAAGGCATCCGGATCAAAACCCGGGGCTTCAACGGCCAGGGAATGGTCAACAATCAGCTGGGTCTGTACCACCGGGTTGACCTTGGAGGGATCACCGCCCTTCTCGGCGATGGCATCACGCAGGCCGGCCAGGTCCACCAGGGCGGTCTGGCCCAGGATGTCATGGCACACCACCCGCGCCGGGTACCAGGGGAAATCCAGGTCGCGGCGACGCTCAATCAGCTGCTTGAGGGAATCCGTTAGAGACTCCGCATCGCAACGGCGCACCAGCTGCTCCGCCAGAATCTTGGAGGTATAAGGCAGCTTGGCATAGGCGCCCGGCTGGATGTCTTCTACCGCCTGGCGCGTATCGTAGTATTTCAGTTCCGTGCCCGGCAGGGCTTTACGGTATTGGGTATTCATAGTCTCTCTCAGCTCCGCTTGTCGATGGGCAACCAGTCCTGATGTTCAGGGCCTGTGTACTCAGCGCTCGGGCGGATAATTCGGTTGTTGGCGCGTTGCTCTTTCACGTGGGCGGTCCAGCCGGATACCCGGGACATCACGAAGATGGGCGTGAACAACTCGGTCGGAATGCCCATGAAGTGATAGGCCGAGGCGTGGAAGAAGTCGGCGTTACAGAACAGCTTCTTCTCGCGCCACATGACTTCTTCACAGCGAACGGAAACCGGGTACAGCACGGTATCGCCCACTTCCTTGGCCAGCTTTTCAGACCACTTTTTGATAATGGCATTGCGCGGGTCGGATTCGCTGTAGATGGCGTGTCCGAAGCCCATGATTTTTTCTTTGCGTTCCAGCATGCCCATCAGGCCGGCTTCGGCCTCTTCCGGGGTCTTGAACTTCTGAATCAGTTCCATCGCCGCTTCGTTGGCGCCGCCGTGCAGCGGGCCGCGCAGGGAGCCGATAGCACCGGTCACGCAGCTGTGGATGTCAGACAACGTGGAGGCGCATACACGTGCCGTGAAGGTGGAGGCGTTGAACTCGTGCTCCGCGTACAGAATCAGGGAGACGTTCATCACCCGCTCATGCAGCTCGCTGGGCTTCTTGCCATGCAGGAGCTCCAGGAACACGCCACCAATGGAATCGCATTCGGTATTGGCGGTATCGATGCGAATGCCTTCGTGGGCAAAGCGGTACCAGTAGGTGATGATGGCCGGGAACACCGCCAGCATGCGGTCGATCTTGTCGTCCTGCTCGCTGAAATCCTGTTCGGTTTCCAGGTTACCGAGCATGGAGCAACCGGTACGCATCACATCCATCGGATGCGCGTCCTTGGGGATCTGCTCCAGCACCAGCTTCAGCGCTTCCGGCAGGTTACGCAGGCTCTTGAGCTTGGTTTTGTAGGCATCCAGCTCGGCCTGGTTCGGCAGTTTGCCTCGCAGCAGAAGGTAAGCCACTTCTTCGAACTGGGCGTTATCCGCCAGATCGGTAATATCGTATCCGCGGTAGGTCAGGCCGGTACCGGTTTTGCCAACGGTGCACAGGGCGGTTTCACCAGCTACCTGGCCACGCAGGCCAGCGCCACCGAGTTTCTTTGCTTCAGCCATGTTGGTCTCCCAGATTTTCTGTTTATATTTTGTTCAGTTTAACGCAATCAGTCTTTTTTCTGAGCGAACAGCTGGTCCAGCTTCTGCTCGAAATCGTGGTAGTTGAGGAAATCGTACAGCTCCATACGGGTCTGCATCAGGTCAACCACGTCTTTCTGGTCACCTTTTTCCAGAATATTCTGGTATACCGTCAACGCTGCCTTGTTCATGGCACGGAAGGCGCTCAGCGGGTACAGCACCATCGCCGCGCCGGCATCCGCCAGTTCTTTCCGGTTGTACAGCGGCGTGGCGCCAAATTCGGTGATGTTGGCCAGAATCGGCGCATCGATCGCCTCGGCAAAGGCTTTGTAGTCACTCAGTTCGTGCACGGCTTCAGCGAAGATACCGTCGGCCCCGGCTTCGATACAGGCTTTGGCACGGTCAATCGCCGCTTCCAGCCCTTCCTTCTGGAACGCATCGGTACGGGCCATGATGAAGAAGTCTTTGTCTTCACGAGCGTCGGCTGCGGCTTTAATACGGTCTACCATTTCCTCTTTGGAAACGATTTCCTTGTTCGGGCGGTGGCCGCAGCGCTTCTGGGCGACCTGGTCTTCAATGTGCACGGCAGCGGCGCCGGCACGCTCCATCTCCCGAATGGTACGGGCAATGTTAAACGCCCCGCCCCAGCCAGTATCGATATCGACCAGCAGCGGAACATCAACCGCGGCGGTAATCCGGCGCACGTCTTCCACCACGTCATTCATGGTGGTCATGCCCAGATCCGGCAAACCATAGGAGGCGTTCGCTACACCACCACCAGACAGATAAATGGCCTGGTGCCCTACCCGCTCGGCCATCATGGCCGCGTAGGCGTTGATGGTACCAACAATCTGCAGTGGCTGGTTTTCTTTCAGGGCTTTACGAAAACGGGCGCCCGGGGAGAGTTTGTTAGCCATGGGTTTTTCCTCTCTTATCAGATGGTGAGAACGCCTTCTTCGATTTTCTTCTCGATGTTCTGGCGTGCGGCATTAATGTGTCGTTTCATCAGGAATTCGGCGAGTTCGCCATCGCGCTGGGCAATGGCCTCGACGATACGGCGGTGTTCACCCAGCGCCAGATGGGGGCGCCCGGCCGAGGTGCTTAACCGGTAACGGTACATCCGCACCATGTAGTAAAGATCACCCAGAAGCATCTGGGCCAGCTTGGTATTGCGACTGCCGGTGGCAATCCGGTGGTGGAAGTCGTAGTCACCCTCGGCCTGGTAGTAGGCCTGGCCCTGGGCTTCCTCAATCATTTTTTCATGACTATCGAGCGTGGCCAGGAGATCACGGATTTCTTCATCGGGCATGCGTTCGGCCGCCTGACGGGCTGCCAGCCCCTCCATGACTTCGCGAATTCGGTACAACTCAAGAAGCTCTGCGGCACTAACGGACACCACCTTCACACCAGCGTGAGGGCGCCTGACCAGTAATCCACGGGATTCAAGGCGGCCCAACGCTTCACGCAGCGGGCCTCGGGTAAGGTTAAAGCGGGAACAGAGCTCGACTTCGCCGATCTTTTCGCCCGGCGCCAGATCGCCCTTCACAATCGCCGTTTGCAGACAATCAAAGGCCTCATCGGCGCGGGTTTGGGTTTGCAGCTGTGCCTGAATCATGCTTTGTTAACAATCCAGAGGTTATTTAGCGTGAAACTACGCCTGCATTCCCTGATTGTCAACAATTGTGAGTTAGGCTTAAGTATGATTGTTTACAGATCCTGCAAACCTTGCGCGTGCAGCACGAGATTGCGAACGCGTTGCCCCCAGAATGAGTCCGAAGGCGCACTCCAGGCTCGCCGATGCAGGGCTGTCAGTGCCTGCGGGTCTTCCAGCAAAAGCGAAAGCCGGCCCTTTTCGATTCCCCGGTAGCCTCGGCTGACGCAGGCATCGAGCTCTCCCTCAATGACTTCTTTCTTCAGGCCCTTGGCGCCACGCCCGGCAAGGTGACGGTGCAGCCGATTGACCGCAGGGATCAGTACCGCCTGCTCAACCGGCGTGAGAGCAACCTCACTCTCTGCTTCCTCTCGAAAACCCCTTGCATCATCAAGCAACGGCATACGGGTTCGCTCCTCAGGTGTTAACAATAAGCCCCTGCGACTCAGGGACTCACCGCTGCTTGACCGGCTCAGCCAAACCGTTGTTGGCGCTGCCAGTGCCAGAGGGACAGACACGGGTAATGACCATAAAAAGAACATCGGGTCCAGGGTCCAGGCAAAGGCCGACCAGGCGCTACCGATGATAAGTCCGGGCAGATGTCGCATAGCAGCCTCCCGCCAACCAGTCTCCTCGGTACGATTCTGGCCTGCCCAACTCAGCCGAACGTTTAACAGGGCCGAAACGACGGAATGACTGTGGGCAAGCATCCGGATGGGGGCAAGCAACACTGAGACGACGATTTCGAGCAACACGCTGGACAACAACCTGAAAAAGCCGCCAAATCCACTCAGAGCCCGATGGACGACGACGTCAACAATGGCCAGAAACTTCGGCAAAAACAATAGCGCCATGGTGCTGACGACCAGGGTGATGGCCCATGTCGGCCGCCATTCTGGCCATAAAGGAAAGGGGCTCTCACGCCCGTCTGGAAAATAATCGATAGGCGCGATGGTCAGTTGCACAGCAGCAATCGTTGTCAGGACCAGGAACAACAACCATAACGGTGACGATGCGTACGCCATAATGCCATTCAAAAAGGCAAAACGATGTGCCAGGCGCAATCGAGGCGAGAATAGCATCAGCGCTGCGTGCTGCAGGTTTCCTTTCGACCAGCGCTGATCTCGGGCAAGTTCGTCATCAAGCGTGGGCGGAGATTCTTCATAACTGGCCCCCAAAGCCGGTTCCAGCCAGACTTCATACCCTGCTCTCCCCAGAAACGCCGCCTCTACGAAATCATGGCTCATGATCGGCCCTTGCCAGATACCAGCGCCTTTGAGCTTTGGCAAACCACAATGCGCCATAAATGGAGCAACGCGTATCACAGCGTTGTGGCCCCAGAATGCAGCATCCCCCATCTGGATGGCAGCCAGGCCCGTGGCGAAAAGCGGCGAGTAAAGCCGATTGGCAAACTGTTGGATACGAGCAAACGCGGAGCGAGCGTTAATAATGGTAGGAGCAGTCTGAAGGATACCAACCTGCGGTTCCCGGTTCATCACCTGCACCATGGTCCGAATAGTGTCACCGGCGAGGAGGCTATCGGCGTCCAGAACGACCATATACTGATACTAACTTCCCCAGCGCCTCAAGAAATCAGCCACGTTGCCGCTTTTGTAGTTGAGATTAACCCGACGCCGGCGATAGAAGAGCCGACCCTGAGCGCCGAGCTCTTCCACCAGTTTCAACCAGACCTGCTGCTCTTGCAGCCAGACATCAGGATCCTGACTGTCTGAGAGAATATAAAAATCAAAATCATCCAGGCGGCCTGATCGCGCCAGATCGAGGTAAATGGCTTTGAGCCCCTTCAGCGTCCAGCTTACCGGCTCGTGATACAAAGGCATGACAATTGCGGTTTTCGACAGCGGCGTTGCCGCCAGCTCATTCGGCGTATGGCGCTTCAGTAACGATGCCCGATCTCCGCCCAGTAAACGCAGCAGGAAGCCGTATACTGCGATCCAGAAGCCAAAGGCAATCCAAAGGTAAAGCACCGCGAAAACAGCAACAATCAGCCACTCCACCACGTTGCCCCCGTGATAAGGCAGCACCTGGAGCAGAAACCAGGACGCCAGCCCCGTCTGTCCAGCCACAAACGCAGTCAGCACCAGGCGTCGGATCGTCGCCTGCAGGTGCCAGGAGCGGGACGCAGTCGCTGACTCAGTCATCGGTGAAATACCCGATACTGCTGCGGCGAATCGGCGGAGCTACCGGCGGAAGACTTGGCTCATCCAACTCGAAGTAGTCAGGAATGCGGGCCAAAAGGTCCTCAAACCGAACGCTGTGTTCGTTTCCGGCAACGCCGTCCGCGAGTAAGGCCAGTGCGCCATTGAACGTTTTACGGTCGTTACTGGCGCCACTCAATTCAAGGTACACCAACAGCTTTCCCAGCAACTGGTAAGAGGTTTGCGCGTCCATACGATCCTCCAGGATCAGGGTTCTGCCCGCAGGCCTGTCCCGGGCGGCAAGGAATAGCTCCACGTCTCCGTGGCGACCTCATCATCCACCATCAGAAAACCCCGCAGCTGAAGTATCTGATCCGGCGCGGGCTTGGCCAGGATCGACAATCGCCAATGATTCTCTGGCGCTACCCACTCCACAAAGTGTTCAAGCACCTCAACACCCTCGCCCCCGGTCACCTTGCTGACTACGGGAGACTCCGCGTTGAGCTCCGACAAGGGACCGCCGGCAAAATCCACCAGGATCCGATAGGCACCGGCCTGGTCACCGCCGCCTATGCGATCCCCTGAGCCGACGAAGGTGTTTACCACCTTGCCGCCGGGATGTGGCGCCACGCCGGGACCGCCGAACTGAATCGAGTAGTTCAGATCCCGCGACGTGCCTGCGGACACTTCACCTCCCGGACTCCAGAAAGCGACTATGTTGTCATTGGTTTCGTCGTCCGTAGGTATCTCCACCAGAACCACATTTCCTTTCCCCCAGTCCCCCTCGGCGCTCACCCAGGCGCTGGGCCTTCGCTCATAGCGGGCTTCCAGATCTTCGTAGTGACGAAACTCCCGATCACGCTGAATCAGACCAAAGCCGCCGACACGACGGACACTGTGGAAACTTGCGGCAAGTCGATCCGGGTTCATCAGCGGGCGCCATAGCCACTCGCCGGTTGCATCATCATGGATTAACAATCCGTCTGAATCGTGCACCTGGGGGCGCCACTCACCAAGCGGCCTGGGAGTATGTTCCCCGTAATAGAACATCGAAGTGAGTGGTGCGAGCCCCAGTAACTCGATATCTTCCCGCATAAACAGGCGGGCTTTCACATCTACCCGGGTCTGCTCCCCGGGGTAGACCGTGAACTCATAGGCCCCGGTCAGGCTTGGACCATCCAACAATGCGTAGACACGAACATGGTCGCTGTCGGGAGCGGGGCGCTCCAACCAGAACTCCGTGAAATCAGGAAACTCCTCACCGGTCGGCAAACCCGTGTCTACAGCGATACCCCGCGCAGACAGCCCGAAAGAGGTTTCCTTACTGACGCCGCGAAAATAGCTTGCGCCCGCGAACACCAGGAACTGATTGGCTACGTCGGGACCATCAAAAGGGAACGTCAACTTGAGCCCGGCGTACCCGAGATCGGCCGGCACCCGTTTTCTGAGCGCCTCGTCGTCGACATTGAACAGACTCTTATCGAACGACAGTGGATGGACGCCCTCGCTGTCCACTACGTGGATGCTTACTGGACGGGTGTAAAATTTACCAGCGGGAATGAGCATTACCTGGAAACGGGAATCCCCTTCTCGCCAGAGGCTTTTTGAAGGATCAAAGCGGATAGACTGGTATTCGTCGTAGCTCAGGCCTGCCATGAAGTCGGGAATTCCAGGGACCGGCTCGTACGCCACACTCGCCTTCGATTTCGCTTTTTCCACAACATCCTGAAACTGGAACGCCTGGGCATAAAGGGGAGCAAACAAGAACAATCCCAGAACCACCAGACCTACTTTCCCTGCGTGCATCGTTTCCTTCCTCGGTTCACGGTTTGTCCATTCAATGTAGCACCGCGCCCGAGGGCTGCTACAAGTGACAAGTTCGTAAGCGAATCGAAATCAAATGAAACAACGTGAGGCAGAGTTGCTTCAGATCTGCAAGCTCATGGTAAAGCGGACATCCGGTTGATCAGGTACGGCTATGGCATCTGTGGTTGTGTTCAGCACCCGCCCCAGGCTGACATCGGCGCTGAACTGCCGCGCAGATAGCCCCCATGAGACCTCTCCCGACGTAACATGCCCCGCCTGATGCTGCTGAAATGACTCATCGGGAATCCAGCCGCGCAGAACAGAAAGGCGGACACTGGACGACAGCCTGGGAAAGAACGGAATATCGAATTCCGGGCTACGGCTACCCAGGCGCAGCCACCCACCTTCGGCTACGCTAAGTGACTGGCCGTTGAAACCCGCCACCAGTCCAGACCCGGCGACCCTCAGGTGCTGAGAACCCGGAATATCGGCAGACGCCAACTGGTATTCCCCGTCCAGCCCCCATTGCCAGGCCAGTAACTCTCGGTCAAGCGATGCACTGAGAACCATGCGCCCAAACTGCTCTTCACGCCGTCCCTGTTCCGAATCGGTTGCACGCTCTATCTCGGCCTCAATACCCGTGACCGCACGAATTCCGCTGCTCAGGTCGAAACCACCGTACAGATTGTGATGTCCGTTAGCCTCGAACCCCAGGGTCGATAACTGGTAACTGGAACGATGCACTTCATCCGTTCTTCGGGTCCAGTACTGGTTTACGGAAGAGTATCCGGCACGGCCGAGGAACTGATAGCCGAACGTAGAGAACAGGGCCCGCCTGCCGGTGATAGTGAGATCCCGGGTGCGTCCTTCTTTCTGAAAACGGGAACCGTCTGCCCTGGACACCTCTTCATAAGCGGTATTCCGGAGTTCAATATCCAGATGGTTACGCCCTACCGGAAGGCCATAACTGAAGCCGAGTACTCGGCGCTCATTGCCCACCCGATAGGTCTTGGCGTCACTGTAGCGGACGCCGGCACGATGATTCGCCCAGAAAAGACCATTCAGGCCCACGTTCAGCGCCCCATCCCGATGATCGGTGTCCCGGTTGGTGCGCCCGGAAAACTTCATCTTGGAGCGCAGCCAGTGTTCACGGGTCAGCTTCAGACTGTTCTCGGGAAGCAACGCCTGCCGGCTGGTTTCCGGGGTATCACCATCGAGCGCCGTCTCTGAACCGTAGGCTGGCAGACACCAGCTCGCTGTCGCGCACAAAAACAGTGCAGACAATGAGAAGTGACGAACAGGCAGTTTGAAGATCAATGGCGGCACTCTGGAAAACCCGAAGCAATGTCAATTTCATGTAAACCCATTAATTCGGTGCAACTTTAAAAGATAGGCCGCTCTCAGGCCACCATTATCATCATAAATTTACAAATTTAATGTTACGTAAAATCATGTAGTTAAAAGCGGGAGTGAAACAATTTTCTAGGCATTTCAGTCACCCCGGACAGATCGGAACCAGTCGACAGAATTACCAGAAATCAACACTCGGAAATGAAACCCTCCAACTCAGCATACAACTTGGTTACACTTGGCACGCTTTGTGGGTAAACAAAGCGGTAAACCACCTGATTAAGGACGAACAATCATGATCAAAAAGTGCCTCTTCCCGGTTGCCGGATACGGCACCCGTTTCCTTCCGGCCACCAAGGCCATGCCTAAGGAAATTCTGCCGATCGTTAACAAGCCACTGGTGCAGTACGGGGTGGAGGAAGCCGCAGATGCCGGCATTCATGAATTCGGCTTTGTCACCGGCCGCGGCAAACGCGCCATCGAAGATCATTTTGATATCAGTTACGAGCTCGAGCACCAGATTGCCGGTACCGGCAAGGAAGGCCTGCTAACCTCCATCCGGGATCTGATCAACAACAACTCTTTTGCCTTTACCCGTCAGAATGAAATGAAGGGGCTGGGCCACGCCATCCTGACTGGCCGCAACCTGGTGGGCGACAACCCGTTTGCGGTCGTGCTGGCAGATGACTTCTGCGTGGGCCCGGAAGATGGTGACGGCGTTCTGACCCAGATGGTCAAGCTGTATAACCAGTTCCGCTGCTCCATTGTGGCCATTGAAGAAGTACCGGAAGACGAAACCCATAAATATGGTGTGATTGCGGGCGAATCCATGAAGGATGGCCTCTACCGCATTACCGACATGGTCGAGAAACCGGCACCGGAAGACGCGCCCAGCAACCTGGCGATTATCGGCCGCTACATTCTTACCCCGGACATTTTCGACATTATCGAGCGCACACCGCCGGGCAAGAATGGTGAGGTTCAGATTACCGATGCCCTGCTGGAGCAGGCGAAGAATGGTTGCGTGCTGGCCTACCAGTTTAAAGGTCAGCGTTTTGACTGCGGCAGCATTGACGGTTTCGTGGAGGCCACCAACTTCGTTTACGAGAACATCTACAAGAAGGGAAAATAGAGGCGACCCGGGCCCTTTAGCGCCCCAATAGCTGCAACACCATGCGCCGGTTATCTGCACTTGCCTTGCGGAACCGGCGCAACAGCTCGGTTTCGTCATCACTGAGCTGGATTCGATTGATCTCCTGCTCAAGCTCTTTCAGCGCCACTGACAGATCATCACTGTTGCTGAACGCCAGCCCCGGCAGTTCCAGTTGCCCATCTTCACCGTCATCGTCCATATCCAGTAGACGTTCCAGCGGTGTTTCGGTTTTCAGGCAAAAATCCAGCAATTCACTAACCCCGGGGTACCCTCTCTGGCGTGCGTCCGTCGCCTCCCAGCTTCGGACACGGGCCTCGTCCACGCCACACATTTCGGCCACATCCCCCAGGGACAACTGGCCCTGCTCCCGAATACGACGCAGACGACGGTTAAAAGATTGCAGGTACCGCATGGCTCCGTGCCCCTGAAAAGTTGGCCGAAAAAAGTGAATCAAACCGGAAATGTATCGTACATATAGCTTTGGACACAATCTGCCTATACTGAAACGAACAACGAACGAGCAGGTACCACATGGCAAATGACGCACTGGACACCGATAACGCCTGGGATCTGGTACTCAGCGCGATCAACCGGAGCAATATCACCCTGCCCGTGCCCGGTTCTGATCAACCCGCGGTGAAGATCAACGGCAAAAGCTGGGAACTCGTTCAGCCGGCATCCGAACAGGCGAGGAACCTGTTGTCGTTGTTCCTGCCCCTGTGCCAGCCCGTCACCAATAACAGCCGGGTGATCGGCCAACTTGGCCAGAGCCTGGATGGACGGATCGCCACGGTCACCGGCTGCTCCCGGTTTATCAATGGTGACGACGGCATTACCCACCTGCACCGAATCCGCGCCCTGTGTGACGCCGTGGTGGTCGGCGCTGGAACGGCCAGCACCGACAATCCGCGCCTGACCGTGCGCCGAACCTCTGGCCGCAACCCGGTGCGCGTCGTGATCGACCGCCGGCAGCGGGTGCCTGCCAGCCACCACCTGTTCACCGACGGCGATGCTCCTACCCTGCACCTGATTGCCGGCGATTATCAGCCAGGCCCCAAAACGCTGGATCCGACCGGGGTTACAACAGTGCCTTGCCTGGGCTCCGCAGAAAACGAACCCCCTGCTTCTCCCGAACGTATCCTGCAGGTGTTACAGGATTTTGGACTTCGCAAGATTTTTATCGAGGGCGGAGGCGTTACCGTCTCGTCTTTCCTGAAGGCGGGATTACTGGACCGCTTACATGTGATGGTTGCCCCCATGATCATCGGCAGCGGCCGGCCAGCGTTCTCCCTGCCGGAGATTGATCAGCTGGATGAGGCGCTTCGCCCCAAAGCCCAGCTGGTGAATCTTGGTAGCGACATGCTCTTTGATCTGGCGTTCGACACCGCCAAACCCTGATTACCGGCGGACAAGCAGCGCCAGCGCGCCCGGCAAACTCACCAGAAACACCGCCGCACCATAACCAACACTCAGCGCCACGCCCTGCTCTGCCGGCAGCCCTACCAATGGCCATAGAATAGCCGCCACGCCCTCTCTGACGCCCCAACCAGACACCGTTACCGGCACCACCATGGCCAGTAACAGTAGCGGGCACAGGGCTACCAGCACCAGCCAGGGTGTGCCGTCGGCAAGTAAGCCCATGCCCGTGGCCATCAACACGAACACCGCCATATAGGTCAGGAAAACCAGAACCGAGGTACCAACCTGCACCAGGGCATTCCGCCACCCCAGAAAAGCCCGACGCACATCCCCGCTTAATCGTCGGACATAACGCCTGAACCGGGCCCCGAACCCCGTCATAGAGACCAGCAAAACCCCGAGTACGGCCAACGCGGGCAGAATCAGCCAATAGCCCAGCTTCAGGGATACGCCTGCGTCACCGAACTGGCTATTTAACTGCCCGGTCCACCAAAGCCCGGACACCGCAATCAGTGCAACCGGTACCAGCACCAACTGGCCTGACAGGCGCTCCAGCACAACCGCATGGACAATCGCCAGTTGCTGCAAACGCTTCGCCGAACGGCTGTGGCGCCAGGCTCGATTTACGTCCCCCATCACGCCCCCGGGAAGCACCTGATTCAGAAACCCGGCCAGGTAATACTCCCGAAAGGCAAAGCCAAAACCCATGGCTACACCGAGCCGGTTCGCGGTATACCGCCAGCGCCAGGCCGACAGTGCGATCTGAATCAGCGAAACCACCAATACCGCAAGGATGATCGTTGGCGGAACCATCGCCAGTCTCTGGGCGAGCCTATCGATGTCGACGAAAACAAAAACAATCCCCAGAAGCAGCAAGGTGACGCACCAGCGGAACACCCCTCGCCCAAAGCCGTGGACCGGCCTCTCCGGGTTCAGGTCTGCTTCGGCCATGCCAGCAGATCCGTATGGCTCACGGTAATGGCGAGGGCGTCGGCATCCAGTTGTTGCCGACGGGTTTCAAGCCAGGTTTGGATGGCGTTCGCCTGTTCCGGCTGCTGTTCCGTGGCCGCCTCAGCCCAGCCCTCAAGCAACATGGCGGCGAGGTTTGCCTGTTCACCCGTCAATACCCAAGGGCTATCTGCCGTCTGGATCTCATAGCCCTTGCCGGACATTAAACGACTCAAACAGGCCGTGGCGTCCAGGCCGAGCGCGGCACCGCTGCCCTTCTCCCGGTGTTGATGAGCGTTGACCAGAGCGCGCAGTTCGTCATCGAAGGGATGGGCAGGCTCCAGGCTGAAATGGCCGCTGTAACTGATGACGACCAACAACGCCGCCTGACGTTTGGCCACCGCTGCAGCCAAGGCGCTTAACCAGGGTTCGGAAACCAGGTCGATCAAGGCCGAGGCCGTTACCAGGTCGGCGTCCGCCGGCAAGGCCGTGTCCAGGGTATCCTCCGTTAAGGCAGTCAGCTCGAGCGCAGCTGGTGCATCCTTCTGTTCAACGCGCTTGCGGGCTATCCCGGCCAACGTTTCGTCCGGCTCGATCAGCGTCCACCGTTGGGGTACGGGCAATCTCGGGCAAAGGTAGACGGGATTGGAGCCTCGACCGGTACCGAGATCCACAAGATGGAGAGGCGCCCCCGGTTCACTACCCGACGCCCGGCAGTCGTATCGTTCCGTAAGCCATTCGGCGAGCCGGGCCGTCAGCCCCGCATCACGGGCCCGGTGATCGGCGGGCTCCCTTGCTTCCAGCCAATCCGCGGCAAATTGAACCGGGTTACGCGGCCTGCCCTTTTCCAGGCCGGAAAGGAAATCTTGCGCGGTTTCAGACCAGCGACGGATCTCGCACCGGGCCTGCATGGCGCCCGCGACCAGTGTCTCAAGGGCGTCCGGTTCGGCAAGCAGCCGGGTCAATTTGGTGGCCAGAGCCGCTACATTGCCCGCTTCATACAACGCAACGCCTGGTTTGGCGCCAGTCGAAACCAGCGCGCCGCCGTTGGAACTCAACACGGGCAGCCCGGCTGCGAGAGCTTCATCGATGACCATGCCATAGCCTTCGTAAAGCGAGGGAAACACAAACAGATCGGCTTGCTGATAAGCCGTCAGCACATCTGCTTCTTCCAACTCGCCAGCAAACTCAACACGGCTTTCCAGACCGGATTCTCGGACCAGGGCACGAACACCCGAGGCATAATCCGTGGCTCGCTCCGCACTGCCAACCAGTGTCAGGCGCCAGTTCAGTTGCGTGAGTTGAGCAAGCGCCTGAATCAGCTGATGCTGCGCTTTTCGGGGTGACAGATGACCCACACACAACAGATGAATCGCCCTGGTGGCATCACGCCGGTTAATCAGGGGCGCTTGCTGAAAAAAAGCGTCGTCGACGGCGGGCAAGGCGGTGGTCACTCGCGCCGGCGTCACTCCGAATGCCAGCAGCCGTTCCGCGGTGTAATAGCTGGTGGTGAATACGGCGCCAACACAGGCCAATGCCGTCGTTTCCGAGTGCTTGAACCAGGCCTGCTCCTGCTCGCTCAGGCCGTTCTCATCCGCCAGCGGGTGATGCACCAGCGCCATCAGGTTCAGGCGCCTCTGGTGTCGCTGTAAAACCTCAGGCAGGCCGCCCATGGCCAGGCCATCCAGCACGACCCGGGTTCCGTCTGGCAAGCCCGCAAGGAACCGATCCAGCGACTGCCGGGCAATGTCATCCGGTTGGGGAAACGTCCCTTCCAGGCCGGTTAACTGTACCGGAATGCCCGCCTTGGCCAACGCCGAAACCAGGCGCCGAACATAACGGTAACCGCCGGTGTTCTGGCCAGGGTCTCCCGGCACCACGAACCAGAGTTCAGATGCCGGCATGGTAGCTGGCCCACGCGATATGCGACTCGCTGAGGGTCACTTTCAGGCTGACCACGCCCTTGCCATCCTCGCCCAGGCGCCCGACGTGAATGGCCGCCGCCATGCGGTCGAACACCACCTTGGCCATGAACTCCGTGGTGGTGTTTCGTCCCGCAAACTGGGGAATATCATCCAGGTTCTTCATGTTGAATTCCGACAACACGTCCTTGAGCAACACCGAAGCCTGCCCGATGTCGACAATCAGGTCGTTGTTGTCGAGTACGTGGCGCTCGAAAGTAACATCTACCACATAGGTTGCCCCGTGAACGCCCTGGGCAGGCCCGAAAATCTCACCGTTAAAGCTGTGGGCGATCATCATGTGATCACGAACGGTCAGGCTGAACATGGTCTCTCCCTGGTTAGTAAACGATTCGGTGGCAAAGCGCATCGGCGCCCGGCATCAGGATATCTCTGGCGACTTGCGGAAGCTGGTCAAAGCTCGACTCTCCACTGATCAGCGCATCCAGAACCGGCTCTGACAGCAGGGAAAGCGCCAGCTTCAGGCGGCGGCGATGGTTCCAGCGCGGCCTCCGCTCCGGCGATAGCTGCCCCACCTGGCTTGATTTCAGAGTCAGCCGGTTCGGGTGAAACGCGTGGCCCAGCGGCACGGACACAGGCGTGTCGCCATACCAGCTCAATTCAACCACACGGGCATCCGACCCCGCCAGCGCCAAGGCTTTGGCCAATCCCGAGGGGTGCCCTGAGGCATGAAAAACCAGGTCACAGTCCTGGATGTCCGGCTCGGTTGTGAACGGTACGCCAAGTGCTTGAGCCACCGATCTTCGCCCTTCATTGGTATCAACCGCAATCAATTCCACGCCGGGAATGCGATTGACCAGCCAGGCCACCAACAAGCCCACTACGCCCAGGCCGATCACCGCGACTCTGTCACCAATGGCAGGCTGCCCGTCCCAGACGCCGTTGATGGCGGTCTCCATATTGGCTGCCAGCACTGCTCTCTCAGCTGGAACCTGGGCTGGCAAAGGCAGAACTGCGGATGCGGGCACCGCGTATCGCTGCTGGTGAGGGTGGAGGCAAAATACGTTCTGCCCCAGCAGGGCTTCCGGCCCGTCCACAACCTCTCCTACACTGGCATAGCCGTATTTCACCGGGAACGGAAAGTCACCTTCCTGAAACGGTGCCCGCATTCGCTGATATTCGTTTTCAGGAACCTGGTTGTTGTAGACGAGGGATTCCGTCCCCCGGCTGATGCCGGAATAGCGGGAACGAACGATCACATACGGTGTTTCAGAAGCGGGAAATGTCGGCTCGGGCACTGGCCCTAACCTGGCCTCCTGATACCCGGTAATCCAAAAGGCAGTGTTGTTCTCAACGTCCATGAATAGTCCATTTTATGAATGGCCGCGTACGCAAAAGCAGTCTCTCCAAACTATAGTCGTAGAATGGGAGCTTGCGAACGCCACTCACAGGCTATACGGACGCAATGGCGTATGGATTCCACCAGCACCTCAATGAAAGGAAGTTTCAGCCCCATCAGTGATCTGATCCTGGGAATGCTGGGCCTGGCTGGCGTTTCGTTTTTTCTGGCCAAAGCCTTTGGTCTGCCAACCGGCTTCTGGCTAATCACCTTTGCGTTCTATCTCGGGCAAAGTGTCCTTATCCTCCGGCACTGGCGGTGGAGGGCCGACTTCGGCTGGGCCAACCGCGCCACGCTGCTGCGCTCGGTTCTGGTGCTGGCGCTGGTTGGCTGGGCTCCGTTCCTCGGCGACCACTCATCTTCAGCAACTTCACCCGCGCTCTGGAGTTATGCGGTTATCAGCCTGATCGCCCTGTTGTTGGACGGTGTCGACGGAAAAATCGCCCGGGCAACAGGAAGCCATAGCGCCTTCGGTGCCCGTTTCGATATGGAGCTGGACGCGCTCTTTATCCTCGGGCTGTGCGTTGCCACACTGGCTCTGGAGAAAGCCGGTAGCTGGGTACTTGCCCTGGGTCTGATGCGCTATCTGTTCATATTGGCCGGTTGGCCGTTGCCCTGGCTGAATAACCCGCTGCCAGACAGCTTCCGACGGAAGACCATCTGTGTCTGGCAGGTGGTCACTCTGATGGTAGCTGTTGTTCCCATTACCCCTGCACTGTTTGCCAGCGTAACACTCGGGCTCGCTCTGGTATTACTTGCCTGGTCCTTTTTTCTGGACGTGCGCTGGCTCTTCCAAAGGAGACAAAATCATGAAACTGTCATTTCCTGAAGCACTGGCAACCTCGATTCTGCTGACGATGGCTACGAGTGTCTATGCAGAGCCGGCGAAGTTCGAAGTGGACGAAGAGCACTTCTCCATGAGCTTTGAAATCATGCACATCGGCTACGCCCCGGTGATGGGCATGTTCCGGGATATTGAAGGTCAGTTTGAATACAACGAAGAAACCGGAGAACTGAATTCCGGGAAGCTGGTTTTCAAAGCCAGCAGTGTCTTTACCAACCACGATAAACGGGACGACCACCTCCGCAAGCCCGATTTTCTGGACGCCAGCAAACACCCGGACATTACCTTCGTAGTGAGTGACTTTGAAAAAACCGGGGACAATACCGGCATAGTGACCGGTGACCTGACCTTGCTGGGGCAGACCCGGCCGGTCGACGTGAACGTTACCCTCAACAAAGCGGCGGAGTATCCCATCGGTCATGAGGACTACACCCTGGGCATCAGCGCAGAGGCTGTCATCAACCGCAGCGATTGGGGCATGACCTACGGCCTGGAAAACGGACTGGTGGGAGATGAGGTGCGGCTGCGCTTCGGCTTTGAGGCCATCAAAGACAGTGGCTGGTTCTGAGTTTGAGAACCGTCTCGCAAAACGACACAAAACCTCTGCTATTCCGGCCTAATTTTTTGCCGTTTAAGACAATCCGATCCTATGGTTAAAAGTTAACCAAGCCTTCAATAACAATAACGGGGTCTGACAATGCCGTACCGGGCATTAAGCCTAACCCTGGCCATCACCGCCGGTGTGGCCGGCACCGTGTGGCTGCTCTCTGCCGAGAACGAGGGCAGCTTCCGGGGCCTTCAGCAAGACACCACCACTTCCGTTCCGGAAACGGTTTCCAGTCAGGAGTCGGCCGCCGAGGCCAAACCTGCCGCGCCTGTTTCCAAACCACCCTCCGATAACGCATTGGGGTTCATGCTGGCAAGTGTCGCAGACGAATACCAACAGACCATTCGGTACCCGGACTATTCGGTGCCGCTGACCAAAGCTCAGGCAGAGGCTTACCAGGGTAACCGCTACCACCCGGTCGTGCTTCCGCTGGAGGGCGATGGCAGATTTGTAGTGACGCTGGACAAATTCCGCTTCAGCCAGGGTGAGCCGATTCTGGTGGTAGCGTCCCTGAAAGGTCGCCAGGTGTTCGGCCAGTCTCTGTCCGCCACCCTGGAGACCGCCGTAGAGCGGGACCGGGTAGCCTCTGCCGAGCTGGAGAATGCAGACCCCGGTTATTACCAGGGCACCGTCAGTTCTGATCATACTCCCGGCGAGTACCGGTTGATTGTGGAAGCCCGGGTAGACGGCAAGCCCGTTCGACATGTGTCTTCACTGACCATCGAACCCGATCTGGGCAGCTTCGAGGGTCTGGAGACTGCCTATGTATCTGGGAACGACCTGGTCATCCCCGTGCGCTTCGACCCGGAGCAATCTGGCTATTACGCCCTCTCTGCACAGCTCTACAGCGGCGAAATCCCGCTGGCCCAATTGCAACAGGAAACGTCTCTGGGCAGCAGCTCGGCCGTCATTCGCCTGAAAGCCCATGGCAGCGTGTTAGCCAATCGCGACATTCAGGGCCCCCTGCAACTCAGGCATTTGCAGATACGCCGGTTACCCGCCACACCGGGCGACCGCACCGATTACGCCTTCGGCCCCGAGGAAGGCTATGAATTTTCACCGCCGGATCTGGACGGCCTCCGAGACCAGCCGGCGATGAATCCCGAATCAGAGCAACGGGCCGCCCTGCTCCGGCAGCTGGCGGACAAGTTCTGATAACACCACAACAATAAATCGGAAAGAAACGGAGCAACCAATGACAATGAAAAGAAGAGGATGCCTGAAGAAAACCGCCCTCGCGACAGCGCTGGCTGGCGGCCTGTTTGCCACTGGCGCAAGTGCGCAGTTGGCCGGCCACAATGTGATCCTGGTTCACGGCTTCATGATGGATGATCTGTCCAATCCACCGGCCAACTTCCAGGAAGTCCAGCAGGCCGGCGAAGATAACTGGCGGGAATACTGGCTGAACCGGGCCGAAGCCCGTATCGACTGGGCCAGCAATGGCCGGGTAGAAGGCCAGATCGCCCAGCAGGCTTTTCAGCAACTGCGGCAGATCAGTCAGCAAGGGCTGTGTAATGACTACTGCGTTGTTGTTACCCACTCCACCGGCGATCTGGTAACCCGCCATCTGCTGGAAAACCAGGCGCGCTGGCTGCAATCGGAAGGCCTGCAACCGCTGAAAATCCTGGCAGTACTGGACATGGCCGGTGCCGGTGGTGGCACGGAACTGGCCGACCTGGCCGTGAGCATTGCCTACAACGACAGCTGGTACAACTGGCCGGTGAAACAGGCGGTCAAAGCCTTTACCGGCATTGACCCGGAGCCGGATAATCTGGGTGTGGTCAACGACTTGCAGACCAACGTTGCCCGCAACCTGGCCGTCAGCCCCAACAGCATTCCGCGCCTGCGGTTCGTTGGCGGTGGCTCATCCTACGGAGGTATCACCAAACCCTTTATTGATGGCACCGACGATGGCGTTGTTCCCACCCATTCAGCCTGCGGAGCAACCAGTGCCAGCGGTATTGATTCCTGCTCCAACAGCATCAGCCTGGCCGGTAAAGTCAGCGGACAGAACGGCCCGTCCGGGTTGTATTACAACCACTACCCGGTGCTAATGAGCGAGGGCGCAAACCATGGCGACGTGATCAATACCCAGACCGGCAACACCGCTGTCCCCGTGGTGAACAACACCACCCTGAACGGCCTGCGTGTGGACTTTGCCAGCCGCACCTACAATCAGCGTGCGTGGTGGCAGTTCTGGGGCTCTGGCGACCAGTACATTGAAGTGCCGAACTCCAGCCAGACCAGCCTGTCCAATCTTGTCTACACCACACTCAACAACTGATCGATCGTTGTTGCAACGGCTCAGGGATGAGCCCCTCCCTCGGTTTTCGCTGCTATCTTTTTTAATTCGCAAACTATAGATTGAGCCCTCTGATTTTTATTGATGCCGGTTCAATCATGTCTGACGCCCACAAATCCGATCTTTACCTGGTACTCGTTACCCTCTTGGCGGCGATCGGCTGGATGCTGTCGAAAGAGGCGGTATTGATGATGCCGCCGCTGATGTTCATGGCGGCTCGCTTTCTGATTGCAGGCTCCTTTCTCGCCCTGCTGGCCCTGCCCTCACTGTTGAGGCTTACCCGGGACCAGATACTCCGAAGCCTGGGTGTGGGCTTTGTGTTCGGCATTGCCATGACCTGCTGGATCATGGGGCTGTACCACACTGAAAGCATGGGCGAAGGCGCGTTTCTGACCAGCCTGGGCGTGGTGATTGTCCCGATCATTGCCCGCACAGTATTTGGCGAACAGCAGCCCCTGAGCACCTGGCTGGCGATACCGATTGCGGTGGCAGGTCTGGCGCTTTTGTCCCTCGAAAACGGTTTCAGACCGGATCCAGGCCAGCTCTATTTCGTACTCGCTGCCACTATCTTTGCCCTTTACTTCACCCTCAAT
The DNA here is from genome assembly GCF_016464145.1 of Marinobacter sp. bablab_jr008. Classification (NCBI taxonomy): domain Bacteria; kingdom Pseudomonadati; phylum Pseudomonadota; class Gammaproteobacteria; order Pseudomonadales; family Marinobacteraceae; genus Marinobacter; species Marinobacter sp. bablab_jr008. The sequence goes on from NZ_JACDWW010000089.1 coordinate 56,882, forward strand.
ACCCGCGCCGCCAACCAACGCATCGTGGTCGACAAGCGAGGCAAAACGGTGGAGAAAAAGAAAGTGCCGGCACTGCCCCTGACCGCCATCGCCCTGCTCACCGTGGGGACTGTGACGTTGGCGGAGTCATCAATCAGTGAGCGTTGGACTCACACCCTGACCAACCCCGAACCCATGCTCTATGTCTGGGTACTGGCCAGTGCCTTGATTGCCACGGCGGGACGTTTCCTGTTGCAGACCTATGCCCAGAGCCTGTCGGTGAACAGCCATGGCGTCGTGATACTGGTACTGGAACCGGTGTGGGTTGCTGTCTTCGCGGTTGCCTGGTTCGGCGAGACCATGACCCTGCTGCAAATAGCCGGCTGCGCGCTGATTTTTGCCGCGCTTCTGGTCAATCGCTGGAACGCCCTGAGCCGCGCCATCAAGGCCCTGATGAAAGCGAAAAATCCCCCGCAAAGAGGTTGACCAGGGCACCCGAAATCCGTATATTTCCACCCCGTTGCAGGACAGGACCATAGCTCAGTTGGTTAGAGCGCTACCTTGACATGGTAGAGGTCCGCGGTTCGAATCCGCGTGGTCCTACCAATCCTGCAGAGAAAGTCGCTTACAGCTTTGCTGGGCGGCTTTTTTTGTGCCTCGCATTTGCTGTTAGCAGTCGTAGAGGGCAGACCAGAGAAGCCTGCCCTCCTCCGGTCAGAAGTACAGAACCACACCTATTTCACTGCAATCGTCATAACTCTCGACAACGGCACCATCAACCCAGACCGCAACTGCCTTGGCGGTACCGCCTGCGCTGCTACCAAAGCGAACCTCGGCCTCACCGTTGCTGGACAGTTTTACGATTCCGGACACCGGGCACTCCAGGTTGGAGGAAAACTCCACCGGATCCGGGGTCTCCAGCTTCATGTAACCACCAATCGCCGAGCCGACAATGGTGGCGCGAACCGAATACTCCGAGTCTGCATCCGTTCCCGAATCCCGGTTCTGAGCGTCGGCAATGGCGACGTAGCGATTACCCAGCATCATCTCGTATCGTTTGATATCCCGAACGTAGCGCCAGCTCGTGACTCCACCATTCTCATTCAGATAATCGCTCATACGAAGTGCGCCACTGAAACGAAGCGACTCACCCGTGCGCTGGATTGTTCCGGACAGATCGTCCGTGTAAGAACTCTTCCAACTGGCAGCGGTTTCCGATTCGGCGATCAGGACGCTTTCGTAGATGGTGCTGCCACTGATCATAACAGGGCCATGGGTCGGGGTATCCAGTACGCATCTGTAGAATCGGGTGGTCTCCTCCAGGGAGTTCTCAGTCTCTGTCCAGCGGATTTCCAGGTTACCACCACCCGCACATGGGTAAGTGCCCTGCTCCAGGACCGACATATCTTGAATAGCCGACGTGTACTCATCAATAATTGACCACCCCAACGCAAGATCGTCACGGAGGCGTATCAAGCCTTCAGCACCGCTATCTCTGGTTATCGATACTGATTTTTGGGCAAAGTTCTTGTTGTCGTAGCTCAACTGCGGCCCAGTTTGCTCCTCGGGAGAATCATTCCCCCCACCCCCGCTTCCGCCACCACAGGCAGATAAAAGAAGCACCATGGGCAGCACAGGCCCCCATCCAATACGGCTTAACTGGATCATGTTCTTTCCTTTTTTCTTATGATTTCAGGCTTATTCTTCAGGCGCGATCACTGCCATTCCCGAGGCGACACACTCTGTGCGCTTCTGGTTGCGGCATTGATGAAAAAGACGGGATAACTCTTGCAGGAATTGCGCACTCGGAGCGGCGACATCCGGTGTCGTCTAGTCCATATCCTGGCAGTGATGTCTAATCATGCGACATATCGTTAGGTCGCGAAAGGTTCACGGGAGGTTAAACGCTAAAGTCGTGGACTGGTTCATGATCTTTCGGTTACCCGGTTTCACTGTCATTTCAGGTGCTCGTAGGTTGCGTTCAGCCGCTCAGAAAGGTATGTCGAACATCGTATCGGCTCATACTTCGGCATGTCATTCGGCTGTACGTCCCTGGGATCCACCACGGCATCCGGATCTACTTCCAAAAAGAAAGCCACAGAGTAGCGCTCCCGATCAGGCACCTTCACCCTGTGCGGCGTTGAGAGGTAGGTATCGTTAGTCCAGCGCATCAGGCAGTCACCAATATTGCACACAAACGCGCCCGGGACGTGGGGAGCATCCAGCCACTGTCCTGTCCGGCTTCGTACCTGCAATCCGGCGACACCATCGGTGGCGAGAATAGTGATATTGCCATAATCAGTATGAGTGCCAGCTCCTGCATCTTCCCGGGCATGGGCATCCGACCCAGGCGGGTAACGGAGCATTCTCAAAGTCGCGATTGGCTGCTCAAAATAGCGTTCAAAAAAGGTTTCCGGCAGACCAAGGTCCAGGCTAAAGCCACGATGGATCAGGCGACCAAGTTCCAGGCATTTATCAAAATAATTCAGCGCGCCGGCCTTCCAGCCCTCTAACGGTGGCCAGAAATTGATGCCCCGGAACGGCTTTCCTGCCAGCACATCCGGATGGTCTGCCGGGAAATCGGTGCCAATATTGAACGCCTCTTTCCTGTCTGCGCCGGCTTGGGGGTTCAGTTTTTCATCTGCCACCGCCACATAGCCCCGATTGTGGGGAGACAGCTTGATCGACATCTCCTGCTTTTGGCTTACAGGTAAGGCGAACAGCTGCCTCGCCAGCTCAAATACGCTCTGGCAAACGTGTTCAGGAATGCCGTGGTCGCTCACGTAGAAAAAACCGATCTCTCGACAGGCCCGCCCCAGTTCCGCCGCCGTTGTCTGCCGCTCGGCCAGGTTCGGGCTGCGCAAACCGTGTAGCGAAATTACCGGTAACTCTTTCATGAACCCTCCTCAAGCAAGATTGGTTGTATTGGGGTGCTCAGCATCACTTCGTCGCAGTTAGTGCCCGAGCCGATGCGATCGACCACCAGATACTCGGAATCAGCCCTCAGCGGCAACAATGGCGCATGCCAGGTTCCAGGCTGGTAGTTTACGCCTTGCCCGCCTCTGGCCAGGAAAACGCGGGTCTCCAGTTCGTTAAAGTCACCGGGGGGAGCAACCACCGCCAGAAAGTCCGCCCCATCCAGTGGTACAAACGCCTGGCTGCCCAAGGGGTGTCGCTCCATCAGGCGGATTTCCAGCGGTACAAGCGGCTGGCCGCGAAAGATTGACAGAATGGCCCGGGCATCCTCACCAAGACACTCAATACCTGCCAGCTGATGGAAGCGCTCAGTCCGCCCCTGATTGATCATCAGGGGTGCCTGACCACAGCTATCAATCACATCACCAAACGGCGCGAAGGCTTCCCGGGTAAGCGGCTCGACCAGGATCTTTCTTGACTCGGTCACAGAACCGGCTCCCCGAATAACCTCACCCGGCTCACCCCGCCATCAGGAATCATGTTGAAGCGAATGTGGGTAATAGCTCCAAGTTCCTTGAGGTCCGTGAATTTAAGTATGGCGTCGGCCTCAAGGGGGTGGGGCTCCAGCAAGGTCGGCCAGAACATACTCTGAGTGATCAGTGACGCGGCTGTACCCTCCCCGGCCTCCACACAGGCTGCCTGTACCGAGCAGGCGGCCGGAAAGTTACCTTTGAAGTGAGCCGTATCTATCTCGAGGCTTTCCGCAATGCCTTTGTGGCCGAGGGCCAGAATGCACCAGTCATTGCCTGGTTCTCGCCGACGCCGTGTTTCCCAGCCATCGCCCATATTGATGCCCCGCCCGGGGCGTAACAGTTTTCTGGGCTCACCATAGTGGGCGTCGCTCCAGGCCACCTGGTCGGCACCGCATTCCAGGGCCAGCAGGTTAATAGATTGGCCGGGGGCTACCTGGCTCCAGTCTACCCAGGGCCTGCCATAAACCCGCAGGCGCGCAAGCCCGCCGTCCGGGTAGATGTGCAAACGCACATGGGTCCAGGGCTGGTCAGAGGTAATGGCACAAAACCGGTGGTCGTTGCCGGCCAGTTCGGTAGCCGGTACCAGCGGAACCCACTCGCTGTTGCCATCAGGCGCGGCGGCAGGGCTGTAACAGGCTTCCAGTGATGCCGCCGGTGGGAAGTTACCGGTAAAGAAACTGGTGTCAAAGTCCACACCGGTCAGCACGCCCGGCATGGCCAGCCGGACAATGCACCAGTCGTGGCCTGTGGTCCGCCGCCGGCGGGTTTCCCAGCCGTCCATCCACTTGCCGTGGTCGTCGTAACGATCGGGGTAGAAAGCGGCCGGTTCAGGTGACAGCATTCGTTCGCGGGGAGCAAAGAACTCGTCGGTGACTTCCAGAACCTCGGCCCCCAGAGAACTGTCGGCCAGGTTAAGCCCCTGCCGGGCGAACTCAGGGCCTTCGGGTAAAGGGGCAATCATTACATCAGTCATGGCAGATACTCGAGGTGGGTTGTGACTCAAAGGGATGGTGCGCTCGCCAGTGCCGGGCAATATCAACCCGGCGGCACACCCATACCCGGTCGTGCTGTTCGAGGTAGTCAAGAAAACGCTGCAAGGCGCGGAATTTTCCGGGCCGGCCGATCAGGCGGCAATGCAGCCCAACCGACAGCATCTTCGGCACCTCTAGCCCTTCGGCATACAACACGTCGAAACTGTCTTTCAGGTACTGGAAGAACTGTTCGCCGGTATTGAAGCCCTGGGGTGAGGCAAACCGCATGTCGTTCGCTTCGAGTGTATAGGGAACCACCAGATGGGGATGTTTATGGCCATCGGAGCTGGAAACTTCCGTCCAGAATGGCAGGTCATCGCCATAGTAATCGCTGTCGTACAGGAAGCCCCCGGTCTCAACCACCAGTCTGCGAGTATTAGGGCTGTCACGGCCGGTGTACCAGCCAAGCGGGCGCTCGCCGGTAAGTGCCTGGTGCTGCTCTATGGCAAGCTGCATGTAGCACCGCTCTTCGGACTCACTCATCCCCTGATAATGAATCCAACGCATGCCATGGCAGGCGATTTCATGGCCGTCTTCAATAAACGCTTTGACCACCTCCGGGTTGCGGGCCATGGCCATGGTCACACCGAATACGGTCAGCGGCAGCCCACGGCGCCGAAATTCCCGCAACACCCGCCAGACCCCGGCGCGGGAGCCGTACTCGTACAGCGACTCCATACTCATGTGCCGGTCACGGTAAGGCGCGGCACCGATGATATCCGATAGAAAGGTTTCCGAGTGTTCGTCGCCGTGCAGCACGCAGTTCTCGCCGCCTTCTTCGTAATTCAGTACAAACTGCACCGCGATACGTGCATTACCGGGCCACTGCGCGTGGGGCGGATGTTCACCGTAACCGCACATGTCCCTTGGGTAGGCTTTACCTTCATTCATCCAGGTCGCTCCAGGCCGCAGCCTCTTAGAATAACGTCAACAAGAAAATCTGCGGCATGCTCGAAGTCCCTTGGCTCGTACTCTGCCTTGTTTTCCACCATCAGGATTTGCACCTGAAAATCGGCATAATGCTGGGTCGACGACCAGATCAGGAAAATCAGCTGTACCGGATCCACCGGCGCCATCCTGCCCTCATCAATCCAGTGCTGGATTACCGACGCCCTGCCCCGCACCCACTCGCGCATGTTGGTGCGCAGGTGGTCGAGCAAGAAGGGCGCGCCCTGAATGATTTCCATGGCAAACAATCGTGACGCTAGCGGGTATTGCTGCGACATGTTCACCTTGGTGCGAATAAAGGTTTCCAGTGCAGTAGCCGGATCGTCGTCCGGTTTTATTTCCGAGAATACTTTGTTCCAGCGCAGCAGAATGTCGTCGAACATGGCGCTGTACATGCGTTTTTTGTTGCTGAAGTAATAAAGCACGTTGGACTTCGGCAAGCCGGCCCGTTCAGCAATATTCTGGATGGTGGTGCCCTTGTAGCCGTGCAGGGCAAACTCCTGCTCGGCCGCCTGCAGAATGGCTTCCCGGTTCCGCTCCCGGATCCGGCCAGGCCGGTAGCTCCGGCCCGCTTCAGATGTGTTCTGCTGCACTGACAGTGATCTGGTCATGGTTCACTCACTTGTTGTCCGGTGATTCAGGAGTCCACCCTTTCCATTCCGATGGACTCCTGAAATGGATCAAAAGTGGAATTTCACCAGTGCGCTGACTGAACTCTGGGTGTCTACCAGCGTCTCGTTCAGGCCAAACTTGTTGTTCCAGTACTGGTACTCAATACCGGCGTAGAGCACGCCCGGGTTGCCCATGAAGTTACCCACGTCCAGCTTGATCTGGGGCGTGAACTGGAACTCGGACTCGTGATCACTGGCCGAGGTGGACCAGTCGATGTAACCATCCACCAGGAATTTCGCCGCACCCACATCAAACGGCAGGCCCCAGGTGACCGTCATCTGCCAGTCATCACTGATCTCGCTGTTATCAACGTAGTAGAAAGATGTAGTGAAGTAACGGAACGCAGGCACGTCCCACGCCAGGCCGAAACCGTACATGTAGTTGTTTGCCTCGGTACCGCCGCCAAATTCGTACTGCCCGGCCAGGGTGATGTCTTTCACCGGCCCGAACGACAAATCCTGGCCTGTCAGCCAGCTGCCGCTGATATTGGGCGCGAATTCACCGTATACGTTGTCGGTACCTTCAAGGTCTCCCTGAGGCTGCTCCCGGTCGATAAAGAAGAAGGTGCCACCCCAGTTGTGGGCGGTCACGTTCTCGAACGTAAAGTAGGTCGCCTCGTATTCCACTCCCCCGTTACCACCGGCGTCGAACTGAACGCCCTGGTAATCGGCACTGTGCAGGATGGAGATACTGGAGCCACCGAAGAACTTCTCGGCATGGGCAGCAGGCGCAAAACAGGCTGCAGCAACGCAGCTTGCGATCAGGGTTTTACGAAGTGCTTTCATGGCATAGCCTCTCTGGTTACTTTTTTGGGTCATCGGTTGTTAGCAGTACATCGTTTTAGTTAATGTCCCGGCCGGTAGGGCTGGCCAAGAGACAGCGGGGTGTTCAACCGGGTGCGTACCGGGTCGAACGACAAAAGAATCAGCATCAGGATGGTGACCACGTAGGGCAGCATCGCCAGCAACTCGGTGGGGCTGCGCCAGCCCAGGCCCTGGAGCACCAGGTGAAGAATGGAGGCCGCCCCGAACAGGTAAGCACCCAACAGCAAGCGCCCGGGGCGCCAGCTGGCAAACACCACCAGCGCCAGCGCTATCCAGCCCCGGCCTGAGGTCATGTTCTCGGTCCACATTGGGGTGTAGGCCAGCGACAGATAGGCACCGGCAAGGCCGGCCATGGCCCCGCCAAAGGCCACCGCAAGGTAACGCACGGTGAGTACCCGCAAGCCATTGGCGTTGGCCGCACCTGGCGACTCCCCAACGGCCCTCAGAACCAGGCCGCCGCGGCTGAAGCGCAGGAACAGAGCAACACCTGCAAACACCAGCCAGGAAAAATACACCAGCAAATCCTGGGTGAAGAGCGCCCGACCCAGCACTGGAAGATCACTCAACAGGGGGATCGCAATTTTTTCAAAACCCTCGATGGACTGGCCGACAAAGCCGGCACCCACGAAGGCGCTCAGGCCCGTGCCGAAGATGGTTAACGCCAGCCCGGCGGCGTACTGGTTGGCGGAGAGGGTCACTGCCATAACGGCGAACAACATCGACATCGCCAGCCCGGTCAGCATGGCGACAACAACCCCGGCGGCCAGGCTGCCGGTAGACAAGGTCGCGATGAACCCGGCCACCGCGCCCATCAGCATCATGCCCTCCTGCCCCAGGTTGAGAACGCCGGAGCGCTCACAGATCAGTTCGCCCAGGGCCACCAGCAGCAGCGGGGTGCCGGCCACCATCGTGGCGGCAAGAATGTTGGTCAACAGGTCCATATCAGAGCTCCTGGCCGGCCGGGGCGGCGGGTTGGGACAGGCCTGCCGGTAAAGGCCGGCGAAAACGAATCCGGTAGTGAATAAAGGCATCGCAGGTGAGCAGGTAGAATAGCAGCATTCCCTGGAACATGGCGGTCACCGCCTTGGGCATGTTCATGGCAATCTGCAACATCTCGCCGCCAATAAAGGTCAGAGCCAGCAAGGCACTGGCGGCAATAATGCCCAGGGCATGCATCCGGCCCAGAAACACCACAATGATCGCGGTGTAGCCATAGCCCGGCGACACCTGGGGCACCAGCTGTCCGATCGGCCCGGTCACTTCCGCGGCGCCAGCCAGCCCCGCAGTTGCGCCACCAACCAGCAGCGCAAACCAGGTCAGCCGTCTGGCACTGAACCCGGCAAACGCCGCCGCCCGATGATCCTCACCCACCACGTTCAACTGGTAGCCGATGAAGCTGCGGGCAAACAGCACCCATACTGCGACAGCCGCCAGCAACCCGAAGGCCAGGCCGATGTGCAGCCGCGTGCCGTTAATCAGCGCTGGCAACAAAGCCGCATCGGCAAACATCACCGACTGGGGAAAGCCAAACCCGTAGGGATCTTTCAGGGGCCCGTGCACCGCATAGAGCAGCAGGTTCAGGGCGATGTAATTGAGCATGATGGTGGTGAGGATTTCGTTGCAGTTCAGGTGAGTCTTGAGAAACGCCGCAATCGCCGCCCATGCCATACCACCGGCAATGCCCGCCAGCAGAACCGCCGGCAAAACCAGGAATCCACCGGCCTCCCCCACCGAAACCGCAACAGCACTGGCCGCCACCGCGCCAATCAGGAAATGGCCCTCGGCACCGATATTCCAGATTCTGGCCCGGAAGCAGACCGTCAGCCCGGCGGCACACAGCAACAAAGGCGCGGTTTTCAGGCCCAGCTCGGCAAGTCCGGTGAGGTCACTGATCGGCGTGATAAAGAAGAAGGTCAGGGCCTGGATCGGGTCTTTACCCATGCCGAGGAATAACAGGAAGCCGGTTGCGACCGTCAGGGCCAGGGCCAGCAGAGGCGATAACCAGCGCAGGGTGGTAGAGGCTTCAGGGCGGCGCTCAAGCTGCAGCATCAGCAAACTCCTCCGCCTTGAAGTTTCCCGCCATCCACTGCCCGAGTTGATTTATGCTCAACTCAGAAGCCGGGGCCAATGGTGACAGCCGGCCATTACAGATGGCGCCCATCCGGTGACAGAGCTGGTAGAGCTCATCCAGGTCTTCGGATATCAGCAGGATGGCGGCGCCCTCATCGCGCAGTTTTACCAGCGCCTGATGAATAGCCACCGCCGAGCCCACATCCACACCCCAGGTTGGGTGGGAGGCCACCAGAAGCCTTGGTGACTGACAGGCTTCGCGGCCGAGAATGTATTTCTGCAGGTTGCCGCCGGATAAGCTCGAGGCGCTGCTTTGCTCGCCAGAGCAGCGCACGCCAAAGCGTGAAATGACGTCTCTGGCAAACTCCCGAACCTTTTGCCGCCGAATCACACCACGCCGCACCAGGCTCTGCCCTGCAGCGGTCAGCAACGCATTGTCGGCCAGCGACATCACCGGCACGGCGCCCCGGCCCAGCCGCTCCTCGGGCACCACAGCCAGCCCCCGGGCTCGCCGTGCCCCGGGAGGCAGGCGGTCAATCGCCTCGCCGGTGAAACGAATGGCCTCGCCCTTGAGGGTGATCTCTCCGGACAAAACCTTGAGCAGTTCCTCCTGTCCGTTTCCGGCCACCCCGGCAATGCCGACGATCTCGCCTGCGCGCAAGGAAAAACCGATGTTCTTCAGGCTGGTGCCGAAAGGGTCATCCGTTTGCCAGCTCAGCTCCTGCACCTGCAGCAGGGTGTCACCCGGTTGGGCAGCGCTGACCTGGGTTGAAATCGGGGTATCGTCGCCCACCATCAGGCGGGCGATGTCTGAGGCAGATAAGTCTTTCGGCTGGCAATGTCCGCTCACCCGGCCCTGGCGCAACACCGTGGCCTGATCGCACAGGCTTCTGACTTCCTCCAGCTTGTGGCTTATAAACAGAATGCTGCAGCCGTCCCTGGCCAGTTTGCGCAACGTTTTGAACAGTGTGGCCACTTCCTGGGGTGTCAGTACCGAAGTGGGTTCGTCCAGGATCAGCAGGGTACTTTCCTGAACCAGGCAGCGGACAATCTCCACCCGTTGCCGCTCCCCCATAGACAAGGTGCTGACAAAGCGCCGGGGGTCCAGTGCCATCCCATAGTGTTCGGACACCTCCCGGATACGCTGCTCCAGTGCGCCCCGGTCGCGAACCTCATCTGCCGGCAGGCCCAGCGCAATGTTTTCCGCCACGGTCAGGGTTTCAAACAAAGAGAAGTGCTGAAAGACCATGCCTATGCCCAACTGCCGGGCCCGGGCAGGGTTCTCCACTGTCACCGGGTGGCCATTCCAGACAATACGACCGGCATCCGGCTGAACCACGCCATAGATGATTTTCATCAGCGTGCTTTTGCCCGCGCCATTCTCCCCCAGCAGGGCGTGGATCTCGCCGGCGCCCACAGTAAGGTCTACGCCGTCGTTAGCCCGGCATCCCGGGTAATCTTTCACGATCCCCTGCAGCTTTAACCTCTGAGCAGAAACTGCCATTCCCGGTCTCCTCGTAGTCTGGGTCAGGTCCGGCCATAAAGAATCTGACCAACCAATCAACATTTGGTAGCTGAGCAATAACCTTGCCAAAAATGAATTGGTGCTTGATTTGAACAGAGCTAACCAGTTGGTCAGCTTTTTGCAGAAGCTCTGGAAAAGAAACTGATCCTGGCGCCTGCCTTATAGGTGCAAGGCCCCGGAATCCCCTTTCCAGACAGCAGAAGCGGAGACCAAGGTGATCGAATTTGTTCTCAACGGCCGTGCCGAAAAAATTGACCAGGCCGACCCAAACCGGAGCATTCTGGAGTGGCTACGCACCAAAAAGCGGCTTACCGGTACCAAAGAAGGCTGCGGCTCCGGAGATTGCGGCGCCTGCACCGTGATTACCGGGGCGCCAGACAAGAACGGTCAAATTCGCTATGAAGCCATTAACAGTTGCATCACCCTGATTGGCAGCCTGCAGGGCAAGCACCTGCTGACCATTGAAGCCTTTCGGGAACAGCCGGCACACCCGGTTCAGCAGAGCCTGATGGACTGCCACGGGGCACAGTGCGGTTTTTGCACCCCGGGCATTGTCATGTCATTGATTGCCCTGCACAGCGAATCTGCACCGGGCGACGCCGACGACCACAAACTGATGGAGGCCCTGGCCGGAAACCTGTGTCGCTGTACCGGCTACCGGCCGATCATGGAAGCCGGCCGGCAGGCGCTGGTGCAAAGCTGGCAACCTGGCTCCGATAACCACCCTGCCCGGTATCTGGCCAGGGCCGATAAAGCGGATGGGCTCGCAACGGTTGACGACACCTCGATGACCAGTCTGGAAGCCCGGAACGGCAATCAATACTACGCCCCGGCAGCCCTGCCTCAGCTCAAACGCCTGTTGCGCGCTCACCCGGATGCCCGGCTGATTGCCGGAGGTACGGACCTTGTGCTGGAGATCACCCAACAGCTGAAAACCCTGCCCAAGCTGATTAGCCTGGAGCGGGTGCGGGAACTGAATGGCTGCCAGCTGGAAGAAAACCACCTGGTGATCGGGGCCGCCACCCCCTACCGGCAGTTCCACAGCCAGCTGTCCGGGCTCTGGCCGGCCTTCGACCACCTGCTGGAACGGCTAGGCTCATTGCAGGTGCGCAACCGGGGTACCCTCGGCGGCAACATCGCCAACGCCTCCCCCATTGGCGATATGCCGCCGGCATTGATAGCGCTCGATGCCACCCTGATACTGGAAGGCCCGGAGGGGGCCAGGGAACTCCCGGCAGAACAGTTCTTCAAGGGCTACCGGCAAACCGACCTGCAGCCCGGCGAGTTTGTCCATTCCATCCACATCCCCGTTCCCGAGCCCAACCAGCGCCTGTTCATCTATAAGGTTTCAAAACGGCTCGATGACGATATCTCCGCGGTGCTCGGAGCTTTCCGGCTGACCCTTCGGAACGGTGTGGTTCAGGATTGCCGACTCGCCTACGGCGGTATGGCCGCAACCCCTGCCCGCGCACGCCTTACAGAAGCCGCGCTGCTGGGCAAACCCTGGAATCAACGTTCTGTTGAGCAGGCTATAAAAGCGCTGAGCGACGACTTCTCCCCGTTGACCGACGTGCGGGCTTCTTCCGTTTACCGGTTACAGGTCGCGGGCAATCTGCTTTACAGGGCACTACTCGAAAACTCCGACCTGCATCACCGGGATACCCCGCTCATGGTGACCGACTATGCGTAAACTTCCGCTCAATACCCCCACCCCGGCCCACAGCGCTCTGGGCGTAGTGGGCACCGGCGTCGAACACGACAGTGCCTGGCTGCATACCAGTGGCCAGGCCCGGTATATCGATGACCTGCCTGCCCCCGAAGGCCTGCTGCACGCGGCCGTGGGCCATAGCGAACAGGCCCATGCCCGGATTCTGGAGATGGACCTGTCCCGGGTTCTTGCCAGCCCCGGCGTTGTCGCGGTCATTACCGCTGCCGATGTACCCGGCCACCTGGATATCGGCCCGGTGTTCCCCGGTGATCCGGTGCTGGCCCAGGACACGGTTGAACACATCGGCCAGCCGCTGTTCGCCGTTGCCGCGACCAGTCACGAGGCGGCCCGCAAAGCGGCCCGCAAAGCCATCGTGAACTATCAGCCACTGGAAGCCGTCATCAACGTTCAGGATGCCCTGGAACACCAGCTGTTTGTGCGGCCGGGCCGGCGCCAGCAACGGGGTGACCCGGACCAGGCCATCGCCGGCGCCCGCCACCAGCTTAAAGGCCAGCAACACATCGGCGGTCAGGAGCACTTTTATCTGGAGGGCCAGGCCTGCCTGGTGGAGCCCACCGAAGATGGCGGCATGTTCGTCCATACCTCCAGCCAGCACCCCAGTGAGGTGCAGAAGCTGGTGGCCGAAGTGCTGGGCTTGCCCATCCATTGCGTGCAGGCTGAAGTACGCCGCATGGGGGGCGGCTTTGGTGGCAAGGAAACCCAGGCAGCACCGCTGGCCTGCGTGGCGGCACTGCTGGCCCGGGTGACCGGCTGCCCGGTCAAATACCGCTTGTCGCGCTCAGACGACATGGTGCAAACCGGCAAACGCCATGATTTCTTCAACACCTACCACATCGGTTTTGACGACTCGGGGCTGATCAAAGGCGCGGACCTTATGGTGGCCGGGCGCTGCGGTTATTCTCCGGACCTTTCAGATGCCATTGTCGACCGGGCCATGTTCCATGCCTGCAACGCCTACTACCTGGACCAGGCCCGGGTGGTTGGCCACCGGTGCAAGACCCACACGGTATCAAACACCGCGTTCCGGGGCTTTGGTGGGCCCCAGGGCATGATGATCATCGAACAGGCCATGGACGACATTGCCCGCCATCTGGGCAAAGACCCCCTGGATATCCGCAAACTCAACCTATTCGGCCCCGGCCGCGATGTCAGCCACTATGGCCAGACCATCGAACAACAGGTGCTGCCGGAACTGATCGCACAACTGGAACGCAGCTCCGCTTACCGCCAGCGGCGCCAGGAAATCATTGCCCTGAATGCCCGCAACCCGGTGCTGAAACGCGGGCTGGCGCTGACCCCGGTGCAGTTCGGCATCTCCTTTACCGCAAAACACCTGAACCAGGCCGGTGCACTGGTGCACATCTACACCGATGGCAGCATTCAGGTAAATCACGGTGGTACCGAGATGGGCCAGGGCCTGTACATCAAGGTAGCGCAGGTGGTCGCAACCGCCTTTCAGGTGGACGTGGCGCGGGTCAAGGTTTCCGCTACCCGCACCGATAAGGTACCGAACACCTCCCCCACGGCGGCCTCTTCCGGTTCCGACCTCAATGGCATGGCTGCGCTTGATGCCTGCGAAAAGATACTGGGTGGCCTGACCGCCTTTGCTTCATCCCACTGGAATGTGCCGGAAGAACACGTGCGGTTCCATGCTAACCAGGTTCATATCGGAGACCACTGCCTGAGTTGGGAAGACTTTATCCAGACCGCCTACATGCACCGGATATCCCTGTCCTCCAGCGGCTTCTATGCCACACCGAAGATCCACTATGACCACGACGCCGGTCAGGGCCGGCCGTTTCTGTACTACACCAACAGTGCCGCCTGCTCCGAGGTCGTAGTCGACACCTTGACTGGTGAATACCGGGTGCTGCGTACCGACATTCTGCACGATGCCGGGCGCTCCCTGAACCCGGCCATCGACATGGGTCAGATTGAAGGCGGCTTCATTCAGGGCATGGGCTGGCTCACCACGGAAGAGCTGGTGTACAGCGCCGAAGGCCGGTTACTGACCACCGGCCCAGCCACCTACAAAATTCCCGCCGTTTCCGATTGCCCGCCAGACCTGCGGGTAGCGCTGCTGAAAGACAGCCCCAACCACGAAGCCACGGTATTCCACTCCAAAGCCGTGGGCGAACCCCCGTTCATGCTTGGCATTTCAGTGTGGAGCGCGCTTCGCGACGCGGTATCCAGCCTCAGCGACTACCGCTTAAGCCCGCCACTGGACACGCCGGCGACACCGGAACGTGTACTGAATGCCGTTACCGAAACCCGGCGCTGGGTAAACCAACAGGAGAACGGACAATGATGGCAACGCCCCTTAACTGGCACCAGGCGGTCGCCCTCTGTGAGCAGCGTGGTGAGCCCTATGCCCTGGTGACCGTGCTGGGTGTGACCGGCTCGGTACCGCGGGAGCCCGCCACCAAAATGGTGATCACCGGAGAACACTGTTACGACACCATTGGCGGCGGCCATCTGGAGCACCGCATCTGCCAGCAGGCCCGGGAGCGTCTGGCCAAGGGGTTTTACCAGAGCGAACTGGCGCATTTTCCCCTGGGCGCAAGCCTTGGCCAGTGCTGCGGCGGCAGTGTGTCGGTGCTTCTGGAAACCCATCCGGGCAGCCAGCAACAACTGGTGGTCTTTGGCGCCGGCCACGTGGCCAGGGCCCTGGTGACCATCCTGGCGGAACTGCCCTGGCGCGTTACCTGGGTTGACCCGCGACCAGAACAGTTTCCAGCCGGACCACCGGCCAATGTCCGGATTCACCACACTGATGACCCCGCCGGCGATGCGCCTGAACTGTGCAACCAGCAACAGGTGTTGATTGTCACCCACAATCACCACCTGGATTTCGAGCTTTGCCGGGCTCTGCTCACAGCCGGCACCGCCGCCGGTATCGGGCTGATCGGCTCTGCCACCAAGGCCGAACGTTTTCGTCAGCGCCTGGCCCATCGCGGTTTTTCGGATACCGACATTGCCCGCATCCGCTGTCCTGTGGGGCGGTCCGACGTGCCGGGCAAACGCCCTATGGAAGTCGCGGTTTCCATCATGGCTGAACTGCTCACCCTGACAGCACAGCCCGATAACCCTGCGTCCAAACGGGGCATTTCCTGGCAACAACTCAAAGGCCTGCTGCCCGAAAAAGAAACCGGAGACCTCCCTTCATGAACCTTGGCGATTTCAATCAACTGCCAGCAGCCGAGGCGGAACCACTGCTGCGGAACTGCTGCGCAGCAGAGACCTGGGTGCAAGGCATGCTTAACGCCCGCCCTTTCATGGATCGCGACAGCCTCTACGCCGCGTGCCGGCAACTCTGGCCGCAGTTGACGGAAGCCGACTGGCTGCAGGCGTTCGAGGCCCATCCCAGAATCGGCAACCTTGACAGCCTTCGAAAAAAATACGCCAGCACCCGCACTCTGGCCGGCGACGAACAAGCCGGCACCCGGCAGGCGGATGAAGACACCCTGCAAAGACTGAGCACCGGCAACCAGGCTTACCTGGACAAGTTCGGGTTCATTTTCATTGTCTGTGCCACCGGCAAAAGCGCCCCGGAGATGCTGGAACTGCTGGAACAGCGCCTTTGCAACACCCGGGCCGAGGAGCTGCAGAACGCGGCACAGGAGCAGGCAAAAATAACCGAATTACGACTGGAGAAACTGTTATGAGCCCGATCACCACCCACGTCCTCGATATCGGCAGCGGCAAACCGGCCGCCGGGGTTCGGGTTGTGCTGGAACGGATCACTGAAGGCGGCCCCGCACTCATGGCCGAAGGCGCTACCGACCAGGATGGCCGGATAACCTCCTGGCTGTCCGGCCCGGTTGATTCCGGCCATTACCGGCTGCGCTTTGCCACCGGCGACTGGTACCAAAAGCGCAAGCTGGACTGCTTCTACCCGGAAGTGACCATCGACTTCACCGTTGCCGACACCGATAGCCACTACCACGTGCCCCTGCTGTTGAACCAGTGGGGCTATTCCACTTACCGGGGGAGCTGATAGACGTGGACCCATTACTTGCGTTTCCGGCGGGATGCCAGGCTTACCGGGGCAACATCCTCCATTTTCTCAACGACCCGGGCAACGCCCCCGAGCCCGAACCTGACAGTTACGAGTACTACCCGGACGGCCTGCTGGTCGTTCACCAGGGCCGGGTACTGGCCACGGGGCCGGCCCCCGAACTCATATCACGCCTGCCCGGCGGAACCGATATCCGGCACTGGCCCGAGGGCCTGATTATGCCGGGCTTTATCGACACCCATGTGCATATGCCGCAACTGGCGGTGATGGCCAGTTATGGCACCCAGCTTCTGGACTGGCTGGAGACCTATACCTTCCCCCATGAGGCCCGGTTCTGCCAGGCCGACTGGGCCCGGGCCGAAGCCAGCCAGTTTCTGGATTTGCTGTTGTGCCATGGCACCACCTCTGCCCTGGTATTCTGCACCTCGCACCCGGCCTCGGTTAATGCGGTGTTTGAGGGCGCACAAAGCCGGGGCATGGCCCTGACTGCCGGCAAGGTCATGATGGACCGGAACGCGCCGGCGAACCTGACCGACACAGCCCGGGAAAGTTATCGGGACAGCTGCGAACTGGCCAAACGCTGGCACAACCGCGGTCGCCTTCGCTACGCCATCACCCCCAGATTTGCCATTACCTCAAGCCCGGCACAACTGCAGCTGGCTGGTGAACTGGCACAGGCATTCCCGGACGCCCTGATCCAGACCCACTGGGCTGAGAATACCGGTGAAATCGAGCTCACCCGGCAACTGTTCCCGGAGCGCCACAGCTACCTGGATGTGTACGACCACTATGGTTTGCTGGGCCGGAATACGGTGCTTGCCCACGGCATCCACATTGGCGACCAGGACCGCCACCGGCTGGCGCAAACCGGCGCGTCTATCGCTTTCTGCCCCACCTCTAACACCTTTCTGGGCAGCGGCCTGTTCGATCTGGGCGCCGCCCGCGCTGCCGGTGTCCAGGTCGGGCTGGCGTCAGACGTCGGCGGCGGCACCAGCCTGTCCATGCTGGCCACCATGGCAGAGGCCTACAAGGTGTGCCGGCTCAGGGGCCAGACACTGACACCCTGGCTGGCCTTCTATCTGGCCACATTGGGCAATGCCAGGGTTCTGCAGCAGGAAGACCAGACCGGTAATTTCCGCCCCGGTAACCAGGCCGATTTTGTGGTTCTGGACCCGCTTGGCGCACCCATCACGGCGATGAAACAACGTGCCGGCCAAAGTCTGCAGGAATTGCTCTTTGACCTGATGATTCTGGGCGATGACCGGGCCATTGCCGCAACTGCCGTCGCCGGCCAGCTTCTCTGGCAGCGCCCTGACGCAGACGAACAACCTGCCCCCCTTTCTTTGACGGCAACAGGAGCCTGACCCTATGGAGGCGTATCTCACTGAATGGCTTGGGCTGATTATTCGCTGGTTTCATGTGATTGCCGGCGTCGCCTGGATTGGCGCATCTTTCTATTTTATCTGGCTGGACAACCACCTTCGGGAGCCGCCGGAATGGAAGCAAGCCAAGGGCATCAAGGGTGACCTTTGGGCCATACACGGTGGTGGCTTTTATGAAGTGGCCAAATACCATCTGGGCCCGGAGCAGATGCCCAGGGAACTGCACTGGTTCAAATGGGAAGCCTACAGCACCTGGCTCAGCGGCATGGCCCTGCTGCTGTTGGTTTACTATCTGGGCAGCCCCGGCTACCTGCTGGACCCGGCCAAAGCCGGTCTCGGCGCCGGCACCGGCGCCGCCCTCGGGCTGGCCAGTATCGCCGCGATGCTTGGCATTTATGAGCTGATGATCCGCAGCCCGCTGGCCGGCAATGGCAAGCTGTTCGGCGCCCTGCTCTACGCACTCCTGGTGTTTGCTGCCTGGGGCCTGTTCCAGATCTTCAGTGGCCGGGGCGCGTTCATTCATATCGGAGCGATGATCGGCACCCTGATGGTAGCCAACGTGTTTCTGGGCATCATGCCCTCACAGCGCGCCCTGGTGAGCGCGGTTCGCGAGGGCAAAACACCGGGGCCGGAGGTTGCCCGGCTGGCAGACCTCGCCAAGCTGCGTTCCACTCACAACAATTACCTGACCCTGCCGGTGCTGTTCATCATGATCAGCAACCACTACCCCATGTTGTATGGCCACCCCGAAGGCTGGGCCATTCTGGCGGCCATCGGTTTTATCACCGCCTTTGCCCGTCACTATTTCAACCTGAAACACCGGGGCATCCATAAGCCCGGAATACTGGTGCTTTCTGCCTTGCTGACCCTGGCTCTGGTATGGGCCCTCGCCCCTGACAACCGCAATTCTGACGCCGCTGTTGAACGCGTTGTGGCTACCGATACCGAGGTTTCCGGTCTGCTCCGCCAGCACTGTACCGCCTGCCATGCCCGGGAGCCGGCGCATCCGGGCTTTCAGGCACCGCCTGCCGGCATCGTACTGGAACAGCTGACTGACCTGCTGGCCCATTCCGCCCGGGTGCAGCAAGCAGCCGTCCGCACCCATTACATGCCCCTGGGCAATGCCAGCGGCATGACCGAGCAGGAACGCACCGCACTGGGGGGCTGGCTGGATAACGCTGGCCAATAACGCCCTGGCGGCACCGGTTTGGTCCACAGGGCCAGGCCGGAGCGCCATTTCAGGGCACTCTCTTAACACCCGGTGGAGCCCGGAAGCCAACAAAATAGACCATGTGGTCAGGTTTTACGCCACTCGGGCCGGTGTTCCGGGACTCTGGTACGGCAATTGCACTTTCCCTGTGAGTACGCAAAACCTCTATTCCAAACACAGCGAGGAACACCTCCATGAAAGCAAAACAGCAAAAGCCCGGCCTGTTCAGGGGGCTGTCAAAAGCCGTCACTCTGGCAGGCGCCTTGGCCGCGAGCACCTTAGCCCAGGCTGACACCAACATTCGGTTTACCCTGGACTGGCGTTTTGAAGGGCCCTCTGCGCCTTTCCTGATGGCTCTCGATAAGGGCTATTTCAAGAGTGAGGGGCTCAACGTCACCATTGATGCCGGCAATGGCTCGGCAGGTGCGGTTACCCGCGTAGCCACCAACGCCTACGACATGGGCTTTGCCGACTTCAGCGCGCTGACAGAAACCACCTCCAAAAACCCGGAAACCGGTGTAACCGCCGTTTATATGGTCTACAACACCATGCCTGCAGCGGTGTTTGCCCTGAAAGAATCCGGCATTGAAAAACCCGAAGACCTGGCAGGCAAGACTCTGGGCGCCCCCGTGTTCGATGGCGGCCGCAAAGCCTGGCCGTCGTTTGCCCGGCATAACAACCTGGCCGTGGACTCCGTTGAGTGGCAATCAGCCGATCCTGCCATCCGGGAAACCCTGCTGGCCCGGGGTGAGGTAGACGCCATTACCGGTTTCTACTTCACCAGCCTGCTGAACCTAGAAGCCCGCGGCGTTGCGCCGGACAACATCGTGGCGCTGAAATACCCGGATTACGGAGTGGAGTTCTACGGCAACACCATCATTGCCCAGGATGCCTTGCTCGAACAGAACCCGGAGGCGGTCAAAGGGTTTCTGAGAGCCTTCAACAAAGCCCTGAAAGAAACCATCGAAGATCCTGAAACCGCGATTACCTATGTAAAAAAACGGGATGGCCTGATCAAACAGGACCTGGAGCTGCGCCGCCTTAAACTGGCCATGGACAACCACGTGATCACCGAAGAAACCCGCGCGGAAGGTCTGGGCGCCATCACCGAAGCGCGCATGGAGCGGGCCGTGGCGGACATGGTGGCCTCCTATAACCTGGAACCGTCAGACCAACTCACGCAGTTGTTCGACAGCAGCTACCTGCCATCACAGGCAGAGCGCTCGATCGATTGACGCACCTGTGCCCGGGTACCGCGCACCCGGGCTCCCTGGCCTACCGGAGTACCAGATGAACCTTGTCGAGTTTGAGAATGTAAGCATGCGTTACGGAGAGGATGGCCCGCTGGCGATCGAAAACATCTCCCTGAGCGTGAAAGAAAATGAGTTTGTGGCGGTGGTGGGCCCTTCGGGCTGTGGCAAGTCCACCCTGATGAAGCTGGTCACCGGGCTTGCGCCACCGAGCGATGGCTATGTCTATCTGGGGGGCAAGCAAGTGGCGGGCCCGCAGAAGGGTGTTGGCATGGCGTTCCAGGCCTCCAACCTGCTGCCGTGGCGCACGACCCTTGAAAACGTGCTGCTGCCACTTGAGATAGTGGCGGAGTACCGCCACAAGTTCCGCCGGGAAAAAACACAGTTCGAAGAACTGGGGCGCGCCCTGCTCAAGCGGGTTGGCCTTGCCGGCTGCGAACACAAATATCCCTGGGAGCTGTCCGGCGGCATGCAGCAGCGCGCGTCTATTTGCCGCGCACTGATCCACCGCCCCTCACTGCTGATGCTTGATGAACCGTTCGGCGCACTGGATGCCTTCACCCGTGAGGAACTCTGGTGCATGGTGCGGGATTTATGGCAGGAAGAGCCCTTCACGGTGGTTCTGGTGACCCACGACCTCCGCGAAGCGGTCTTTCTTGCCGATACCGTCTACGTAATGAGCAAGGGCCCGGGCCGGATACTGGTGCGCAAGCCAGTCGACCTGCCCCGGCCCAGAGAGCTGTCCGTCACCTACACCGACCCCTTTGCCGACCTGGTGTTTGAATTACGTGACCACATTGGCCGAATCCGGGAGGGATCCTGATGACCCTGGCTCAACGAAAACGCCTGTTGATGAAAGCCTCCCCCTGGCTGCTGCTTGTGTTCCTGGTACTGTTCTGGGAGCTGGTTTGCTTTGCTTTCCAGATTCCCGACTACCTGTTCCCGGCCCCCACCGAAATCTGGCGTTCCTGGCTGGAATACCGACCACAGATCATTGAGCATGCCACCCAGACCCTGTTCACCACCGTTGTCGGATTCGCCCTTGCCGTGGCATTTGGACTGGTTTTGGGCATGCTGGTGGGCTCCTCGCCGGTGATCTACAAAGCGGTCTATCCTTTGATGGTGGGTTTCAACAGCATCCCGAAAGTGGCCTTCGTGCCAGTGCTGGTGGTCTGGTTCGGTATCGGCACGGTACCCGCCATTCTTACTGCGTTTCTGATCTCCTTCTTCCCGGTGGTGGTGAATATGGCCACCGGCCTGGCGACGCTGGAGCCGGAGCTGCAGGACGTTATGCGTTCGCTCGGCGCCAGTCGCATCGACATTCTGAAGAAAGTCGCTCTGCCCCGCTCCATGCCTTACTTCTTCGCTTCACTCAAGGTTGCGATTACCCTGGCCTTTGTCGGCTCGGTCATCTCCGAGACGGTGGCATCGAACGTTGGCATCGGGTACCTGATGCTGTCGGCGAGCTCCACCATGGATATGGGTCTGGTATTTGCCGGCCTGGTGGTGATCGGCGTCATGGGCGTGGTGATGTACGAACTCTTCGCACTGGTCGAGCGCCGGATGACCGGTTGGGCCACGCGCGGTTCCGACCCTGCGTTCTGAAACACACCCGCCAGTCAGCCAATAAAGAGCCCCATTGATCGGGGCTCTTTTGTCAGTGTCTGATCAGAATCGTTACTTCGGCAGTGTTGCTCCGACGCCTTCCACGAACCAGTTCATACCCGCCAGTTCCTGTTCGGTCATAGTCACCCCATCCGCCACTTTAAGCTCGCCGGCCTGGTCTTTCAAAGGACCGGTAAATGGATGCAGCTCACCGGCGCTAATGGCGTCAATCACCTGGTTCACAGCAGCCGACTGGTCCTCGCTCAGGCGGTCGCTCAGGCCGATAATCTGGATCATATCTTCGTCAATACCGCCCCAATGGTCCTCCGGCACCCAGGTGTCGTCCATGACTTTCTGCACCTGGTCCACGTAATAAGGACCCCAGTTGTTGGCGACCGATAACAGATGCGCCTCTTTACCAAATTCCCGCATATCAGATGCCTGCCCGACACCCCAGTTACCCCGGCGCAAGGCGGACATCAACGGCGCCGGGCTGTCGGTGTGCTGAATAACCACATCCGCGCCTTGATCCATCATGGCGTTAGCGGCATCCGCCTCTTTGGCCGGATCAAACCAGGTGTTGGCCCAGACTACCTTGATCTCGATGTCCGGGTTCACCGACTTGGCCCCCAGATAAACCGCGTTGATATCGCGAATGACTTCCGGAATCGGGAACGAGGCAATGTAACCCAGCACATTCGACTCGGTTACCAATCCGGCTGCCACTCCCGTTACATAACGCCCCTCGTAGGTCTTGGACAGATAGGTACCAACGTTGTCCGCCTGCTTGTAGCCGGTGGCATGCATGAAGGTGATATCCGGGAACTGTTCGGCAACCCGAATAGTCGGGTTCATAAAACCGAATGATGTGGTAAAGATAACGTCGTTGCCGGCTTGGGCAAGCATGCGAATAGTGCGCTCGGCGTCGGCACCTTCAGCTACGTTTTCCACATAGGTCGTCTCAACCTGGTCACCAAAGTGTGCCTCAACGGCTTTGCGGCCCAGATCATGCTGGTAACTCCAGCCGTGATCGCCAATGGGGCCAACATAGACAAATCCGATCTTCATCGGATCTTCTGCCATGACGGAAGATGACAGGGTCAGTGCAATGGCGGCTGCCAGACTGCGTTTCATGCTCATGCATCGTTCTCCTGAACCATTCTGAAGTTGTGTTGCACCGCCCTAAGCGGGTAACAACTTCAGATGGAGCAAAAAGCTGGCCAATTGTTCAGGTTTTTCAATGCATTGTTTTTAATGAACTTTCTATTTCTGCTTTACCAGAACTCAAAAAAGGCGGCACTATAGTGGTGCGCAATACTCGTACGCAATGCCACACCGACAGGCAAACGCCGGGGCAACCATCACCAGCGATCCTGCTCCTCCTTGTCTGCCTTCTCCTGCTCCGCCTTGCGCTCCCGAATCTTCTCCAGCTTTTCTTTGGGAATCTTCATATTGGCGCTATCACGCAAAAACAGCAGGCTGCCCAACACCAATGCGAATGCACCGAAAAGAAATAGCCAGCCAATTAACGGCATAACCAGTCTCCTTCAATTTCTGCCTTGCCAAACAGTACCACAGCCGGTAAAGGCGTGCTCCCGTCCCCGTTTCCGCTATAATGCCGGGCCCGCTTACCTGAAACCCGGAGTGCTCCATCCATCATGCGCCAGACCATCGACCTGACTGTTGAAAGCTCCGGGCTTGCGGTAGATGCGCTTGCAGGCGCCTCGGGCCTGCCCAAGCAGCGCATCAAGGATGCCATGGCCAAGGGCGCGTGCTGGTGGACACAGAAGGGAAAGCAGGTGCGTTTACGCAAGGCCAAGCGGGAACTGAAACCCGGCACCCGTATTCAGCTGTTCTACGATGATCAGGTGTTGGCGCGTAAGCCGGAAACACCGACGCTGCTGGAGAACAAAGGTCGTTACAGTGTCTGGTTCAAGCCCCACGGGCTGTTATCACAAGGGTCTCAATGGGGCGACCACTGTAGCCTTCTGCGCCTGGCGGAAATTGAACTGAATGCACCCTGCTTTCTGGTACACCGCCTGGATGCTGACGCTGCAGGCCTGATGCTGATTGCCCATGATGGCAAGGCCGCGGCGGCACTTTCAGAATTGTTTGCCGGGCGCGCCATGACCAAGATCTACCGGGCGCGGGTCGCCGGCAACCTGATGGCAGATGATCTTCGCCTCGACACGCCACTGGATGGCAAGGACTCAATCAGCCGCGTGACGACACTGAGCCGGGATGAGGAATCAGACACAACGGAGGTGCAGGTACGAATCGAAACCGGACGTAAACATCAGATCCGACGCCATCTGGCCGGCATTGGCCACCCGATTGTGGGAGACCGGCTGTATGGCGCGGCATCTGCGGGTGGCCTGCAACTCACCGCCGTTGAATTGGCTTTCCAATGTCCTGTTACCCGGAAAGCACAGGTATTCAGGCTTCCGGAACAGCGACCATAAACAAATAAGGCCAGCGTCTCGGCTGGCCTTATTCATAAGCGATGATGGACGCTCAGGCGTTGTAAAAATCCCGATACCAGTCCACGAAGTTAGCAATGCCCTCTTCCACCGCAGTAGACGGCTTGTACCCCACATCGTTGATCAAGTCGTCGACATTGGCATAGGTGGCCGGCACGTCACCCGGTTGCAAGGGCAGCAGGTTCTTCTCGGCTTTCTTGCCCACCCGCTCCTCAATGATCTCGATAAAACGGGACAGCTCCACCGGGTTATTACTGCCGATGTTGTAGATGCGGTAAGGCCCCTTACTGGTGCCCGGATCCGGCTGGGCCCCGCTCCAGTCCTGGTTCGGCTGGGCTACGTTGTCCAGGGTACGGATAACGCCTTCGACGATATCGTCGATGTAGGTGAAGTCCCGCTTGTGGTGGCCGTGGTTGAACACATCGATGGGCTCACCGGCCAGTATCTTTTTGGTAAAGATAAACAGCGCCATATCCGGCCGGCCCCAGGGGCCGTAAACGGTAAAGAAGCGCAGCCCAGTGGTGGGCAGGTTGTACAGATGGCTGTAAGTATGGGCCATCAGCTCGTTGGCTTTCTTGGACGCCGCGTACAGGCTCAGCGGGTGATCCACGTTATCGTGCACGGAGAATGGCATAGTCTCATTGGCCCCATACACGGAGCTGCTGGAGGCATACACCAGGTGCTTGACCTCGTTATGGCGACAACCCTCAAGGATGTTCATAAAGCCGACCAGATTGGCATCCACATAGGCATGGGGGTTCTCCAGTGAATACCGGACTCCGGCCTGGGCTGCCAGGTGCACTACCCGCTCGGGCTTGTGTTCACGAAAAACCGCTTCCATGGCCTCGCGGTCGGCCACGTCCTGGCGTACTTCGGTGAAACCGGGCTTGTTCTGCAGCCGGGCCAGGCGTGCTTCCTTGAGATTGACGTCGTAATAGTCGTTGACGTTGTCCACGCCAATCACTTCATCGCCACGATCGAGCAAACGGTGAGCAAGATGCGAGCCGATAAAGCCGGCGGTTCCCGTAACGAGGATTTTCAAGATCTGTTCTCCATGAAAAATGGCGCCCGAAGGCGCCTTTTACTGTCCTGGTCAGAACGCCACGCCGACACTGGCGAAGGGTCCGGACATTTCCACATCCAGTTTGTCATCATCGTCTTCATAGTCGATAGACATCTGGCGGTAACCGGCCCTCAGCTGCAGCATGGCGAATTCGTACTGGCCATAAGCGTTGAAGTCGTGCAGGGAGTCGCCACTGTAGCTGATGACGTTGCCTTCAGCACCTACGGACACGCCGGTGAACGGCAGGTCGAAACGGGCAGCGAGGTAGCCCATGGGGACGACGGCGTCGACGGAGGTTTTGCTGATGTTGGCTATGTTGGCTTGGTCCCTAACAACGAGCTCCCCGTCAAAATTACGGGCAGTCAGGCCCAGGTCGAGATTCACCCAGTTATCAAGCACTTCGTAGTACAGGGTGACATCGAACTGATCAATATCGAGATCAGATTTAACATCCGTGTTAACAATACCGTCGAATTCTTCCGGCCCAATCTCACCACGCCCACTCTGGGAAATACTGGTGTAATTCAACCGCACGTTTGGCAGCACCGGGATCGGATGTTCGAAAAACGCTGTGAAGTTCGCGTTGCTGTCGCTGTCGAGGTTGAGATCCTTTTCAATATCAACGGCCGAGTCCTTGTTGACCACTTCGCCGGAGAAGTCGGAATCCCAGTAGCTAACGTTGGCGCCAACGCCCAATACATCAGCATTGGCCAGTGGCGCGGCCAGGGCCAGTGAGCCACCTACAACAATCATCAGTTTACGCATAACGCACCCGTTTTTGTGGTTGTATTGCCCGGTCAGTCAAACTTTATGCCGAGACGACGACCGACCTCTTCATAGGTTTCGATCACTTCGCCAAGGCCCTGGCGGAAGCGATCCTTGTCCATCTTCTTGCGGGTTTCCTTGTCCCAGATGCGGCAGCCATCGGGGCTGAATTCGTCACCCAGAACGATCTGGCCACCACTGCGGCCGAATTCCAGCTTATAGTCCACCAGCAGCATGCCGGCGTCGTCAAACAGTTTTTTCAGTACGTCGTTGACCTTATAGGTCAGCTCTTTCATCCGAGCCAGCTCATCGGCCTTGGCCCAGCCGAAGCTGACGGCCAGGGATTCGTTCACCATCGGATCGTGCAGCGCGTCGTTTTTCAGAAAGAGCTCAAAGGTGGGCGGGTTCAGCTCCTGGCCCTCTTCCACGCCAAGGCGACGGCACAGACTGCCCGCAGACACGTTGCGCACCACACACTCAACCGGGATCATCTCGAGCTTCTTGACCAGGGACTCGGTATCCGACAGCAGCCCTTCGAAGTGGGTAGGTACGCCGGCCGCTTCCAGCTTTTCCATGATGAAGGCATTGAACTTGTTGTTCACCATGCCCTTGCGGTTCAGCTGTTCTTTTTTCTCTCCGTCAAAAGCAGAGGTATCGTCGCGGAACACCAGAACAAACCGTTCGGGGTCGTCCGTGCGGTAAACCGATTTTGCCTTGCCGGCATAAAGCTCTTCGCGCTTTTCCATTACTTTCTCCAAACGGCCGGTGGCCTCGGCCACCCCGTTAATCAATACAGATGTTCAAAGAGTTGGGTGAGCAGATCTGCTGAACTGCGTTCACCCTCGTAGCTGTCCTGCTGCTCGGCGGTAACGCTCATAGCGTCCGCGCTCTGCTGAATTCGAACTGTGTGGGTGTGAACCGGCTTTTCGGCATCGCTGAACCACGAGAACCAGCCCGGGCTGCGTTCGTCTTCCGTGCGGAAATCCACCTGCAACCAGCCTTCGCTCCGGTTCAGATCCAGTACCGGCAGCCCCATTTCCTCCAGGGAACGATTGACCTCTGCCCAGGTACGGCCGAAGTCCAGCTCTACCCGAATGGCAACCGCTTCTTCCTGTTCAGACTGCAAGCGTACCAATGGCTTGGAGACCATGCCCGAGGCCGCCCGCGAGAAGGATTTGTTGTCCTCACGCTGTTTGAGGAAATCCCCCAGCTCCGTCAGCAGCGCCCGCTGGTGTTGCTCGGAGGTTGCATCGGCACCGGTGTCACTGTCCCAGGGCATGAGTTCTTCCGGGGCTTGCGCCAGCTCCAGAATACGCACGCGGATTTCGGTGGTTTTACGACGGATGCCAGGGGCCAGGCGGGCCTGCATCACCACTTTGGGTTCTGTTGCGGTCGGATTATCAGCGAGCCCCAGCAGCGTTCGGCTGCGCTTGCTGAAGTTCGCCAGTTCACTCTGGAGAATCCCCAGTTGCGGGCTGTCATGGGCAATGCCCAGGCCGCTTTCATTCATCCAGGCACTGACCACAGGCCAGAGTCGTCCTGGCACCTCATTGACCAACAACCAGATGCGGCCGTCCAACTCTTCAATCACATAGTTTTCATCCAGAATCTCGGATGTCATATCTGGCGGACGGGGAATCGACGACGGGTAAAGATTGCGGGAATCGGCGGTGTTGATAGCCCGTATCGGCATGGTCTCGCTCAGCCTAGAGCTGTCGAGACCTTCAGGCACCTGAATCGGCTCGCCTTCCGGCGCGTTGACATAGCCTTCGGAACGATCATCGATCAGGCTGCAACCGGCCAGGGCACTGGCAAGCACCAGCGCCGAAACAGGTCGAACGAACAAAACGGTTTTCTTACGGGCTCTTGCAGGAACCTGCATCGGGTTACTCCGGTTAACGGTAACGGTGGCCTCAGAGAACACCTGAGGCCTTGAGCGCGTCTTCCACCTCGCCGTGGAACTTTTCACTGAGCGGCGTCAGTGGCAGACGAATGCCCTCACCAATCATGCCCATGCGGTACAGCGCCCATTTTACCGGAATCGGGTTGGCTTCCAGGAACAGCTTGCGATTAAGCGGCATCAAAAGCTCATTCAAGCGGCGGGTTTCCTCTTCGTTGCCCGCAATGGCCACTTCACAGAGCTGGGCCATGGCTTTCGGAGCGACGTTGGCCGTTACCGAAACATTACCTTTCGCGCCCGCCAGCATCAGATCCGCCGCCGTGGCGTCGTCACCGGAATACACCGCAAGGCGGCCACCCAGGGCTTCGATCAGCTCGGCGCCACGGGGAATGTTCCCGGTCGCGTCCTTGATACCAACGATATTGGGAATATCGGCCAGGCGTACGACCGTCTCATTCAGCATATCGCAGGCAGTGCGGCCCGGTACGTTGTAGAGAATCTGGTTCATGCCCGGTACCGCTTCCGCGATGGCCTTGAAGTGCTGATACAGGCCTTCCTGGGTCGGCTTGTTGTAGTACGGCACTACAAGCAGACAGGCATCGGCACCGAGTTTGTGGGCTTCGGTGGTCAATTCGATGGCTTCGCGCGTACTGTTACCACCGGTACCTGCAATAACGGGAATCCGGCCGTTTACACGTTTTATGATGTGCCCGATCGTCCGGATATGTTCCTCCGGATCCAGGGTTGCGGATTCGCCAGTGGTGCCCACAGCAACAATGCCATGGGTGCCGTTTTCGATATGAAAGTCCACCAGCTTGTCCAGATCCTCCCAATGAATATCACCGTTTGGATGCATGGGCGTGACCAGCGCGACAAGGCTACCCGTAATCATAAAAGCTCCGTCCGAATAAAACCGATATGGTAATGTTGGGCTCGAACTGACACAAGGGAATTAAAGGAGATGTCATGTCATCCGTAGCATTGAATCAACCCGTGCCAGAATTTCAGGCTGAGGCCACTGGCGACCAGACCGTTCGCCTGAGCGACCTGAAAGGCCGGAACATCGTTATTTATTTCTATCCGAAAGACAATACACCGGGCTGCACCACCGAGGGCCAGGACTTCCGGGACAGAATGGAGGCCTTCGTTGCCGAGGACACCGAGATTTTCGGCGTCTCGCGGGATGGCCTGAAAGCCCATGAAAACTTCCGGGCCAAACACGGGTTTCCGTTCCACCTGATTTCCGACAAGGACGAGTCCCTGTGCAAGCTGTTCGACGTTATCAAGCTCAAGAAGCTGTATGGCAAGGAGCACCTTGGCATTGAACGCAGCACCTTCCTGATCGACAAGGAAGGCGTGCTGCGCAGGGAATGGCGCGGCGTCAAGGTCAAAGGGCACGCCGACGA
Organism: Marinobacter sp. bablab_jr008; assembly: GCF_016464145.1. Taxonomy (NCBI): domain Bacteria; kingdom Pseudomonadati; phylum Pseudomonadota; class Gammaproteobacteria; order Pseudomonadales; family Marinobacteraceae; genus Marinobacter; species Marinobacter sp. bablab_jr008. The sequence goes on from NZ_JACDWW010000089.1 coordinate 86,188, forward strand.
TGTGCTGGAAGCCGTCAAGGCCCTTTAACGCCCTATTCCGCAATGGCTGGTGGCGGAGGCGACTCCTTCACCGGCCAGGCCGCGAAAACCGCTTTCAACATCGTCGCCAGTGGAATCGCAAAAAACACGCCCCACAAGCCCCAGATTCCGCCAAAGAACAACACGGCAACAATAATCGCCACCGGGTGCAAGTTGTTCACTTCCGAGAACAGAATCGGTACCAGGACATTGCCATCAAGCGCCTGAATAATGCCGTAGATGACCATGACCCAGATAAAATGGCTGCCCCAGCCGAACGCAAACAGGCCGATCACTGCCACCGGAATGGTGACCACCGCAGCGCCAATGTAGGGAATCACCACGCTCAGCCCCACCAACAGGGAAAGCAATGCCGCATAGGGCATGCCGAGAAACTTGAAGGCGACATAGGTGACGCCACCCACTATCAGGATCTCCACCGCCTTGCCACGGACATAGTTGGCACACTGCAGGTTAACCTCGTGCCAGATGCGAACCATCATCGGCCGCTGCGGCGGCAGCAGGCGGGCGAAAGAGTTCACCAGAACCCGGCGGTCTTTCAGGAAAAAAAACACCAGGATAGGCACCAGAACCATGTAGATCAGCAAGGCCACAAGATCCGGAATGCTGGACAGCGAGAAGGACACCAGCCATTGAGTCAGGTGCCCTACTTCCGCCGAGATCTGCTGGTACATGGTGTTCACAGATTCGACTGAGACCAGATGGGGGTACTGTTCCGGCAAAACCTCAAGATAGGACTGGAGCTCCCGGATAATCCGGGGCGCTTCGCCGGCAAGGGTACTCAGCTGGGTCCAGATCAACGGCAACAGGCCGAAGATAAAACCCACCAGCACGCCCAGGAACACCACAAACACACCTATCACGGCGATCAGCTCAGGCACACCCATCCGGTTCAGTTTCGACACCAGGCCCTGTAGAATGAACGCGACAATCAGGGAAGCGATGGCCGGCGCCAGCATGGCCCCGAACCAGATGATAAAGACGGTGCCAGTCACCAGCAGCAAAAACAGGATGACGGCTTCTTCGTCTGAAAAATATTTGTGGGCTAGACCGCGTAGAATTCTGACCATGAATAACTCCGGAAATTAACCGCCGCACTTTATCACGAAACGATATTCCCCATTACTCTCCGATTGGCTGACAAGCGTATGGGCCGACAATGCCAGCCAGGCAGGTATGTCCCTCAGTGAGCCGGTATCCGTGGCAACAACCACCAATTCCTCCCCGGGGGTCATGGAATTGAGTTCCAGCTTGGTTTTCAGCAGCGGCATGGGACAACGCAGCCCGCTGGCATCCAGGGTTCTGTCAGCCATAATCAGCATTTACCATTACGTTTCATACAGTAACCAGGCAGGCATTATGCCGCTGGTGTTACTCTATTGCATCACAAGAGTTGGTAATACTCCGGAGAACTTGCCGGCTGCCGCCTTGTCAAACGGGCAACATGAATTCGAGGCACTCTCAGACATATGAAGTACCAGCAAGAAGGCCAACACCGCTGCTCCTGGGCCCTGATCGTTTTTCTGGCCCTCACCATGGCGGTCATCAGCCCGGCCACACGCGCGCAGTCGTCAGACCTGCCAAGCATCGGTGGTAGCGGCGGCCTGATTTCCGGACAGATGGAAGCCGATATTGGCCAACAGGTTATGGCCTCCATTCGCCGCTCCGCCCCGCAACTGCAGGACCCACTGGTTTATGACTACCTGAGCGCGATTATCTATCGCCTGGTGCCATCTGCACCGCTGGACAACCGCGACCTGAAACTGGTTCTGATTGACAGCCCGGCCATCAACGCCTTCGCCGTACCCGGCGGTGTCGTGGGCGTGAATGGGGGCCTTTTCCTCAATGCGGCAACCGAACAACAGTTTGCCTCGGTCCTGGCCCACGAACTGGCCCACCTCAGCCAGCGCCACTTTGCCCGCAGAATGCAGCAACAGGAAACCAGCGCTCCGCTGACGCTGGCAGGCATGATCGCCGGTATCGTGCTATCTGCAGTTACCCAGTCAGACATTGGCATTGCCGCCATTGCCGGCACCCAGGCCATGGCGGTACAGAACATGCTGGCCTACAGCCGCTCTCACGAACAGGAAGCCGACCGGGTTGGCATGGACATCCTGGCCAGTGCCGGCATGGACCCGAGAGGCATGCCCGAGATGTTCGAAATCATGATGCGCCAGAACCGCCTGCAGGGTAATCGCCTGCCGGAATACCTTTCCACTCATCCTCTGACCCAGAACCGGGTTGCCGACACCCGAAACCGGGCCGAGCAGTACCCTGATACCCGGGTGCAGGATGGCCAGGAATACCACCTGGTGCGCAGTCGCCTGCAGGTGCACTACAGCGAATCACCGGAAACAGCGATAGAAACCTTCGAGGCTTACCTGGCCCGGGAAGACGCCCAGCGTAACGATGCCATTCGCTACGGCCTGGCGGTGGCTTATCAGGAAAGCCAGCGCTACGAACAGGCCGAACAGTTAATGCGGGAATTACTGAAAGCCAACCCCGGGCGCATCACGTTCCAGGTATCACTGGCGGAGGTACTGATCAGCCAGAAACGGTATGAAGACGCCAGAGCGCTTATGCAGGAGGCACTGGCGCGCAATCCCGGCAACTATCCAATAACCTCCACGCTGGCGGCCATAGAGATTGCCGATGGTAACGGGGCCGCCGCTGCCGACTACCTGAGGGAACTGACTCGCCGCCTGCCCAGCCAGGAGCAGCTATGGTTGAGACTGGCCGAAGCCGAAGGTATGGCTCGGAATATTGTCGGGGTGCACCGGGCGAGAGCGGAATACGACGTACTGATGGGCGATCTGAAATCAGCACAGCGGCAATTGCGCCAGGCCCAGGAAAAACTGCCGGCCGGCTCCGCCGAACGTCAGGTGGTCAGCGAGCGCCTTGGAGAGCTGACCAACCGGCTTCAGGCGCGCGAAGCCGGTTAGGAATAACCACGGAACCTTCAGGCGTTGCCGGCAGCTTTGAGGTTCATGTTGGCGGTAAAGTCCAGCATGCGGCGCAGCGGGCGCAGCGCGTCTTCTCGCAGCGCGTCATCCACATGCACTTCCTGGTCGCCATGCTCAAGCACGTGCAGCAGATTCTCCAGACCGTTCATGGCCATCCAGGGACAATGGGCACAGCTTCGGCAGGTTGCGCCGTTGCCCGCGGTGGGCGCTTCAATCAACGTTTTGTTGGGCGCCAGCTGTTGCATCTTGTAGAAAATGCCGTTGTCGGTTGCAACGATAAACTCTTCGTTCGGAAGCGTTTGCACCGCATGAATCAGTTGCGAGGTTGAACCGACCACATCCGCCATCTGTACCACCGCATCGGGTGACTCCGGGTGCACCAGGATTGCTGCATCCGGGTACAGAGCCTTGAGGTCTTCCAGGCCACGGTACTTGAATTCCTCGTGCACAATGCAGGAGCCGTCCCACAGCAGAACGTCTGCGCCTGTGGTTTTCTGTACATAGCCGCCCAGGTGTTTGTCTGGCGCCCACAGGATTTTTTCACCTTTGGCGTCCAGATGCTCAACAATGGCCTGGGCGCAACTGGAGGTGACCACCCAATCGGCCCGGGCTTTCACCGCAGCCGAGGTGTTGGCATAAACCACGACGGTGCGATCCGGGTGCTGATCACAGAACTCGGAGAACTCGTCGGCCGGGCAACCAACATCAAGCGAGCAAGTCGCCTCCAGAGTCGGCATCAGAACCTTTTTCTCCGGATTCAGAATCTTTGCCGTCTCTCCCATAAAACGAACGCCGGCAACGACAACGGTGGATGCCGGGTGCTGGTTACCGAAGCGCGCCATTTCCAGGGAATCCGCCACACAACCACCGGTCTCTTCTGCCAGCCGCTGGATGTCCGGATCGGTGTAATAATGCGCAACCAGAACGGCATCCTTCTCCTTCAGAGCCACCTTGATCCTGGCCTCGAGATCAGCTTTCTCTGAGGCACTCAGGGGCTTGGGCTCAGCCTGATGAGCGAGATGTTCCTGAACCAGAATGCGGTCTTGCGCTTTAGTCATCACTTATTCTCTGATTGACGTTAACGGCCGGAGTATATCACTTCTGCCTTTGGTTTCATGATCCTGCAATGTGGGTATGCCATCTTGCAGGATAGCGTCCGTCCTGTGGGTATAGGTGGGTTCTTGCAGGCAAAAAAAAAGAGCCTTTCGGCTCTTTTTTCCGCAAACCCCGTAGTGACGGCTTGCCTTGTTGGTGGGTCGTGAAGGATTCGAACCTTCGACCAATTGGTTAAAAGCCAACTGCTCTACCAACTGAGCTAACGACCCCTAACTGGCTGTGCTGGCTTTTCATCCAGCGAACACGCGGCCAAAACCTCGCGCTCTGAATTTGGTGGGTCGTGAAGGATTCGAACCTTCGACCAATTGGTTAAAAGCCAACTGCTCTACCAACTGAGCTAACGACCCAAACGAGGCGCACATATTACTGATATTTTTTTGGTGATCAACCCCTTTTTTTCACGGTCGACCAACTTTTTTCACTCACCGCTCAAGATCCGTGCAAGTTGACCAGATACCGATCAACCCTGGGCGGAATCCAGATACTTCTGCGCCAACTCTGCCGCTCCTGAATTCGGGTACTGCTCAACCACCGAGCTCATCCGGCGCCGCGCTTCGTCTTTTTCGCCCAGACGATCCAGGGTCACCCCCAGCTTGTACACAGCGTCCGGTGCCTTGCGATGATCACTATAGCGCGTCGCAACAATGGTAAAAGCCTGACGGGCCTGCTCCAGCTGAGGTTTCGCCAGATAGACTTCACCAAGCCAGTAATAGGCATTAACGGTGAGGTCGCCCTCGGGGTAGGTATCCACAAACTCGTACAGGCGGGTTATCGCCGTGTCGTAGTCTTTCTTGTTGCGGATAAGGTCGATAATGTCGTTATAGGTTTTCTGCTCTTCCGGTTCCGGCGAGCGATACACCCGGGCAGGCTTCAGTCTTCCACTGTCTGCTGAAGCTCCCGCTGCAGTCGGCTGCTGTGCAGCACTGGCCCCGGACTCGACGGCCTTGGACAGCTCCAGTATCCGCTGATCCAGATCCACATAGCGGTCCCTGCCCTGCTGTTGCAGGCGACTGATCTGGTGCTGCTGTTCTTCAACCTGGCCCCGCAGGTCTCTCACTTCGCGCTGCAGTTGCTGAATCATGTAGAACAGCTCTGCCGTGGCCTGGTTGTTGCCGGCCTTACGCTGGGCCTCGGAGCTGTTGTTCTGGAATGCGGGTGTGGACGACTGTGCATGGGTGACTCCCGCCAGGCCAAGGCCCAGCGGGATCAGCACGGCCGCCATGAGGTGTTTTCTCATGGATACGTCCGTCTAGGTCGGTTTTACTGGAATACCAGCTCTACGCGACGGTTCTGTGCCCAGGCACTTTCAGTGGAACCACGCACGGCCGGCTTTTCTTCACCATAGCTTACGGTTTCAATCTGGCCACGGGAAGCGCCGTTTACGATCAGGAAGCGCTGTACGGCATTCGCGCGGCGCTCACCCAGAGCCAGGTTGTATTCCTTGGTACCACGTTCATCGGCGTGACCTTCCAGGCGTACTTGCTGACGCGGGTTATTAGCCAGGTAGCGAGCGTGGGCAACCAATACATCACGGGCGTCCGGCTTGATTTCGGACGTATCGAAATCGAAGTAGAAGGTGGTGATGTCACGCAGGGCTTCCTGCTCGGCTTGCTCCTGAGCGGCCCGGCGCTCGTCATCAGTCAGCTCGGAGGCGGAAACGCCGGAGCCATCCGCACCACCGTAAACGGTAGAACCGCCATCCTGATCAATCGCGGCCACGTCAGAACCGTAAGCACCCTCTTCCATGTTCTCACCGGTGGAGCTACAACCAGCAACCAGGCCGGCGGACAGGAGCATGGCAAACGCTTTTGTAGAGAAAGACATCTTCATCACGTTATTTCCTCTTTTCAGGTCTTCGTTGAATTAATTCAGTTCAGTACATTTTCAGCGGGTAACCGGCCCCCAGGCCGGCTCCCGCACTTCGCCCTCGGAGGCCGGCAGGCTATACGCCGCACCTCCGTCTGCGGATACCACGGTCAGTACGCCTTCCCCGTTCTGACGGGTTGCGTAGATCAGCAACCTGCCATTGGGAGCCACACTGGGTGATTCATCGGAGCCGGTGCGGGTAATAACCGTCTCTTCGCCGGTCTCCAGGTTCGTTCTGGCAATATGGAAGGCACTGTCGCGCTGATGAACGTAATAGACATAGTCACCCGTGGGGCTCGGTCGCGGCCTTGCGTTGTAGCGACTGCCAAAGGTAATTCGACGCGGCTCAGCCCCCGGGCGTTCCATGTGATAGAGCTGCGGACCACCGGAGCGATCAGAGGTAAAGTAGATACCCCGGTCGGCATGGTCCCATGCGGCTTCGGTATCAATCGCCCAATGGTCTGTCAAACGCGTCAGATTGCGGCTGGCAAGGTCCATTCGGTAAATCTCGGCGTTACCGTCACGGGAAAGCGTCATCAACAGCGAACGGCCATCGGCCGACCAGGCCGGTGCCGAGTTCAGCCCCGGGAAGTCTGCGACCTTCTGGCGCTCACCGGTAGCCAGTTCGTGGACAAAAATCACCGGCTTGCCAGTCTCGAAGGAAACATAGGCCAGTTTCTTTCCATCCGGCGACCACGCCGGTGACAGAATGGGCTCCCGGCTTTCCAGCCGGACTTTGGAGCGCTTACCATCCACATCGCTGACCTGAAGTCGGTAACGGGTCTGCTCGCCCTCACCAGACACGGTGATGTAGGCCAGCTTGGTGGAGAATACACCGGGAGCTCCGGTAATAGCCTCATACACCCGGTCACTGATGTGGTGGCCCAGCGATCGCAGGTTAGAGGCAGGAACTGCCGCCGTTTCACCAAGAATCCGCTTCTCCTGGTTAACATCAAACAACTCGTAGCGGGCCTGAATCCGATCACCATTGCGGGTCAGCTGCCCCACCAGCACATAGCGCTGCCCCAGCATGCGCCAGTCCCGGAAATACACCTCGGAGCGCTCAGAGGGAAGGCTCAGCATTTTTGATGGTTCTAGCGGACGAAACTCACCACTCATGGTCAGATCTGCCTGCACGATACTGCCCACCTTGTCCCCGGCGGGCATACTGCCACTCTCAGCGAACGGTACGACGGCAATCGGAATGGCCGACCCCGCACCTTCGGTGATGCGGATCAACAGTTCCGCCCGGGCGCTCAGGGATGCCGCCAAAAACAGCACCAGGCAGGCAATAATCGGTGTCTTCAGAAAGCTACCAGAGCAACGGAATCTGCTTTTCATAAACATTATCAACCTCACCGCAGTCTTTGCGGGTTGAATTCAATCGTGAACTGGCGGAAATAACGCTCAAACGTGTCACGATTATCCGGAATGGGATAGCGGTTCAATGATCGGACCGCACTCAGGGCCGAGTTATCAAACGCAGTGTTGCCACTGCTACCGACCAACTTCACACTGGCCAGTTCACCGGTGGGCAACAGTGTGATCTGCAACCTCGCCGTCATGTTTTCAGTCGCTGAGGACGGCGGATACCACGCCTGGCTTAACCGCTCGCGAATCAACGCCTGGTATTTCTCACTCTCGCTCAGCATCTGTGCTTCTCTGGCACGTGCTGCCGCGGCTTCCTGCTGGCGGCGGGCTTCCGCTTCACGCTCCTGTCTGGCCTGATCCGCCAGTGCTTCCAGCTGCTGTTCACGCAGGCGCCTCTCAGCCTCAAGACGTTTCCGCTCCGCCTCTTTGCGAGCTTCCTCTTCGCGGCGCTGTCGTTCAGCCTCTTCTTTCTTTCGCTGTTCTTCCTGGCGGCGCTTTTCTTCCTCGGCACGGCGCTTAGCTTCTTCTTGCCGCTTGCGCTCTTCCTCAGCTTTCTGCCGCTCCCGCTCTTTGGCTTCGGCTTCCGCTTTCTGGCGCGCCGCTTCACGCTCTCTGGCTTGCTTCTCTGCCAGCTCCTTTGCCTGCGCCTCTTGCTGACGACGCTCTTCTTCGCGCCTGCGAGCTTCTTCCTGAGCCTTCCGTTCCGCCTCCTGCCGGGCTTTTTCTTCAGCCTGGCGCTGGCGTTCGGCTTCTTCCCGCTCGCGCGCCTGTGCCTGCTTGCGCTCCTGCTCTTTATCCGCCTCGTCCTGCTCTTCCACCACCGGTGTCGGCCTTGGTTCAGGACTGATCAGCCGGGCCGAAATACTTCTGGGCTCCGGTTCTGGTGGCGTATTCCACGACCACCCGGCCAGAGCAATACCGAACACCAGCAGGTGCAGCCCTACCGAGACCGCCACCGGTGATTTCAGAGGTGCTTTTCCGGTACTGACGATGTCCCGCTTGTGGCCCTTCAAAATGTCACCATCTTCCAATTACTGATTATCATTGGGCGCGTCGGTAATCAGGCCAATCCCGGTGGCCCCGGCAGCCTGAAGCTCAGCCATCAGGCGCACCACCACACCGTAGTCCACGTACTCATCGCCCCGGACGAGCACTTCACCGTTGCTCCGTTGGGACAGAATCTTTGCCACCTGGTTGCGCACCTCGTCCAGCGCCATCGGCTCGCTGGCGTCGTCACCCACTTCCAGGTAGTAGGCCCCATTGCTATCCACAGATACGGTGATGGATTCCACGTCTTTGTCCTGCTGAATCGGATCGGAGGTTGTCTCCGGCAGATCCACCTTCACGCCCTGGGTGAGCATCGGTGCCGTCACCATGAAGATCACCAGAAGCACCAGCATCACATCGATGTAGGGGACTACGTTGATCTCAGACATCGGCTTGCGCCGTTGCTGAGGCATCATTCCCATACCTTTCATCTCGCTATACTCCTGTTACCGCCAGATGGCAACTTATGCTGCGGCCTGATCGCTGTTGTGGACCCGGCGATGCAGAATGCTGGAAAACTCTTCCGCAAAGGTTTCATAGTTCTTCAGCAAGGCGTCTGACATGGCCGAGAACCGGTTATAGGCAATGACCGCAGGGATGGCCGCGAACAGGCCCATCGCCGTGGCAATCAACGCCTCAGAGATACCCGGCGCCACCGTGGCCAGCGTGGCTTGCTGCACCTGGGCCAGCCCGCGGAAGGAGTTCATGATGCCCCACACGGTACCGAACAGGCCAACGTAGGGACTGGTGGAACCGACCGTCGCCAGGAACGGCAGATGGGTTTCCAGGCGCTCCTGCTCCCGGGAAAAAGCCACGCGCATGGCTCTTTGGGTACCTTCCATCACGGCGTCGGCATCTCGGCTCTGCTGACGAAGGCGGGAGAACTCTTTGAACCCTGCCCGGAAAACAGACTCCATACCAGAAAACGGCGTTGGCTCCGCACTCACTTCTTTGTAGAGCTGGCCCAGATCCATTCCGGACCAGAACCGGTCCTCAAATTCCAGTTGAGCCTGACGGGCTTTCCGGAAGACCTGCAGGCGCTGGAAAATCAGTGCCCAGGAGACGACCGATGCCAGCATCAGCAAGAGCATGACCAACTGCACCAAAATCCCTGCATTCGCAATCAGATGCCAGACTGACAGTTCCGTTTCCACTGTTCACTCCCAAGTAGTTTTGTAAATCTTTCAACAAATTATACGAAATTCTTAAGAATTTCCTGCATATTTTCCGGAAGACGCCGGGGTTTACCGGTATCCAGTGCAACACAGGCCACACGGACGTCTGCATCACACAGCAACTGCCGATCATCCGCCCGATACACGCATTGCCGAAAGCCCATCCAGACCCGAGATGCCGCTTTCAGCTCAGCCGTAACCAGCAACTGATCATCCAGCTTCGCGGGCATCCGGAAGTGCAGATTCATCTTTTGCACCACGTAGCTGATGTTGTGCTCCAGCCCCGCACGAAGCCCGACACCCTGGCTACGGACCCACTCCGTTCTGGCACGCTCCATGTAGTGCAGGTATTTGGCATGAAAAACAATGCCACCGGCATCTGTATCTTCTATGTAGACCCGAACCGGCAATTCAAAGCTGGCAGAGGGATCACTCAAACAGGTCGTCCTCCCGGCCGGATCTGGGCGGCACCACTCCGAAATGCTGGTAGGCATTCGACGTTACCATACGCCCTCTCGGTGTACGCACCATGTACCCCTGCTGAATCAGGAACGGCTCCAGTACGTCCTCAATGGTACCCCGCTCCTCACTGATTGCGGCCGCCAGACTCTCCACACCCACCGGGCCACCATCAAATTTCTCGATCATGGCCAGCAACAGGCGACGGTCCATGTGGTCGAAGCCCTGGCTGTCCACCTTCAGCATGTTCAGTGCCTGGTCGGCAATATCCGCCGTGATATGGCCATTGGAGCGCACTTCGGCAAAATCCCTGACCCGGCGCAGCAGCCGGTTGGCAATCCTCGGGGTTCCCCGGGACCGGCGGGCAATCTCGAACGCCCCAGCCTCGTCGATTTCCACCGACGACAGCCGGGCCGAACGGGTAATAATATGGGTGAGGTCCTGGTGATTGTAGAACTCCAGGCGCTGGACAATGCCGAACCGGTCTCTCAGTGGCGACGTCAGCAGACCAGCACGAGTGGTTGCCCCAACCAGCGTAAACGGCGGCAGATCCAGCTTGATAGACCGTGCAGCCGGCCCTTCACCAATCATGATATCCAGCTGATAGTCTTCCATGGCCGGATAGAGCACTTCCTCCACCGCCGCACTCAGGCGATGGATCTCGTCGATAAACAGGACGTCACCTTCCTCGAGGTTGGTGAGCATGGCAGCCAGGTCTCCGGCCTTTTCCAGTACCGGGCCGGACGTCGTCTTGATCGAGACACCCATCTCATTGGCAATGATGTTGGCCAGAGTGGTTTTACCAAGCCCGGGAGGGCCGAAAATCAGCACATGATCCAGCGCTTCCTGGCGCCCCCGGGCAGCGGAGATAAAAATCTCCATCTGTTCGCGTACCGTAGGCTGGCCCACATACTCGGAAAGCAACGTCGGACGGATGGCCCGATCATGCACTTCCTCATATTCTCCGGCCTTGGCCGATATCAATCGGTCCGATTCAATCATGGCATTATCCGCTTGCTGGGAATAAACAACATGCCCGCTGGCTCACCCTGTAAGTCAGGTTGCACCAATTGTACAAAGGGGCGCTTGTGAGTCACGTTACGCTCTATACACATTGGTGTCATGGTTCTGTGGCCATAGCCGACACAAAAACGCCGGGTTGTTACCCGGCGGGAATCATATTCTTCAGGGCCAGACGTATCAGCGTTTCGCTGTTCATATCCGGGCCGGCCACCTTGCTGATCGCCTTGGCCGCCTCCTGGGGCTTGTAGCCAAGCGCAATCAATGCGGCCTCCGCCTCCTCACGTGGGTCAGGTCCAGCCTGACTCGCCATAGCCGCCCCGGCTCCAGTCGGCACATCGGGCTGAGACGGGACGAACTGCCCTTCCAGCTGCCCTATCCTGTCGGCCATTTCAATCAACAGCCTCTCGGCCGTTTTTTTGCCGACACCGGGCAGTTTCACCAGCGAATTCGCGTCCCGAGCCTCGACACAGCGGATGAATTGCTGAGCATCCAGGCCCGACAGAATGCCCACGGCAAGTTTGGGGCCAACACCGTTAACCTTGATCAGCAGCCGGAACAGATTTCGATCCAGACGGGAGGCAAAACCATAAAGGCTCTGGGCGTCTTCACGAACGGCGAAATGGGTATGAAGGGTTACTTCCTGCCCGGTCTCGGGCAGATGAAAAAACGTGGTGTAGGGAATGTCAATTTCGTAACCCAGGCCGGAACATTCCACCAGCGCCTGCCCGGGAGACTTTTCAATCAGCATTCCTCGGATTCGACCAATCAAACCGGCTCTCCTGTCGCGGCAAACCGCCGCTTATGGTTGGCGTACGCGGCCGCTTCTGACCTTACCTCCGGTCCTGGCCATACGTAATACACTCTGGTTCATATGGGCATGGCACAGGGCTATGGCCAGGGCATCGGCGGCATCCGCCTGTGGTTTTCGGGACAGTCCCAGAAGCGCCTGCACCATGTGCTGCACCTGGGATTTATCCGCTCCACCAGTACCCACCACCGCCTGCTTCACCTGCCGGGCAGAATACTCATGGACCGCCAGGCCACTGTTGGCAGCACTGACGATTGCAGCTCCCCTTGCCTGACCGAGCTTCAGGGCCGAGTCCGGATTCCGCGCCATGAACACCTGCTCAATAGCGAACTCCTCCGGGCGATACTCACCAATCAGCACGGCGAGACTGTGAAAAATGGTCTGCAGCCTCTCCGCCATTGGCTTTTCACCTACTCGGATGCAGCCACTGTCGAGGTACTCAAGAAGCCGGCCTTCTGAACGAATAAGACCGTAACCGGTGATGCGGGAGCCGGGGTCTACCCCCAGGATGATTGCCATCCGCCTGCCCTCAGAAGTGAGAGAGTCTGGCCGTGCCGGAGATGGGGTACCACCTCCGGCATCGTGCCTTTACTCTTTATCTTCTGCCTTGTTGCCTTCAATGGCTTTAGCAGAACGGCGCAGACGAATATGCAGCTCCTTCAGCTGCTTCTCGTCCACCTCGCCCGGCGCCTGAGTCATCAGACAGGTGGCGCTCTGGGTTTTCGGGAAAGCGATGACGTCGCGGATTGACGAAGAACCGGTCATCAGCATCACCAGACGATCCAGACCAAAGGCCAGACCACCGTGAGGCGGGCAACCAAATTTCAGGGCATCCAGCAGGAAGCCAAACTTGGCACGAGCCTCTTCCTCTCCGATACCCAGGATACGGAACACCGCTTCCTGCATTTTCTCATCGTGGATACGGATAGAACCACCGCCCAGCTCGGTACCATTGAGCACCATGTCATAGGCGCGGGACAAGGCGTTCGCCGGGTCTGCTGCCAGCTCTTCCGGGCTGCAGGACGGCGCCGTGAACGGGTGGTGGATAGCGGTCAGATTGCCATCCGGCAGTTCCTCGAACATCGGGAAGTCAACAACCCACATTGGTGCCCACTCGCAGGTAAGCATGTTGAGGTCGTGACCTACCTTGATGCGCAGGGCGCCGAGGGCTTCATTCACGACGGTAGCCTTATCGGCGCCGAAGAAGACAATATCGCCGTCTTCCGCACCTACGCGTTCCATGATGGCCAGCGCAACGTCGTCACCCAGGAACTTCACGATTGGCGACTGCAGGCCTTCGGCACCCTTGGCCAGTTCGTTTACCTTGATGTAGGCCAGACCCTTGGCACCGTAGATACCAACAAACTTGGTGTAATCATCAATCTGTTTACGGGTCAGCTCGGCACCCTTGGGCACGCGCAGGGCGGCAACACGGCCTTTGGGGTCTTTGGCGGGACCTGCGAACACCTTGAAGTCCACGCTTTCCACCAGATCACCCACATCCTGAAGCTCCAGAGGAATACGCAGGTCCGGCTTGTCGCTGCCGTAACGCTGCATGGCTTCAGAATACGGCATGCGCGGAAACTCCGGCAGCTCAACATCCAGCACATCCTTGAACAGGGAACGAATCATTTCCTCGTTCAGGCCCATCAGGGTTTCTTCGTCGATGAAGGAAGCCTCGATGTCCACCTGGGTAAACTCGGGCTGACGATCAGCACGCAGATCCTCATCGCGGAAACACTTGGCAATCTGGTAGTAGCGATCGACACCGGAAACCATCAGCAACTGTTTGAACAGCTGCGGCGACTGCGGCAGGGCGAAGAAGGAACCCTCGTGGGTTCGGCTCGGTACCAGGTAGTCACGGGCACCTTCCGGGGTGGCGCGGGTCAGGATCGGTGTTTCCACATCCATGAATCCGCGGCTGTCCAGGAAGTTACGGATGTAGCTGGTCACACGGGAGCGGAACCGCAGACGGTTGATCATCTCCGGGCGACGCAGATCTACGAAACGGTACCGCAGGCGAACATCCTCGCCCACGTCGACGTGCTCATCCAGCGGGAACGGCGGGGTGGCGGCTGCGTTCAGAATGACCAGCTCTTTGCCCAACAGCTCGACCTGGCCAGTGGGCATGTTGTTGTTCTCGGTACCCGCGGGGCGACGACGAACGCGGCCGGTCACCTTGATAACAAATTCGCTGCGGACTTTCTCCGCCAGAGCAAAACTTTCAGGGGTGTCCGGATCGACCACAACCTGAGACATGCCATCCCGATCTCGCAGATCCAGAAAGATGACCCCACCGTGGTCACGGCGGCGGTGTACCCATCCGCAGAGTGTGACTTCCTGATCGATGTGAGATTCGTTAATCCCACCGCAATAATGGCTGCGCATATCGGTTCCCGTTCGTTCTGAATGTGTTCGCGTTGAATCAAAGAATTTGGGCGGCTATAGCCGAAAAGCCGCCCATTATAAACACAATGGCTTTGAAAATCAGGCGTCCGGAAACAGAATTGACACCGGATATCCGGCAGCGGGATGACTATCAAAAAACCGGGGGCTAGAATGCATGGTTTGACCGGACCATGGAGTAAGACGTTGGCCACCCGAGCGGAACAGAAACTGAAAACCCGTCGAGCACTGATGGACGCTGCCCTCGCCCAACTGAGCGCAGACCGGGGCTTTGGCAGCCTGAGTTTGCGGGAAGTCGCCCGGGAGGCCGGCATTGCCCCCACATCCTTTTATCGGCACTTCGCCGAGCTGGACGAGCTTGGCCTGGCCCTGGTGGACGAAGGCGGCGTGGCCCTGCGGCAGCTGATGCGCCAGGCCCGTAAACGTATTGCCCGGGACGGCAGTGCGATTTCCACTTCGGTGGACACCTTCATGGAGTACCTGGGTAACAACGCCAACCTGTTCCGCCTGATGCTGAGGGAGCGCACCGGCGTATCCAAGCCTTTCCGGACGGCGGTGAAAGCAGAAATCGACCATTTCGTAACGGAGCTGGCCGACGATCTTGGCCGGTTTGCCGACGAACAGAACAAACCCCTGGCGGAAGCCAGGATTGTCGCCGAAGCAATGGTCACACTGGTCTTCAATCAAGGCGCCGAGGCGCTGGATGCAACCCCGAAAGAGCGAGAAGAACTCAAGCAGAAATTGAAAACCGAGCTGAGAATGATTCTGGTGGGTTCCCAGACCCTGGCCCAGTGGCAGCAGGGTCTGGATTGAGCTACTAAATCTTAGGCAAGTTGCTCAAGTAGCGGCTGCAGCTTTGCTTTCACACTGGCTAGCTGCTCTTCTGTGTAAGGTACAGGAGGCTGCTTGCCCCACACCGGGCCCGGCCAGGCCGGGTCGCCCTGATAGCGGACAATATGATGCAAGTGCAACTGGGGCACCATATTGCCCAGCGCTGCCACATTCATTTTGTCGCCACCGAACAGTTCCATCATCCCCTCACTCAATGCAGAGGACTCGAATAGCAGACGTTGCTGCTGCTCGTTCGGCAACTCATAGATTTCCCGAATGCCTGATACGCGGGGTACCAGGATAACCCAGGGCCAGGTGTTGTCGTTCATCAGCAAGACATCACACAGACGGCTTTCCCCCAGCTTGTGGGTATCTGCCGCCAAACGCTCGTGAAGCTGGAACATCAACACCCCTCCCCGGCCGTCAGACCGCTGAATGGAACTGGTTACGGCCGCGGCCAATGGCGTAGTAGATCAGGCCATGACGATCCAGCATTTCCGGCTCGTACAGGTTGCGACCATCAAACACCACCGGCTCACTCAGGGTTGAGGCAATCACATCAAAGTCCGGTGAGCGGAACTCTTTCCACTCGGTGCAGATCACCAATACGTCAGCACCCTTCAACGCCTGTTCCTTGGTACCGCACAAAGTCAGTCCCTCGTGATCCCCGTAGATGCGCTGGGTTTCCTCCATGGCTTCCGGATCGAAAGCCTGCACCTTCGCACCGGCTTTCCAGAGATCTTCCATCAGGGTGCGGGAAGATGCTTCGCGCATGTCATCTGTGTTGGGCTTGAACGCCAGACCCCAGAGCGCCACGGTCTTGCCCTTCAGATCACCCTGAAAGTAGTGCGAGACCTTGTCGAACAGCACATGCTTCTGGGCATAGTTCACTGCTTCCACCGCGTTCAGCAGCTTGGACTCGTAGTCGCAGTCGCGGGCGGTGCGGGCCAGGGCCTGCACATCTTTCGGGAAGCAGGAACCGCCGTAACCGCAACCCGGGTAGATAAAGTGGTAACCGATACGCGGATCAGAACCGATACCCCGGCGAACTTCTTCAATATCCGCACCCAGCCGCTCCGCCAGGTTTGCCACTTCGTTCATGAAGCTGATCTTGGTGGCCAGCATGGCATTGGCCGCGTACTTGGTCAGCTCAGCAGAACGGATGTCCATGAAGATCATGCGATCGTGGTTGCGGTTGAACGGGTAGTACACTTCCCGCAACAAATCCGCCGCCTTTTCGCTCTCGGTGCCAACCACAATCCGGTCCGGCTTCATGAAATCGTTGATGGCAGCGCCTTCTTTCAGGAATTCCGGATTGGACACCACATCAAAATCCAGTTCCAGCCCCCGCTTGTCCAGCTGGGCACGAACCGCCGCCTTTACTTTGTCGCCAGTCCCGACCGGTACGGTGGACTTGTCCACCACCACCTTGTAATCCTCCATGTGCTGCCCAATGGATTTCGCCACTGCCAGAACATACTGAAGGTCCGCAGAACCATCTTCATCCGGTGGCGTGCCAACGGCGATAAACTGAAGGGTACCGTGCTTGACCGCTTCCTCGGTGTCCGTGGTAAATGCCAGGCGACCTGCCTCAACGGTGTGCTTGACGATGTTGTCCAGGCCTGGCTCGTAAATAGGAATCTGGCCGTTCTTCAGTTTTTCGATCTTGCCCTGGTCCACATCCATGCACAGCACGTGGTGCCCGACATCCGCCAGACAGGCGCCGGTCACAAGGCCGACATAACCGGTTCCGAAAATCGTAATCTTCATGCAACTCTTCCTGAAAATTTAGAATGAAAACTGTCAGTGGCCTGCTTTCTTTTGCTGCCAGATCTTTTCCCAGGCCAGCGCGGTCCGCACAATGGTATTCAGATCGTCGTAATCCGGCTGCCAGCCCAGCACGCTCTTGATCCGTGTATTATCGGCCATCAGCGCGGCCGGGTCGCCGGCTCGGCGTTCGGTTTCCTGTACCGGGAAATCAACGCCGGACTCGGCTTTCACCACATCGATCACTTCACGCACGGTGAAACCACGGCCATAACCGCAATTGAGTACCTGGGACTCGCCACCTTTGGCCATATAATCCAGCGCCATAACATGGGCCTTGGCCAGATCTTCCACGTGGATGTAGTCACGGATACAGGTACCGTCACGAGTCTCGTAGTCGGTGCCAAACACACTCATGCCGTCTCGCTGCCCGGTCACGCACTCGCAGGCTACCTTGATCAGGTGCGTTGCCTCCGGCGTTGCCTGCCCCAACAAGCCGTCCGAATTGGCGCCGGCCACATTGAAATAGCGCAGGATGACGTAATTCAGACTGCTGGCGGCGGCGAGGTCCATTATCATGCGCTCGCTCATCATTTTCGAGGCGCCGTAGGGGTTGATGGGAGCCAGCGGCAGGTCTTCCGTCAGTACGGTTTGCTCGGGCATTCCGTAAACCGCCGCGGTGGAGGAGAACACCATGTAGGGAACCTGATGGCGTTCAACCGCCTTCAGAAGATTCAGGGTGTTACGGGTGTTATTGCTGTAATACTTGAGCGGATTGGCAACCGATTCCGGCACCACAATATTGGCGGCAAAATGCAGCACCGCCTCAAATCTGTGCTCGGAGAACACCGCTTCAAGCGCCTGCTCATCGGCGAGATCACCCACCACCAACTCGCCGGCGGTCACGGCCCAGCGATAGCCGGTGGACAGATTGTCGAACACGACAATGTCGTGGCCCGCGGCCGCCAACTGACGCACAACATGACTGCCAATGTACCCGGCACCACCCGTTACCAGTACTTTCATGGAGTTTTGCTCCCCTTCCCTGAGTGTTGTTTGCGACGTTGCCGGATTTCACGGCGACGCCGGCTGAAAAATTCAGATATCACCTGGCCGCATTGCTCTGCCAACACCCCAGCGGAAACCTCTACCCGCCAGTTCAGGTGCGGCTCTTCCAGGGTTCGTCTGGCGGATTCCACCGCTCCGGCCTTGGGCTCAAGGGCACCAAATACCAACCGGCTAACACGGCTGTGAACGATCGCACCGACACACATGGTGCAGGGCTCCAGGGTGACGTACAAGGTGGCACCGGCCAATCGATAATTGCCCACCCGGGCCGCCGCATCCCGTAACGCCCGGATTTCCGCATGGGCCGTGGGGTCACAGCCGGAAATCGGTGCATTGAAGCCCGCACCCACTTCCTTGCCGTCAAGCACAACCACGGCTCCTACCGGCACCTCACCGGCAGCATCCGCCTGGCTGGCCAGGGCCAGTGCCCGGGTCATCCAGAACTCATCCTCAGCAGCTGTCGTCACCGTCAAACAGCTCCCGGCCGCTTATTCCCACTCTATTATCAATAAGCCATTTTTGTCTTTTATTTTCAACGGCTTATTATACTGATAATCGGTAACACCATGATAAATACCATGCTCAGAAATTCCTTAAAAATAATTTCATTTTTTACTGGCAGCTCCTCTCAACAGGGTCAGAACCAGCCAAACCGGGTAAAAAGCCACCAACCCTGTGGAGACGCCCATCCCCGCTACTGTCAGAAAAAAGGTATAACGCTGACGCTAACCATTTTACCGTATCTCTCCCGACCCAACCTAAAGAGATTTCAGTCCCCCTCGAAGCCTGCCGAAATGCTCAGGGCAAGTGTCGGGAGTTCATTGCGCCCCAATGATACTATCGTGCCCTCGAAAAAACAGCGGGAACAGCCTTAAATGCGCGAACAATTGGAGCGATATCAAGTCTGGCTTTATCTCCTAGCCATCCTGGCCGGCATGACCATCGGCTGGATGTCATCAGAGCAGACCCGTCATTGGGAAGCGCTGCTTTGGCCCGCACTGGGCGTTCTCCTGTACACCACTTTCACTCAGGTACCACTGATACATCTCAGGTCGGCATTTCGTGATCGCCGCTTTCTGGCCGCTTTGCTGACGGGCAATTTTATTCTGATACCAGTGGTCGTTGGTCTTCTATTGTGGCTGTTACCGGATGATCCCGCTATTCGTCTCAGCGTGCTGCTGGTACTGCTGGTACCCTGTACGGACTGGTTTATCAGTTTTACCCATCTCGGTGGCGGGGACGGTGCCCGGGCCATCGCGGCCGCGCCGATCCTCCTGATTGTCCAGCTCATTTTGCTGCCCGTTTACATCTGGCTCTTCATGGGCAATATCGCCATTGAACTGGCGGTTGGCAGCCACTTGTTGCCAGCCTTCTTCGGACTGATTGTCACTCCGCTGATCCTGGCCTGGTTAACCGAACGGCTGACGGAAAAGCACCAGCGAGCGCAAACACTGGTGGACTGGCTTGGGTGTCTGCCCGTGCCATTGCTGGCGCTGGTGGTGTTTCTGATTGCCGGCTCCCAGGTCAGCCTGGTGATCGACAATGGCGCCCTGCTGTGGTCCGCGCTCCTAGTCTTTGTACTTTACCTGGTTGCCGCCGCCATTATCGGCAAGGGGCTCAGCGAACTATTCGGGTTCACACCCACTACCAGCTGCACCCTCACCTTCAGCTTTGGCACCCGAAACTCCTTCGTTATGCTGCCACTGGCCCTGTCACTGCCGGAACCCTGGCGGGCCGCTGTCGTTGTCATTGTTTTCCAATCCCTGGTCGAGTTGTTCGGTATGGTCGCGTATCTGCGCTGGCTGCCGCACCTGATCAGGCATTCCGACTGAGCCGGGAACGCAGCCTTACCCGGCACAACAGGACAATTGAGTCACGTCCTTGGTAAAAGTCTGGGCGCAGTGCTTGAGCCCTTCCACTGTGGTCCGGTAGGGAAACAGCTCTTCAGCCAATTTCTGCACGGTCATATTGGCCCGCATCGCCATGACCGCCGGCATGGCGCGAAGATCGAGCATAGCGTCGCCGCCGGCCATATTGATCCCGGCCCGGCTGCCCCCGGCGGCAGCCACATAGACGAACTGCGGTTGGTCGGTGCAATCGCCCGCCACTCAGGGCAGCGCACTACGGACACACGTAACGCCATGGGAGTCCAGTCCTTTCTATGTGGTTGCCTTTCTGCTAGGCTCACGATCAAATTCCGGGACCACTTGCATGATTAAACGCTGTTTCATAGTCGCAATGACGCTGTTGATTGCTTTGCAGTCAGTGGCATCTATTGCCTATGAAGCACAACCGCACAACCCCGCAATGCCACATTATGATGAGCATTCACACGAATCAGCGGATTTTTCCAGCGAAAATCAGGCAACCAAGTCGTCTCCCGACAGCCCCAGTCATTCAGCGGACCATGGCCATCACAGCCACAGCTGCTTTCACATGGTGTTGCTGGGAACCCTCACAGACATTTCCGGCTTGGCTGCGGGAATAGTACAGTCCGACTACCAAGCCAACTTCACCACCGGGGTTCAATCCTCCCTTTTCCGCCCTCCCGTTTCCTGACCCTGCGAATACCTTCCCCACCCGGGGAACAACTGTCATTTAGACTTTCGTAGGAGCAGCCTCATGCTTTTCAGAATGCCCATGAAAACTGGGCGGCGCGCAATGCCGTCCCACTCTATTATCCATGCCTTTTCCCTTCTAGCGCTGGCATTCGGTGCTGCCCTGGCACACGCCGGGGAGAAACCGCTCACTCTGTCCGAGGCCCTCTCGCGGACCATGGCGCAAAACCCCGGCCTCCAGGTCTTCGATTTTCGCCTTCAGGGCCTTGATGGCCGCCGCATTACGGCAGATCAAAATCCTGCCCTGGAGGCCGGCCTGGAAGTGGAAAACTTCCTCGGCAGCGACAATCTGCGAGGAGTTGACGGGGCAGAGTACACCCTATCCCTGTCATCGGTTCTCGAACTTGGCGGCAAGCGTCAGGCCCGCGTCAGCGTGGTTGACTCACGATACGGGCGCGTCGAGGCCGAGCGCCGGGCCGAGACCCTGGATGTGCTCGGACAGGTGACCCAGCGCTTTGTCGCCACCCTGGCCCTGCAGGAAAAACTCCAACTCGCCGCTGAAGCCGTGGCGCTGGCCGAGGCCACCCACGAGATCGTCACCCGTCGCGCCGACCGCGGCGCGGCGCCCCAGGCCGAAGTCCTGCGCGCCAGGGCCGCGCTCACCCAGAGTCGTATTGAGCAGTCCCATCTGCGAGCCGCCTACGAGAGCCGGAAAATGGCTCTGGCTTCCCTGTGGGGTGATACCAGCCCGGACTTTCAAATGCTGGAAGGCGACCTGTTCCAGTTCGGTTCCTCCGACAACTTCGTTGCTCTGTACCAGCGGGTCAGCGACAGCCCGGCCATTCAAATCTACGCCAGCGAACAGCGTATCCGCGAAGCGGAAATTCAGCTGGCGCGCAGCCAGTCCGAGAGCGACATCCGTTGGCAGGTCGGCATCCGGCGCTTCGAAGAGACGGATGATACGGCCTTGACCGCTGGGCTCTCGGTACCGCTCTTTTCCGGACGGCGCAATCGCGGCGAGGTGCAGGCCGCCCTGGCGGCGCGGGATGAGGTCCGATTCCGCCGGGAGGATACCCTGCTGCGCCTCCATTCGCGCCTGTTCGACGCCTACCACTTGCGGCAACAAAGCATCGAGACTGTTGAGCAGATTCGCAGCCAAATGCTTCCCGACCTGACCGAGGCACTCACTCAGACCCGCGAAGCCTATGAAAACGGCCGCTACAGCTATGTGGAGTGGACCGCCGCACAGCGGGAGCTGCTCTCAGCACGGGAGGCACTGGTCGACGCCGCCACCACGGCGCTGCTCAACCAGGCGTTGATCGAACAACTTACGGCGCAGCCACTCGCGACTGTTCCGGGCGCCCCGACGCGCTAACCCACAAATTCAGGATTCACACCATGCAACTGATAAAACAACTCTGTCTGATTCTGGTGGCCACCTGCCTTGCCATCAGCCCCTTACAAGCTGCCGAGGAACAACACGACGAATCGCAGGCAGAGGCCAGGGGGCCTCACGGCGGCATACTGCTGCAACAGAACGACGCCACCGTCGAACTGCAGATCTTCGAGCAGGGGGTCCCACCGGAATACCGGGCCTGGGTCACCAGGGATGGCCGCGCCGTTACTGATGATATTGACCTCAATGTCCAGCTCACCCGCCTGGGTGGGCAAGTGGACACCTTCGACTTCGCCTACCAGGGGGACTACTGGCTGGGGGATGGCGTGGTGACCGAACCCCACTCCTTCGACGTAGAAGTGAGCCTCGCCATGGACGGCAAGAACTACCGCTGGCACTGGGAATCCCACGAAGGTCGCACCCGGATCGCCCCGGCTATCGCCCGAAAAGCGGGTATCACAACGGCCGCAGCCGGGCCGAGTGCCATCGAGCGCAGCCTCACCACCTACGGCAGCCTGACCACGGCACCGCAGCAGATTGCCCGGATCCGCGCCCGTTTCCCGGGCGTGGTCAGCCAGGTGAAGGTCAATCTGGGCGATCGGGTCGAGCGTGGTGACGTGCTCGCTCAAGTCGAGTCCAACGAAAGCCTGCAAACCTACGCACTGCGAGCGCCCATCGACGGGATCGTCATTGAGCGTCGGATCAGCAACGGAGAAATGACCGGGGAGCAACCCCTATTCGCCATTGCCGATTTGACCACTCTGTGGGCGGAATTCAAGGTCTTCCCCGGCCAACGGGCCGAGGTTGCCATTGGCCAGAAAGTCCGACTGAAGGCTGACGGCATTGACCGGGAAGGCACCATCCGCCACCTGCTGCCGGCACCCGGCAACGCGCCCTACACCCTGGCCCGGGTCGAAGTCGACAATGCCGAGGGACTGCTGACCCCCGGTTTGCTGGTGGCCGGGGATATCGTGGTGGAAACGGTGGAGGCCCCCTTGGTGGTTGACAACCGCGCCCTGCAATCCTTCCGGGACTGGACCGTGGTGTTTATTCAGGTGGATGACACCTACGAGATCCGCCCACTGGAGCTGGGCCGCAGCGACGGCAACCTGACTGAGGTGCTGGGCGGCCTGCAAGCAGGCGATCGCTATGTGGTGGAAAACAGTTATTTGATCAAGGCCGATATCGAAAAATCCGGCGCATCCCACGACCACTAACCCAGGAGGCTTTGATGATAAACGCCATCTTACGCTTCTCGGTAGAGCGGCGGTTTTTAACGTTATCCCTTATTCTGGTGCTGGTCGGCGTGGGCGTGTGGAGTTTTCAGCGCCTGCCCATCGACGCGGTGCCGGATATCACCAATGTCCAGGTACAGATCAACACCGAGGCACCGGGCTATTCGCCCCTGGAGGCAGAGCAACGCATCACCTTCCCGGTGGAAACGGCCTTGTACGGCCTGCCCAACCTGTCCTATACCCGGTCCCTGTCCCGCTACGGCCTGTCCCAGGTCACGGTGGTGTTCGAGGAAGGCACGGACATCTATTTCGCCCGCAACCTGATCAATGAGCGCTTGGGCGCCATCAAGAGCGCGCTGCCACCCGGGCTGGAGCCGGAGATGGGTCCCATCGCCACCGGTCTTGGCGAGATCTTCATGTACACCGTAGAAGCCCTGCCCGGTGCCACTCAAGCGGATGGCAGTCCGCTGGACGCTACGGCACTGCGTGAGATCCAGGACTGGATCATCAAACCCCAGTTGGCCCAGGTGCCCGGCGTGATCGAGGTCAACACCATTGGCGGCTACGACAAGCAGTACCACGTCACGCCGTCGCCCCAACGGTTGCTGGAGTTCGGCATCACGGTGGATGAACTGGTCAGCACCCTGCGGGCCAATAACACCAATCGCGGCGCCGGCTATATCGAACGCAACGGCCAACAGCTGTTGGTGCGCTCGCCCGGGCAGCTGGCCACCATTGGCGATATTGAACAGGTGGTGATTGCCAACCGGGATGGTGTGCCAGTCCGGGTAGCCGATGTAGCTGAAGTGGCCATTGGCAAGGAGCTGCGCACCGGCGCCGCCACCCGCGACGGCAAGGAAACGGTGATGGGCACCGCCATGATGCTGGTGGGGGAAAATTCCCGGGCGGTAGCACAGGCGGTGGCCGAAAAGCTGGAGGCCATTCAGCCCTCCCTGCCCGACGGCGTCAAGGTGGAGGCGGTATACGACCGCACAGCCCTGGTGGACAAGGCGATTGCCACGGTGGAGAAGAACCTGCTTGAAGGGGCACTGCTGGTGATCGTGGTGCTGTTTCTGTTGCTGGGCAACCTGCGCGCCGCCTTGATCACGGCAGCTGTCATTCCGCTTTCGATGCTCGCCACCATCACCGGTATGGTGCGGTCTGGCGTATCCGCCAATTTGATGAGTCTGGGGGCGCTGGATTTCGGCCTGATCGTCGACGGCGCGGTCATCATCGTCGAGAACTGTATCCGGCGCCTGTCCCAGGCCCAGCACCAGGGTCAGTTGGCCCTCAAGGAACGTCTGCAATTGGTGTTCGAGGCCACCAACGAAGTGATTCGTCCCAGCCTGTTTGGTGTCGCCATCATTACTGTGGTGTACCTGCCGATCTTTGCTCTCACCGGGGTCGAGGGCAAGATGTTCCACCCCATGGCGGCCACTGTCGTAATGGCACTGCTGGCGGCCATGGTGCTGTCACTGACCGTGGTGCCCGCCGCTGTTGCGGTCTTTATGGGGGGCAAGATCAGCGAAAAGGAAAGCCCGGTAATCAGCGGTGCTAAATCGCTCTACAGGCCTGCGCTGCGGGTGGCTATGAGGTTCCGCTGGCTGGTGTTGGGCGGCGCGACCACGCTGGTAGCGGTCTGTCTCTGGCTGGCGACCACCCTGGGGTCGGAATTTATTCCACAACTGGATGAAGGGGATATTGCACTCCATGCCCTGCGCATCCCGGGCACCGGGTTGGAGCAGTCCATCGAGATGCAATCGCAGCTGGAAGAACGGCTGAAGGCCTTTGGGGAGGTGGACAAGGTGTTCGCCAAGATCGGCACGCCGGAAGTGGCCACCGACCCCATGCCCCCCAGCGTAGCGGACAACTTTGTTATCTTGAAGCCCCGCAGCCAATGGCCGAACCCAGACAAAACCAAGGATGAACTGGTGGCGGAAATGGCAGCAGCGGTGGAAATGCTTCCCGGCAACAAGTATGAGTTCACCCAGCCCATAGAAATGCGCTTCAACGAACTGATCTCCGGCGTGCGCGCCGACCTCGGCATCAAGGTGTTCGGCGATGACCTGGATCAGCTGCTGGCATCGGCCAACGACGTCCTTGAGGTTGTGGAATCCATGGAGGGCGCCGCCGATGCCCGGGTCGAACAGGTGACCGGCCTGCCCATGCTGTCGGTACACCCCAAGCGCATGGCGCTATCCCGCTACGGGCTGACCGTGGATGATCTCCAGGATCTGGTGGCAGCCGGTGTCGGGGGCGAAAACGCCGGCCTGATTTACGAAGGCGACCGCCGCTTCCAGTTGGTGGTGCGTCTTCCCGAAGACATCCGCCGGGATGTGGACAGCCTCGCGGACCTACCTGTCCCCCTGCCGGACGGTGGCTATGTGCCCCTGTCGGAAGTGGCCGAGCTGGAGCTGGCTCCGGCGCCCAACCAGATCAGCCGGGAAAACGGCAAGCGTCGGGTGGTGGTCACCGCCAACGTGCGGGACCGCGACCTAGGCGGATTTGTCGAGGAAGCACAGGCGCGCATTGCGGACGACGTGGACCTACCCGCCGGATACTGGCTGGATTACGGCGGGACCTTCGAGCAACTGCAGTCCGCCAGTCAGCGGCTTGCCATCGTGGTGCCCGTGACCCTCGCCATCATCCTCGCACTCTTGGTGATGGCCTTCGGCTCCCTCAAAGATGCCTTGATCATCTTCACCGGCGTGCCACTGGCCCTCACCGGCGGGGTTCTGTCCCTGTGGCTGCGAGACATGCCCCTGTCGATCTCGGCGGGTGTTGGCTTTATCGCCCTCTCCGGGGTGGCGGTGTTAAACGGCTTGGTGATGATCGCCTTTATCCGCGATCTGTGGCACGAGCAGGGTGACCTGATGAAGGCCATTGTCGAAGGCGCCCTGATCCGCTTACGGCCGGTATTGATGACCGCCCTGGTAGCAAGCCTCGGCTTTGTACCCATGGCACTCAATACCGGCACCGGTGCCGAAGTACAGCGTCCTCTGGCGACCGTGGTGATCGGCGGGATTATCTCGTCCACCCTGTTGACGTTGTTTGTACTCCCTGTGCTCTATGCGCTGTTGCATGGCAGAAGTGCCAGTAACTCCACGCCCACAGGCGACATTAATCACGACACTGATAGTTAACCAACACTCCATCGTGGGGGGGGAATCTCCCCATGATTTTTTCAATGTTCTTTTATTGCGGTTTATATCCTGGAAAGACTATGAACGATCCACCCAAGCAACGAATAGATGACTTGAAAGAAGCCTCACCCTTTCGAACACATCGCATCCACGCCATCAACAGTGACTGGTATTTTTTAACCCGTGAAGGTCAAAATATCGGGCCATTCCCGAACAAAAAAGCGGCCGAAGACAGCCTTGCGGAACTCCTGAAAACTGTCAAAATGGATGAGTAGCCAATGGCCCAAAATCCACAAAGTCGCCAAGGTACAGGCGACCAGGCACAGAGTAAGCTGAATACAGCAGATGCC
Source organism: Marinobacter sp. bablab_jr008 (assembly GCF_016464145.1). Lineage (NCBI taxonomy): Bacteria > Pseudomonadati > Pseudomonadota > Gammaproteobacteria > Pseudomonadales > Marinobacteraceae > Marinobacter > Marinobacter sp. bablab_jr008. The sequence goes on from NZ_JACDWW010000089.1 coordinate 112,809, forward strand.
TCTTTATAAATAGCCACCAACTAGGTTAACCCAATGAGTCACGACCATGTGCATATACCCCCCGAGACCAAGGATAAACGCGTTGCCATCGCCATCTGGGCGAACGGGATCCTGACCCTGGCTCAGATTGGGGGAGGTATCTTTGCCGGCAGTCTCGCCCTTATCGCGGACGCCTTGCATAACTTCTCTGACATGGCCTCACTCGTCATCGCGTTCGCGGCGCAAAAAATTGCGCGCCGCCAGGCTGACGCAAGGATGACCTTTGGCTACGGACGCATTGAAATCGTTGCAGCTCTCATCAACTACACTACCTTGATCATTATCGGGATCTACCTGGTTTACGAAGGTGGCATGCGGATAATCGATCCTCCAGAGGTAAAGGGCTGGTGGGTCGTCTGGCTTGGTGGTATCGCTCTGGCTGTGGACGCCTTGACAGCGTTGCTCACCTATTCGATGCAGAAAGACAGCGTCAATATCCGTGCACTGTTTCTTCACAATCTGTCGGATGCACTCGCGTCGGTCGCCGTGGTCATTGGCGGGACTCTTATTTTGCTCTACGACATGCGCTGGGTTGATCCTGCCATCACCATCGGTATCGCGGGCTATATTCTCTACCTGGGCCTGACAGAAATCGGCGGCACCATCAGAACACTCATGCTGGGTAGCCCGGTGGACATCGATACCGATGCCGTCATTGTTGCCCTCTCCAACATCGAAGGCGTTATCGACCTTCACCATGTGCATTTTTGGCAGATGGGCGAACACGATGCCTCGCTGGAGGCCCATGTGATTATCGAGGAAAGTGCATGGGATCAGCTTGAGAATATCAAATACAGGATAAAACAGGCTCTGGCGCAGGAATTCAACATACGTCATTCAACACTGGAATTCGAGCACCCGGACCACATGCACAAGGATGCCCACACCTATGGGCACGGTTGACAGAAAATTCTCCATAAGCATCGGCGAGAGCGGCGACTATTTTAATAGGCCGCCCAGGCGCGGAATTTTGCCGGCATGAATCCGAGCAGCGAGAAAGAGCCAGAGACTAATAGCGCAGTTGCAGAATACGCCGGGCGCCATTCAGCACAATCAGCCCGATGATCAGACCAATGACCAGGTCGGGATGACGGGAGCCCGTCCAGGCGACCAATACACCGGCGACGATAACCCCCACATTGGCGATGACATCATTAGCCGAAAAGATCCAACTTGCTTTCATGTGTGCGCCGCCGTGCCGGTTTCTTGCGATAAGCACCAGACACCAGACGTTGGCCGCCAGGGCCACAAGACCAAAACCCATCATTAACGCGGATACAGGTTCGCTGCCGAAGACAAATCGCCGCCCGACTTCAGCCAGGACTCCCAGCGCCAGAATCAACTGAAGCCAACCGGAAAAATGCGCAGCGCGCAGCTTCATCCGTACACTGTGTCCAACGGCATACAGTGCCACGCCATAGACGGCGGCATCAGCAAACATGTCCAAAGAATCCGCGATCAAGCCAGTGGATTGCGCCAGCCAGCCTACTGTCAGTTCAACCACGAACATAACGCCGTTGATGGCCAGCAACCACTTCAGTATACCGGCTTCGACCTGGGCGGTTGCCTCTTCCTTCTCCCTGGCCAGGACTAGATCCCCTTCCCCCACCGGGGTGGTTTTTTCCAGCGTGGCACCCAGCCCCAGGGAGCGCATCCTCTCCTCGATGGCAGCCCCATTGTCGCCATGGAATACCCGCACCTTCCGATTCGGTGTATCGAACTCCAGTAAAACGCGGGGCTCAATACTGTCCAGAGCCATGCGGATCATCCCCTCTTCCGACGGGCAGTCCATTTTTGGTACCCGGTAGTCACTGACATAGCCATGCTGCAAAGCTACGTCAGTATTCGCTATCCCAGAGGTGGGGGCACTGGCAATCTTGTTGCTCTGACAGTTGTCATTGCACGGGTCAGACATCGAATAAAGCCCTTGTGGATGTACAGACAGCCACTATAAACTCTATAACAACTATAGAGTCAATCGGAATATTGAGAGATGATGAAAATCGGCGAACTGTCGAAAGTGACTGGCTGCTCCGTGCAAACCATCCGGCATTATGAAAAGGAACATTTGATTGCCTCTGTAGAACGCAGTGAAGGCAATTTTCGCCTGTACGATGAAGCTGCCGTTGAGCATTTGCTGTTCATCAAGCACTGCCGCAGCCTGGATCTCAGTTTGCCGGAGATCCGGCAGTTGTTGGCTTTAAACCGGTCACCCGGTGCGCAATGTGATGATGTGAATCGGATGATGGATAGGCATATCGAGCAGGTGGAGGCGCGTATCCAGGAACTAACCAAACTGAACGAGCAACTGAGAATGCTGCGCCGCAGCTGTTCAAACCGTCGGACAGTCGAGCAATGCGGCATATTGCGGAATTTGTCGGCTACTCCGGTTTCGAGCGGCTGACACCCGGTTCCAAAAACTCTCCTGAACGTTCTGTAACAGGGGCATTTTTCCAGCGTAGGCGCCGACCGCAATGGTGAGAGAAGAACTGCACAGCGGAAAACCGGTCAGTCTGTTGAATGACTGGTTTACCACCTATGACGGCTATTACCTGTATTACCCGAGTCGCCGTCAATCATCCCCGCTGTTTCGCTTGCTGGTGGATGCACTGAGGTTCAAATAGAAAAACCGGGTAATTCCAGGTAATTAATCAAAGTCCAAAAACAAACAACCCGGCAATGGCGCCGGGTTGAATGAACGCCTGTCATTGACAGACGGTTACCAGAGAGTGCCCGTCGTTGCCGGCTACTCCCACTCAATGGTTGCAGGCGGCTTGGAAGAGATGTCGTAGGTTACCCGCGAAACACCGGAGATTTCGTTGATAATCCGGTTTGACACGGTTTCGAGCAATTCATACGGCAGGCGCGCCCAGCGAGCCGTCATGAAGTCGACGGTTTCAACCGCGCGAATAGCGATGACATATTCATAGCGACGGGCATCACCCACTACACCCACTGATTTCACCGGCAGGAAGACGGCAAACGCCTGGCTGGTCTTGTGGTACAGATCAGCACGGTGCAACTCTTCCAGGAAGATCGCGTCGGCACGGCGGAGGATGTCCGCGTACTCTTTCTTGACCTCGCCGAGGATACGAACGCCCAGCCCCGGCCCCGGGAACGGATGGCGATACACCATGTCGTATGGCAGACCCAGCTCAAGGCCGATCCGGCGCACTTCGTCTTTAAACAGCTCGCGCAGCGGCTCTACCAGCTTCATCTTCATGGTTTCCGGCAAGCCACCCACATTATGGTGGGATTTGATGACGTGAGCTTTACCGGTTTTGGACGCCGCAGATTCGATTACGTCCGGGTAAATGGTGCCCTGGGCCAGCCAGTTCACATCTTTGATGTTGGCCGCTTCGTCGTCGAACACGTCAATGAAGGTGTTACCGATGATCTTGCGCTTCTGCTCCGGGTCGTTCACACCCTTGAGCTTGGACAGGAACAGATCTTCGGCGTCAACCCGGATAACCTTCACGCCCATGTTACTGGCAAACATGTCCATCACCTGATCGCCTTCGTGCAGACGCAGCAGGCCGTTGTCCACGAACACGCAGGTAAGCTGGTCACCGATGGCTTTATGCAACAAAGCCGCCGTAACCGAAGAATCCACCCCACCGGACAGGCCCAGCAACACTTTGTCGCTGCCGACCTGCTCCCGGATCTGCCGAACCGCGTCATCCACGATTTTCGCCGGCGTCCAGAGCGCTTCGCAGCCACAGATGGTCATCACGAAGTGTTCCAGAATTCGCTTGCCTTGCAGCGTATGCGTCACTTCCGGATGGAACTGGACACCGAACAAGCCGCGGCTCAGATCCTGCATGGCTGCAATCGGCGCACTTTCAGTGGAAGCCAGCAGTTCAAAACCTTCAGGCATGGCCACCACTTTGTCACCGTGGCTCATCCACACATCCAGCAGAGATTCACCGGCCGGCGTCAGATGGTCTGTAATGTCCGCAAGAAGTGGACCCTTGGCACGCACTTTCACCTGGGCGTAACCGAACTCCCGCTTCTCGGAACTGGCCACCCGACCACCGAGCTGCTCAGCCATGGTCTGCATGCCGTAGCAGATACCCAGGACCGGGATGCCCCGATCAAACAGACCTTCCGGCGCGCGCGGGCCACCCAGCTGGGTTACCGATTCGGGGCCGCCCGCCAGAATAATCCCCTTGGGATTGAACTCGTTGAGCTCGTCATCGGTGATATCGAATGCCTTGATCTCGCAGTAAACGCCGATTTCGCGAACGCGACGGGCGATCAACTGGGTGTACTGGGAACCGAAATCGAGAATCAGGATACGGTGGTCGTGAATGTTCTGGGCCATGGAGTCCTCGGGCTGTAAAGAAACAACGCGGCCCGGAAACCGGGCCGCGTCTGATCAGGCAAAGATTAACCGATTCGGTAGTTGGGCGCTTCTTTGGTGATGGTCACATCGTGAACGTGACTCTCACGCATACCGGCATTGGTAATGCGAACAAACTCGGGCTTGGTACGCATTTCGTCCATAGTGGCGCTACCGGTGTAGCCCATGGAGGCCCTGATACCGCCAACCAGTTGATGCACGATATTGCGCATCGGGCCTTTACAGGCCACACGGCCTTCAATGCCCTCCGGCACCAGTTTCTCGATGCCTTTGCTGGCATCCTGGAAATAACGGTCGCTGGAACCCTGGCCCATCGCGCCGATAGAGCCCATGCCACGGTACGCCTTGTAGCTGCGGCCCTGGAACAGTTCGACTTCACCCGGAGCCTCATCGGTGCCTGCCAGCAGGCTGCCGATCATGACGCAGTGAGCGCCAGCAGCAATGGCCTTGGCGATGTCTCCGGAGAAGCGGATACCGCCGTCTGCAATCAGTGGCACACCGCGGTCCTTCAGGGCAGCGGCGACATTGGAAACCGCAGAAATCTGGGGCACACCAATGCCGGCGACGATCCGGGTGGTACAGATGGAACCGGGGCCGATACCTACCTTCACAGCGTCAGCGCCAGCTTCGGCCAGCGCGATGGCAGCATCACTGGTGGCGATATTACCGCCAATGACCTGAACATCCGGGTAGTTTTGTTTCACCCAGCGAACCCGATCGATCACGCCCCTGGAATGGCCATGGGCGGTATCAACCACAATCACATCCACGCCGGCTTCTGCCAGTGCGGCAACGCGAGCTTCGGTGTCGCCGCCAGTGCTGACCGCGGCACCAACTCGCAGGCGCCCCTGCTCGTCTTTGCACGCTAGCGGGTAGTCCTTGGCTTTCTGGATGTCTTTTACCGTGATCAGGCCACGGAGCTGGAATTGGTCGTTTACCACCAGAACTTTCTCGATGCGGTGGCGATGCAGAAGCTCTTTTACCTCGTCCAGATCGGCGCCTTCCTTGACGGTAACGAGCTTGTCCTTGGGCGTCATGATGTCCCGCACCGGAGTATCCATGCGGCTTTCGAAACGGATATCACGGCCGGTCACGATACCGACAAGGTCATTGCCATCCACAACCGGGAGGCCTGAGATATTGTTGGCCATGGTGATATCGACCAGCTCGCGCACGGTGGTCTCGGGAGATACGGTGATCGGATCCTTGACCACGCCACTTTCGAACTTCTTGACCTTGCGGACAGCAGCCGCCTGCTGCTCCACCGTCATGTTCTTGTGCATGATACCGATACCGCCTTCCTGGGCCATGGCAATGGCCAGCTCCGCCTCGGTTACCGTATCCATGGCCGCCGACACCAGCGGAATATTCAGGGTAATACCCTTGGTCAGCTGGGTTTTCAGGTCGACCTGGTGAGGGAGAACTTCAGAATATCCGGGCACGAGCAGAACGTCGTCAAACGTGAGGGCTTCTTCGGCAATACGCAGCATTGGGATCCGCCTTTTGAACATGCTAAGTTGGGAATTTCCGTGCCGCACCCGCGGCGGTGCGACAAAGCAAAATCCTTAATCGATCTATTATAAAGTGGTGCGTAAGGACAGTAAACCGCGCGGTTTTTGCCATTTGGTTGCATCTTTTTGAATTTCCGTTATTTTTGGCCATCTCTTTCGGCTATTGCTTATGAATAATCCTGGAGCCCGCCCTGTGAGCACCCCCTATCCGGACACCCGCCCACGAGCACTCACAGTCAGTGAGCTCAACCACCAGGCGCGCCACCTGCTGGAATCAAGCTTTATGCAGGTCTGGGTTGAGGGGGAACTCTCCGGCTTTTCCAGACCATCCTCCGGGCACTGGTATTTCTCGCTCAAAGATCAGAAATGCCAGATCCGGTGTGCCATGTTCCGTGGCGCCAACCAGCGGATCCGCACCCTGCCCCGGGAAGGAGACCAGATCCGGATTCGCGGCAAGGTGACCCTGTACGAGAACCGCGGGGATTTCCAGATCATCGTGGAACACCTCGAACCCGCCGGCCTGGGTGCGCTCCAGCAAGCTTTTGAGGCACTCAAAGCGAGACTCCAGAGTGAAGGCCTGTTTGATCCGGCCCGAAAGAAACCGATTCCCGCCACGCCCAGGCATATTGGTGTGATCACCTCACCAACTGGCGCCGCCATTCACGATATCCTGACGGTACTCAAGCGACGTTGCCCGGCTATTCCGATCACGCTCTATCCCACCGCCGTTCAGGGCCAGGCGGCCACCGCAGATATCGTCCAGGCCATTGACCGTGCTCAACGGCACGGTCTCGCTGACGTCCTGATCATCGGCCGTGGTGGCGGCTCCCTGGAAGACTTGTGGTGCTTCAACGAAGAAGCCGTCGCGCGGGCCATTGCCGCCTGCCCCATCCCGACCGTCAGCGCCGTTGGCCATGAGGTCGACGTTACCATTGCTGATTTTGTCGCGGACTTGAGAGCCCCCACGCCGTCGGCCGCCGCTGAGAAGATCTCACCCGACCAGCAGGACTGGCTCCGTCGACTGACCGAACAGCAGGGACGTCTTGGCCAGTCTGCACGCCGCTTATTGCAAAGGCTGGATAACCAGTTGGGGCACCTGTCTGCCCGGCTCCGGGATCCTCGACGGGAACTACTGGAAAAGGCGCAACGCATGGATGAGCTTGAGCTGCGACTGAACAAGGCCATCCGTAACAGACTGGACCAGCAGAAGCAGAAAACCGATTACCTGCTTCAAAGGATGAGCGCGCAATCCCCACGCCGAACCCTGAAAACCGCAAGTGAACAGACCCAACAGCTCGAGGAACGCCTGACACTCGCGGCCCGGCACCTGCTGCGCCAAAAAGACGAGCGATTGCAGCACATTGCACAAACCCTTCATGTGGTCAGCCCCCTGGCCACCCTCGGAAGAGGCTACGCCATCGTCAGGGACGACCAGGGCCGTATTGTTCGCAAGGCCGGCGACCTGGAAACCGGCGATCAGATTACCGCAAGACTTGGACGCGGCTCGGTGTCAGCCCAGGTGACGGAGATCAATTCTTCGTCGGAATAGTGCCGCAGAGCCTGGCAACTACGCCTATGGTCTACTAGCCCCGGATTTCAAAGCTCCTAAAGTTGTCAATAACAACGATAAAACAACAACACGCACAACTGAGGTGGAGCACAATGAGCTACAACTCCGAATTTCGCCGGTCCATTGACCAGCGGGATGATTTCTGGCGCGAGCAGGCGCAGCACATCGACTGGATCAAAGCACCGAATACGATCTGGCGCGCCCTCGACAATGGCCACGGCGAGTGGTTTCCAGACGGGGAACTGAACACCAGCGACGTTGCTCTGGATGCCAATATCCGTGCCGGCCGTGGCGACCAGAAAGCCCTGATTTACGACTCCCCGGTCACCAATACCAAGCAGTCATTTACCTACAACGAACTGCGTGATGAAGTCGCTCTGTTTGCCGGCGCCCTGCGCGCCCGCGGAGTCGAAAAAGGTGACCGCGTCATCATCTACATGCCGATGATTCCTCAGGCAGCCATCGCCATGCTGGCCTGCGCCCGGCTCGGCGCTATCCATTCGGTGGTCTTCGGCGGGTTTGCCGCACACGAACTGGCCGTTCGCATTGAAGATGCCAAGCCCAAGGCCCTGATTACCGCCTCCTGCGGCATCGAAGTTACCAAAGTGATCGAATACAAACCGCTGGTAGACAAGGCCATTGAGCAATCAAGCCACAAACCGGAAGCCTGCGTGGTATTCCAGCGGCCGCAGGTCAAGGCAACCATGCAGGAAGGCCGAGACTTTGACTGGAACGAGATCGTGGCCAACGCCACCCCGGCTGATCCGGTACCCGTCAAGGCCAACGACCCGCTTTATATTCTCTACACCTCCGGTACCACTGGAAAACCCAAAGGTGTTGTCCGTGACAACGGGGGCCATGCCGTTGCTCTCACGTACAGCATGAAGCTGGTTTACGATGCCAAACCCGGCGACGTTTACTGGGCGGCCTCAGATGTTGGCTGGGTGGTGGGCCACAGCTACATTGTTTATGCACCGCTCTTTACCGGCTGCACCACCATTTTTTACGAAGGCAAACCGGTAAAAACCCCGGATGCCGGCGCATTCTGGCGTGTGGTTCAGGATCACAAAGTCAACATGCTGTTTACCGCGCCCACCGCATTCCGTGCAGTGCGCAAGGAAGACCCGGAAGCAGATCAGCTGAGCCGCTACGATGTCTCCTCTCTCAAACGCATCTTCCTGGCCGGCGAGCGCCTGGATCCCCCGACCTACGAATGGCTGAAAGAGCACACCGGGCTGCCCATCCTCGATCACTGGTGGCAGACCGAAACCGGCTGGGCCATTTGCTGCAACCCGGTTGGCATTGAAATGATGACTACCAAACCCGGTTCTGCAACCGTCCCCTCACCCGGCTTCAACGTTCAGGTGGTGGACATGGAAGGCAGCCAGGTGCCGGCGGGCGAACAGGGTCAGATGGCGGTGAAACTGCCGCTGCCCCCAGGCTGCCTGATGACCGTATGGGGTGACGACAAGCGCTTTCAGAACAGCTACCTGAAGCCGATTCCTGGCTTCTACAGCTCAGGCGACGGTGGCTTTATCGATGATGACGGCTACGTCTTCATCATGGGTCGGACGGATGATGTGATCAACGTCGCCGGGCACCGGCTCTCTACCGGCGAGATGGAAGAAGTCGTTGCGTCCCATCCGGCCATCGCGGAATGCTGTGTGGTGGGCGCCCATGACGACATGAAGGGACAGATTCCGGTTGGCCTGGTGCTGATCAAAGATGGCGCCACTATCGACCAGGACGAACTGGAGGAGGAGCTGGTAGAGATGGTTCGCGAGAAGATCGGGGCCATTGCCTGCTTCCGCCGGGCCATCGTTGTTGACCGTTTACCCAAAACCCGCTCCGGCAAGGTCCTGCGACGTATTATTCGCCAGATTGCCGATGGGGAGGAGTACACGGTACCCAGCACCATCGACGACCCGGCCATACTGGAAGAAATCAGCGAGAAATTCGGTCGCTGATCAAACCTCCATCCGCTGAGCCACACAACACCCGGGGCGCTCTTGATCAAGAGCAGCCCCGGGTTTCACTTTCATTACAACTTATTGTTTTTTATCAATTAAAAAACGCTTGCTGATCATAAAAAAAACAATTGACGCCGTTCAAAGTCGGTCTATACTGAAAATTGCTGTGTACTTCTGCAGCGTTATTTGGCGAATGCGTTACAACGTCCTGCCCTTGGCTTTTCGTTGCCCCTTCCTCAGTGCGCTCCGGATGTCCCAGCTCGAAAGAAGGTCCCGTGAGGGAAAATTATCAGTAAGACAGGAAAGATCGATGTCCGATACCAAAACCGGCCACGTGAAGTGGTTCAACGAATCCAAGGGCTTTGGCTTCATCGCCCAGGAAGGCGGCAGTGACGTTTTCGTTCACTACAGTGCAATCAATGCAAACGGGTTCCGTACGCTGGCCGAAGGTCAGCAGGTACAGTTCACCGTAACCCAGGGCCCCAAAGGCCCGCAGGCCGAAAACGTAACGCCGCTCTAAGCCGTTATGTTAACGTCCTGATGCCCCTCACGGGCAGAAACAAGAAAGGCCGGTAATCCTTGGATTACCGGCCTTTCTGTTTGTTTCAGGGATTATCCGTTCAGGCAGTCTCGGCTGCTTCTGCAGAAACAGACTCGGACCGCCTATCATCGAGCACCTGAGCGACAGCCGAGAACAGGGCCTGCAACGTTGCCGAGGTGGTATCCTCCGCCAGGGCTGCCGCACTGCAGTGCTCGCCATTGGCGGTAAGCCGGATACACGCCAGGGCATTGGCGTTGGTACCTTCGCCCAGCGCGAACTCATCATAGGCTTCCACCGCCACCGAGACCCCAAACTGCCGGGACAGTGCATCGGAAACCGCCTCAACGGCTCCCAACCCACGACCTTCAAGGGTAACCGGCGCTGCATCACCGCCCACAACCACCTCGGCCCGCACACCATTATCATCACGGTGCAGATCGTAGGAGCGAAGTGCCCAGTCGCTGTGCACCTTCAGATAACGCTCTTCAAACAGACGGTGGATGGTGTGTGAATCAATCTCTCCACCATTGGTTTCAGCTTCGCGCTGGACCACCTTGCTGAACTCGATCTGCAGCCACCGCGGCAAGGTAATGTCGTAGTCGCGCTCGAGTACGTAAGCGACGCCGCCTTTGCCGGACTGACTGTTGATACGAACCACTTCCTCGTACCGGCGCCCGACATCGAATGGATCGATGGGCAGGTAAGCCACGTTCCAGGCATCGCCCTCTTTCCGACGGGAGAGACACTTGCGAATGGCGTCCTGATGGCTGCCGGAGAAAGCGGTAAAGACCAGCTCACCAGCATAGGGATGACGCGGATGAGTGGAAATTTCGGTGCACGCCTCCACCACTTCGGTGATTTCGGCCATGCCGGACAGATCCAGGGTAGGGTCAATCCCCTGGGAATACAGGTTCATGGCCATGGTGACCAGGTCCATGTTACCGGTGCGCTCGCCGTTGCCCATCAAGGTACCTTCCACCCGGTCTGCACCCGCCATCACGCCAAGTTCGGCAGCTGCCACCGCGCAGCCCCGGTCATTGTGGGTATGCAGGCTGATGCTGATGTGCTCCCGGTAGCGAATGTTGTCGCAGATCCACTCCACCTGGTCTGCGAACACATTGGGCGTTGCCATTTCAACGGTCGCCGGCAGGTTAATGATGACCGGCTGGCCCTGGTCCGGGCGCCAGACATCGTTGACGGCATCAATCACACTGGCCGCAAAGTCCAGCTCCGTACCGGTAAAACTCTCTGGCGAATACTGGAAGGTCCACTCCGTGTCCGGATAGCGGGCGGCGATATCCCGCACGATGGTGGCGCCGTGGACCGCGATATCGCGGATACCGTCCCGGTCCAGACCGAACACCTGCTCCCTCTGCACGGTCGAGGTGGAATTGTAAACGTGAACAATCGCCCGTTTGGCGCCCTCAAGGGCCTGATAAGTCCGCTCGATCAATTCAGGGCGAGCCTGGGTCAGGACCTGGATCTTTACATCATCCGGAATCCGGTTTTCTTCGATCAGCTTGCGACAGAAATCAAAGTCTGGCTGGCTGGCTGCCGGGAAACCGATTTCGATCTCTTTGAAACCCAGCTTGACCAGCAAATCGAATAAGCGCTGCTTCTGGGCAACAGACATGGGTTTGACCAGGGCCTGGTTGCCGTCCCGAAGATCTACAGCGCACCAGGCCGGGGCTTTCTGGATAACCTGATCGGGCCAGCGACGGTCTTTCTTGGCGACCGGCTGGAAAGCAACGTATTTGCGATGGTCAAAAGCCATGATGAAAATTCCTTCCGATATCAAACAGTGATTGGAACACACACAGTGTAAAGGCTGGAGCGAGCTATTTGGTTGCCATTTTCTGGCCGCACGACCAGATAATGCCATATAATTTCATAAATTCTTAAATAAGAGACAGAAAATGCCCGATACCGAGAAAACGCTTGTCAAAATTGACAAGCTGGACCGAAAAATCCTCGAACAATTGCAAAAAGACGGCTCACTGACCAATCAGCAACTGGCCGAGAAAGTCGGGCTATCCCCTTCCCCCTGCCTTCGGCGAGTTCGCGCCCTCGAGGAGGCGGGCATTATCGTGCGAACGGTCACCATTCTGGATCACAAAAAACTGGGGCTGTCGCTCACCGCCATTATTCTCATTGGCATGGACCGGCATACACCAGAGCGATTTGCCGCGTTTGAGGAACAGGTGGGGGAATACCCGGAGGTTCAGGAGTGTTATCTGATCACTGGTCAGAGTGCGGATTACATGCTCAAAGTGGTCGTGCCGGATATGGACCACTACCACCACTTCCTGTTAAACAGGATAACCCGTATTCCCGGCGTTAGCGGTGTTCACTCCAGCTTTGTTCTCCGGCGCGTCATCGACAGCACCGCGCTGCCGCTGGGCTATTTGTCCTGAGCCACCAGGTAGTCCAGATAAGCGCGGGCCATGGTTTTCATTTCCTGTACCAACAATACGCCCTGCTCATCCGGCAGGGTGGCCGCCAGCCGAAGAATCGTGCCGGCAGAACGGGGTAACAGCAAACTGGCTGTCCAGCGACGATCTGCCGGCAAATCGGGATACTCCTCCTGCAGACGGGCATCCAGGTCCCGGGCGTTGCTGTAGAGTTCGCGAAGATCCAGCTGCCTCAGTTCCGGCATGGCTTCCACACCGCTCCAGATCGCGGAATAGGCGGGCTCGGTGCGGTAGAAGTCGTAAAACAGATCAATCAGGACATCCACCGCGTCGCTCAGGCTCAGCTGCGGGAGCTTGGCCCTCAGCGCCTGCTCCATCTTCTCAACATGTCGCTCCGCAATAGCATTGACAATCGCCGCTTTATTCGGGAAATAGCGGTAAAGCGATGCCAGAGACATGCCGGACTGCCGGGCGATGGCCGACATACTGGTGCTGTCGACGCCCTGCTCGTGAAAGATCCCGGCAGCATGCTGCAGTATGGTGTTCACCCGTTCCCGGCTGCGGGCCTGAACCGGGCGCCGGCGGGGTGACACATCGATGGATTCGTCAGTCATTATCTGTACCTTGTGATGCAGGCTCCGTACAATAACGCCCACTCTACGACAATGAAAGGCTGTGGCGGGCATCCCGCCTTGCCAATTAGTCTGACTCCCACTTTTCTGATGACAGCGGAAGACACGATGCGAGCGAGCCGTTACCTGATAGCTACCCAGAAAGAGACCCCTTCCGACGCCGAAATTATCAGCCATCAGCTGATGCTGCGGGCGGGCATGATCCGTAAACTGGCCGCCGGCCTTTACACCTGGTTGCCGTTAGGGTTGCGCACCCTGCGTAAGGTGGAGCGAATCGTCCGTGAAGAAATGGACAAGAGCGGCGCCCAGGAAGTTCTGATGCCGGCGGTACAACCCGCCGAACTGTGGCAGGAATCCGGCCGCTGGGAACAGTACGGTGGAGAACTGCTGCGCCTGAACGACCGCCATGGCCGCGATTTCTGCTTCGGCCCTACTCATGAAGAAGTTATCACCGATCTGATCCGGAACGAACTGAAAAGCTACAAAGAGCTGCCGGCCAACTTCTACCAGATCCAGACCAAGTTCCGCGATGAGCGCCGGCCGCGGTTTGGCGTGATGCGCGCCCGCGAGTTCATCATGAAGGATGCCTACTCGTTCCATCTGAACGCGGAATCCCTGGATGAAACCTATAAGGTGATGCACCAGACCTACTGCAACATTTTCGACCGGCTGGGGCTCGACTACCGCCCGGTACAGGCGGACTCCGGTTCCATTGGTGGCAGCTCCTCCCATGAATTCCACGTGCTAGCCTCCTCTGGCGAAGACGCCATCGTATTCAGCACCAGCGGTGACTACGCCGCCAACATCGAAAAAGCCGAAGCGGTAGCACCTGCCGGCGAGCGCCCTGCCCCCGGCGAGGAACTGAAAGAGGTTCATACCCCGGGTCAACGCACCATCGACGCTGTTTCCCAGTTCCTGGGCCTGCCGGCTGAGCGCAGTGTGAAAACACTGCTGGTAAAGGCAGAGGCGGATGAGAATGGTGAATCCGGCCTGGTGGCCCTGATTCTGCGCGGCGATCACACCCTGAATGAGATCAAGGCTGAGAACCTCCCCGGCATTGCCGAGCCGCTGACCATGGCAACCGACGAGGAAATCGAAAAAGCCATCGGCTGCAAGCCAGGCTCCATCGGCCCGGTCAAGCTGCCGGTGCCGGTTATCGTGGATCGCAGCGCAGCACACCTGGCAGATTTTGTCTGCGGCGCCAACAAGGATGATTATCACCTGACTGGCGTAAACTGGGAACGTGATGCCGAAATCAGCCGTGTGGAAGATCTTCGCAATGTGGTCGAGGGCGATGCCAGTCCGGATGGGAACGGCACACTGGAGATCCGTCGCGGTATTGAAGTTGGCCACATTTTCAAGCTGGGCAACAAGTACAGCAAGGCCATGAACGCCTCGGTTCTGGATGAACACGGCAAGACTTCGATAATGGAAATGGGCTGCTATGGTATTGGCGTTTCCCGCATCGTCGCGGCGTCCATCGAGCAGAACCACGACGAGAAGGGCATCATCTGGCCGGATGCCATCGCACCGTTCGAGGTGGCCATTGTTACCCTGAATGGCCACAAATCTCCGGTGGTGGCCGAGGCTGGCGACAAACTGTACAAACAGCTTCGCCAGGCTGGCTACGATGTTCTGCTGGACGACCGGAACGAACGCCCGGGTGTGAAATTCGCAGATATGGAGCTGATTGGCATCCCCCACCGCTTCGTGGTCTCAGAACGCGGCCTGAGCGCAGGAACCCTGGAATACAAGGGTCGGCGGGACGAGGAAAAACAGGATATTTCTGTGGATGAGGCTCTGTCGTTCCTGGTGAAGGCGTCGCCCAAAGGCGGCTTGTAACCCTGATCAAACTCACCGGGAGACTGCCTTCAGTCTCCCGGTGAGTTAACGACGTCTCCGCAGATCAGGCGTTGCCCACGATCCCCGGCTCCATCTCCAGCTCAACGCCGAATTTCTCAAGCACAGACTGGCGCACGTCATCAGCCAGGGACAGCACATCCTGGCCAGTTCCACCGGAATGATTGATCAGCACCAGCGCCTGGCGGTTGTGAACCCCCACCCGACTGTTGCGAAACCCTTTCCATCCGGCCTGATCAATAAGCCAGGCTGCCGCCAGTTTGATCTGACTATCAGCAGGATAGAACACAACGTCCGGAAACCGGGCCTGAAGCTCCCGGAACTGAGGCAATCCGATTACCGGGTTCTTGAAGAAACTGCCCACATTCGGCAATACCGCAGGATCCGGCAGTTTGCGATGACGGACAGCCATCACGCCCTCGGCCACCGCCAGGGGTGTTAACTCAGCCTCGTTAACGTCGCCAAAGTAATCCTCAAGATCCCGATAACCAATCTTCAAAGGCGCATTACGGGACAACCGGAGCCGGATTTCAAGGATGATGTAGAGGCCCGGCCGGTGCTTGAACAGGCTGTCGCGATAACCGAATTCGCAGGCGCTTGCAGGCAGGGTTTCAACCTTCAGAGTCTGGCGGTTCAGTACCGTGACACTGTCAAGACAGTCACCCAACTCGGTGCCATAAGCCCCGATGTTCTGTACCGGGGCGGCACCGGCGGTGCCCGGGATCAACGCCAGGTTCTCGATCCCGCGATAACCGGAACGGGCGGCGTAAAGCACAGCCTCGTGCCAGTTCTCACCGGCTTTCAACACCAGTACCGCGCCGTGATCGTCTACCTGCTCCCAGCTTCGGCCACGCAGTGCCATCCGGATGACCAGGCCGGGATAATCGCCGGCAAACACCAGATTACTGCCACCGCCCAGTACCAGAATGGACTGTTCGTGGTTACAGGCCCAGGAAAGCGCCTGTTTGAGCTGATCCGGATTTTCGACTTCCACCAGGTATCGGGCCGTTACGGGCACAGCCAGGGTATTCAATCCCTGAAGGCTGGCCCACTCCTGAATCTGCAGATCCTGACTCAAGCCAGCCGCCCCCGGATTTCGTCCAGGAGGCCGGAACTGGCGTCATGAATCAGATCAAGCACGTGCTCAAATCCATCCTCTCCGCCGTAGTAAGGATCGGGCACCTCGGCCAACCGGGAGTCACCGTAATCCAGAAACAAGCGCGGCTCCGTGCCCCCATTCTGGTGCCAGACCTCTCGAACATCCGCGAGATTAGACCGATCCATCACCAGCACATAGTCAAAGTGATCCAGATCTTCTGCACGGAACTGGCGGGCACGAAGGTCGCTGATGTCGATACCACGGCGCGCCGCGGCGGCAGTTGCCCGCTCGTCCGGAGATTTACCGATATGCCAGTTGCCGGTGCCGCAGGAATCAATATGCAGTCTGTCGAACAGGCCTTGTTCCCGGGCGAGGTGGCGAAAAACGCCCTCAGCACTGGGAGAACGACAAATATTGCCCAGGCAGACAAACAGCACGCTTACACGATCAGCCACGGGCACCCCCTTTTTCCATCAGCGCCCGCAGACGGGCCAGATCCTCTTCGGTATCTACCCCCGGAGCAGGAGGCCGGTCCGCCACATCCACATGAATAAGAGCGCCGTTATAGAGTGCCCGCAACTGTTCCAGGGATTCCACCCGTTCGGTGGGGGCCGGCAGCCAGGTAACAAACTCACTGAGCACACTGGCACGATAACCATAGATGCCAATGTGCCTGAAATAGCCGATGCCATCCGGAAGGTCCACGTCCTGGGTAGCAGCCCCCGCTGGCCAGAAGTCCCTGGCCCAGGGAATCGGTGCCCGACTGAAATAATGAGCCATGCCCCGGGCATCGAAGACCACTTTCACAACATTGGGGTTGAACACCTGGCGGGCATCGTGAATCCGCTCGCACAGTGTTGCGATGGCGGCCTCCTGGTACTGTTCAAGGTTATCGGCAACCTGATTGATCAGTTCAGGCGGTATCAGAGGCTCGTCCCCCTGAACGTTGACCACGCGATGATCCGGATCCAGCTGCAGCTTCCTCGCCACTTCTTCAAGGCGGTCTGTGCCACTGGCATGATGGGGCGAGGTCATGATGACTTCTGCACCAAAACCAAGACACGCCTCCTCGATACGGGCATCGTCGGTCGCGACCACCACGCGGCTGGCGCGGCTCTCATTCGCCCGCTCGCAGACATGCTGGATCATCGGCTTGCCGGCAATCATGGCCAGAGGTTTGCCGGGCAAACGACTGGAAGCGTATCGAGCGGGAATGACAACGGTAAATGACATGGTTGCGTCCTGCGGGTGACTCAGTGTTTGTCGAGGCGCTCGTCTGTGCTGAGGGTGCGGGCTTCAACCGCCAGCATAACCGGAATCCCCTCACGAATAGGGAACGCCATGGCATCCTGGTAGCAAATCAACTCGGTGCGGGCATCGTTGAGCTTGAGCTCACCCTTGCACACCGGGCAGGCCAACATGGCCAGCAATTTCTTATCCATGGTTCGTTTCCTCGCTGATATCAGGTTGCAACTGGCCAGAGCAGGCTCTGAGCCGTTCCAGAAAATGCTGTTCAAAAGGTTCCGACAACCGGGCCTGAACCGTCAAGACCCAGGCGTTATCCGGAGCAAAGCCTTGGCACTTCACTGCATCTTTGGCCGTCATTACCAACCATTCGAGAGCGCCCGACGCCAGGTCTTCGGGGCGAAAATGATGATGGTCAGGAAAGGGAACTTCATTGACGTGAGCGCCAAGAGTCCGGAGGGTATCGAAAAATCGACCGGGATTACCGATACCCGCCACCGCCCGTACCGGTTTACCTTCAAGCTGCCCCGGCGACAAGGTCTCACCGGAATTCAGATTCACCAGAGCCGAGGGCACCAGCTCCATGGCATGAATCTCCGGATGATCAACGCCGGCAAAGCTCTCGATGGTCTCGCCAGCCTCCGGAAACTCCGCTCCGTTAAGAACGACAAAGTCGACACCGTTCAACCGTTCAACCGGCTCCCGCAGCGGACCGACCGGAATGATGGCACCGTTTCCAGTGCCTCGCCGAGCATCAAATACTGCCAGTTCAATGTCTCTGGGCAGACGGTAGTGCTGCAGGCCATCGTCACAGATCAGTACATCGCCGAGGCCATTCTCCAACGCCCAGCGAGCCCCACGACAGCGATCCGGGTCAACCACCACCGGGCATCCGGTGGACCGTGCCAGCATCAGGGGTTCGTCACCACAGATACCCGCCGGGGTCCCGTCAGCGACCAGTAAGGGGTACTGAGAGCTTTTACCTCCGTAGCCACGGCTGAGAATCACCGGTTTCCAGCCATGTTGATTCATGCACTGAACCAGGCTGGCAGTGAGAGGTGACTTACCAGTGCCGCCAGCGGTGATATTGCCCACCACCACAACCGGGACCGGCAGCAATTCGTTTCGCGCATGCCAGGCCTTTCGGCGCCTGGCCTCAGACACCGCCCGATATAACCAGGCCAGTGGTGTGAGCAGTGCAAGAGGCCTGCCTTGCCCGTACCAAAGCCGGTCAACCAGGCTGGTGCTCATGCGTGCTCGCTGAACTGAATCTGATGCAGCTGGGCATATGCCCCACCCGCAGCCAACAGCTCACCATGACTTCCGGACTCAACAATGCGGCCATTGTCCATGACCAGAATCCGGTCGGCCTTCTCGATGGTGGATAGCCTGTGTGCGATCACCAGCGTGGTACGGCCCTGCATAACCGTTTCCAGCGCTTCCTGAATATGGCGTTCGGATTCCGTATCCAGCGCCGATGTCGCCTCATCCAGAATGAGAATTGGGGCGTCCTTGAGGATGGCCCGCGCAATCGCAAGACGCTGGCGCTGGCCACCGGAAAGCATCACACCATTGTCGCCAATCATGGTGTCGAGCCCTTCCGGCATACGGTTGATAAACTCGAGCGCGTGGGCCTTTTCAGCCGCTTCCATAATTTCTTCCCGGCTGCAGTCGCGCAGGGAACCGTAGGCAATGTTGGCGGCGATGGTATCGTTGAACAGCACCACGTTCTGGTTCACCAGAGCAATCTGGGCACGCAGGGACTGAAGCGAAAACTCCTTCAGTTCATGGTCATCAATGCGGATAGCTCCCCCGGTGTACTCGTAGAAACGGGGTAACAGGCTAACCATGGTCGACTTACCACTGCCTGACCGGCCCACCAGTGCGACACTCTGGCCGGCTGGAATATCGATGGTTATCCCTTCAAGCACATTGTCGAGCTGATCCCGGTAACGGAAAGACACCTGGTCAAATGTGATGTCGCCTTTGACCCGCTGCGGGTTGTAGGAGCCCTGGTCCTCTTCCGGCTTTTCATCCATGGTCTCGAACACATCGAACGCAGCCGCCACACCCTTCTGAATCTTGGCGTGCACGGAAGTGACCTGGCGAATGGGCTTGGCCATCGTCGTCGCCGCGGTAATGAACGCAATCAGCTGACCAGTCGACATCTCACCCCGAATCTCCGGCGCAAGCATGGTCCACACCAGCGCGGCGATAGCAAAAGCCACCAGCACCTGAATGACCGGGACACTGATCGCCTGAGTAGAAGCCATTTTCAGGCTCTGTTTCAGGTTACGGGCACTGACCTCACGAAACCGCTCCCGTTCATAATCTTCGCCTCCGAAGGTGCGCACCACCCGGTATCCGGTGATCGACTCGGAGGCCACATGGGTGATATCGCCCATGGAACCCTGAATACGCTTGCTGATTCGACGAAACCGTTTGCTGGCATAATTCACGACCAGACCAATGACCGGACCGGCCGTAAGAAAAATCAGGGTCAACTTCCAGTTGGTGTACAGCATGAAGCCGAGCAGACCCACTATGGTCAGCCCTTCGCGAAGGGTGATAGTCACCGCATTGGTCGCAGCATCCGCGACCTGCTCAACGTTAAAGGTGAGCTTCGAGACCAGACGCCCGGATGCGTTTTCATCATAGTATCGTGACGGTAAAGACATCAGGCGATCAAACACATCGTTGCGTAAGGCGTTGATCACGTTGCGCCCGACGTAGCTGATAAAATACTGGCTGAAAAACGTACCAACACCTCTGAAGGCAAAAACACCCACGATCAGCCCGGTCAGCAACATCCGGTTCTGGTCGGACGGATTCTCGATCGCCGTGATCACATATTCCATCGCCGCGGCCATCCCGGTGGATGCAGCGGCGTAAATGATGTTTCCGAACACGGCGAGGGAGAACGCAAACCAGAAAGGCTTGACGTACTTGAGCAGGCGTTTGTAGGTGGTCCAGCTACCGGCAGGTGGCGTCTTGAGCGGCTCCGGCCTTGTCTGCATCACTGGCTTTCAGCCTCCCGCTCTGTGGTTATGCTCAGCTTGGCAAACCCCAGGCGACCGGCAACATCCATGGCCCGCACCACAAATTCATGGGGGGTTTGGGCGTCTGCAGTGATGATGAACGGCAGGCTGTTGTCGCCTTCGGCCAGCTCACTGACGCCACGCTCGAGGGTTTCCCGGCGATTGTTAACCAGTGGTCGGTCGTTCAGAAAGTACTGGCCCTCGGCATTGATCACCACATCAATCTGCCGGACCTCAGACGGAGCTGCCGGCTCTGCACTGGCTTCCGGAAGCTCCACCTGCAGATGACTCTCCCGAGTAAAGGTGGTCGACACCATGAAGAAAATCAGCAGCAGAAACACCACATCAATCAGTGGCGTCAGATCTACCCCGACTTCCTGGCTTCGTTGGCGCTTGAACTTCACGGCGTTCAGGCTCCTTCAACGTCAATTTCGCGGTCTCCGTGGACCACTTCCACCAGTTTGATGGCTTCCTGCTCCATGTTGACCACCAATTCGTCTACGCGACGGATGAAATAGCGGTGACAGATCAGAGCAGGAATGGCGACACTCAGGCCAGCCGCAGTGGTGATCAATGCCTCGGAAATGCCACCGGCCAGGTTGCCGGCATTGCCGACGCCGGCCAACTGGATTTCGGCAAACACTTTGATCATGCCGATAACGGTACCCAAAAGGCCCAACAGTGGCGTGATTGTGGCGATAGTGCCCAGGGGATTCAGAAAACGCTCCAGCTCGTGGATAACCTGGCTGGCCTCGTGTTCGATGCTTTCTTTCATGATCTCGCGACCATGTTTGGCGTTGATCAGGCCGCCGGCGAGAATCCGGCCAAGTGGCGAAGATGCCTGCAAGGCTTTCAGCTTGCGACCGTTAAGCTCTTTTTTCTTGATCCAGCGCCAGAGTTCGTTAATAGACTGCGGGGGCGCGACCCGAGAGGCCCGCAAGGTCCAGATTCGTTCCAGAATGATGGCAAGTGCCAGGATGGAACAGGCAACAATGGGCACCATCAGGATGCCACCGGCTTTCAACAGCTCGAACACGCTTGATCTCCCTGATTAGTTACAAGCCGCGCTACTTTAGCATAGCTGCCGGTGCAGGCCACACCCGGATTGTCACGGTATTTTACATTCACTCCTGGCAAGCCCCGGAGACGCTATCCAGAAAGGCTGTGTCTGCCAGAGCTCACTTATAAGCAGGCCTGAATCTGCGAACCTGAGCGTGATCTGGCCGGAGCAGGCCGTGTTCAATGGCACGGCACCACTGGCGCGGTACCGACCGCTTACTTCCGGATGCGGATGCCCGAAATGGTGCCGGTAGCCCGCCGTATAGACCACCTGATCCGGCGCCACCGCCTGTATCCAGCGTGTTGAAGATGAAGTTTTGCTGCCATGGTGTGGCGCCAGCACCACCCGCTGCGCAACGCGGTTCTCAAGCCACTCTGGGCCGCCGCCACCGAGCATCAGTTGCTCAACCTTCCGGCTGATGTCCCCGGTCAATACGAAATCGCTGTTGCTGGACGGGTGGTACACGCGTATCACGCACGAAGCGTCATTCCCGTCCGCAGGCAACGGATTTTGCCACAGCGACATCACCAGACCCGGCCACCGGATATTCCCCGGGCGACAACCTTCCACCGTCACCGGCACCCGCCCGGTAATAAGAGCAGGCTCTCCGGAAATCACCCTTTTGATCGCGAAGTGCTCAGACAACGTCTCGAGACCGCCGGCGTGGTCATTATCCGCATGGCTCAAGACCAGCAGATCAATAACCTCGACGCCCATTGCCCGAAGATTCGGCACCAGCACCGAATCGGCGGCGGAGTAGACGCCCGTAACTTCGGGCCCGGTGTCATACACCATCACCCGGCCACCGGCGCGAACCACAACCGACAGCCCCTGCCCCACATCCAACACCCGGACTTCAGGTGCCCGTGCGACGGAATTGCCTACTCCCGTACCTGACCAGGGAACACTGAGCAACAGGAAGGTAACGCCCAGCAATGCCCGCCATCGCCAGTCCCTCCAGCGAATCCCCCAAAGCGCCAGCAACGCCAAACCCGCTGCCAATTGCAGCGGCAGAGGCTGCATCTGTCCTGCCGGGAACCGGGCCACCAGCTCCAGCCACCACCATAGCGCCCCCAGGACAAGGTCAAACCCGGCCGACACCCAGGGCAGGAGCCACCCCCCGGAAAAAAGGGCGATGATGGCCCCCAGGAACAGTACCGGCATGACGGCAAAAGACACCCAGGGCACCGCCAATAGATTGGCCGCGAAGCCTGCAAAAGGTTGGCCCTGATGCACCAGCATCAACATTGGCCACAACCCGACAAAGACCGCCAACTGGGCTATCAACAAAGCCGACAACCAACCCGACGAACCCAGACGCCCTGAAAATACCGCCAGCAGCACCCCGACAGCGCCAAAAGACAACCAGAAACCCTGGTCCAGAGGCGCAAACGGATCCATCAGAAGCACCACTGCCAGAGCCAGCACAAAGGGTCGCCAGCCGCTCTGCTGTCTTGCCTTGAGCAGATACCAGCCGCCGGCAACCACCATCACCAGGGCCCGCCGGGTTGGTACGGTAAAACCGGCCAATAGCGAATAGACAAGGCAGCTGAGAACAACCACCAGAAAAACCAGAGAACGCCGCCCCTGCTCACTCAGACCACCAACCGGCAGCAATAGCAAACCCCAGCGCGCCAACAGACCAACTCCGACCGCCACCAGACCCAGATGCAAACCGGAAATAGCCACCAGATGAATGGTGCCGGTCGACTTGAGTACCTGCCAGTGATGATCTTCCAGAGAACCCCGGTTACCCATTAGCAGAGACGCAATCAGGGGGTAGTATTCCGCTTCACCAAACCAACGCTGCAACTTCTTTGATGCTCGCCAGTGCCAGGCGTGGTACTGACATTGCAGTGCGCATGACAGCTCCGGTGCCGCAGAGACCTGTTTAACGGAACCGGTCGCCCGATAGCCGTGACGGAACAACCAGTCTTCGTAGCGAAACCCATCTGGATTCAGGTTGCCCTGAGGACGCTTGAGAGTGACCTCCAGTGTCAGGCGATGGTCGGGTAGCCTGCGCCCCTCCCTGCCGTACCAGGATAGTCGCAGGACGCGGGGCAAGTTGTTATCTACCGACACGCCAGGTGCCTGCCAGTGCAGGACACAGAATCCGAATCTCAGACTGTCAAAGCTTCCCGGCGTCGGCAAATCACAGAGATAGCCGGAAACCACAATGCGCTTGGTTTCCCACTCCGAAGGCAGGCGCTCGGCCAGTCTCATATCGGCATTCCAGCCGGCCCAGACCAACCCCAGCGTCGCAGCAACCACCACGGGCCCGAGCCTCTGTATGCGCTGGTATCGACAGGCCATAGCCAGCAACATTAACCCAACCAGCACAAACAGCCATGGATATGGTGGCAAGGTTGCGAGCCGATACAGTAAGATAACGCCGCAAGAGAAGGCGAGAATGCTGGCGAGTCCAACACCGAGCCTGCTGACCCGGTTGGAAACTGGGTTTTCGGACAATCCTTGTCCTCCGATTTTCGATAGCGCTGGCAGCCTCTGGGCTCCAGTGATTACTCAAAGCCAGGAAACAGGCCGAACTTCCTATGCCGAAGAAGTTCATGAAACGGTATTTGCCCACCCCTGAAAAGGTGCAGTCGATGCAATCGCTGCGTTTTCTGGGCGATATCCTCCATGAACCCAACCTGTGGCACATCAACCGGCACTGTGTTGCCAGGGCCTTCCTGGTGGGCGTCTGGTTCTGTTTTATTCCGATGCCTTTCCAGATGCTGGCAGCCGCATTCTGCGCCATCTGGTTTAACGCCAACCTGCCTTTATCCGTGGTTCTGGTCTGGATCAGCAATCCGCTGACCATGCCCCCGATGTTCTACTTTAATTACAAGGTGGGGGCCTGGATACTCAATCGGCCCGTTCTGGCGTTCGAATTCGAGCTTTCCTGGGACTGGATCAGCCACAGGTTGATCGATATCGGCGTGCCGTTGTACCTGGGTTCTCTGGTTCTGGCCACGGTTACCGCCTGCGTCGCTTACCTGATCATCCAGTATCTATGGCGCCGCAAGATCCGCACTGAATGGCAATTACGGCGTCGCCAGCGCAACAAGCGAACGCCCGCGAGCAATCAGGCCTCCTGAACCAATCGCCCCTGCTCCAGTCGCAGCACCCTTCCCAGGCTCCGGGCCATGGTCATGTCGTGGGTAACCATGATGAATGACGTCCCGGAATTATCACGCAGGTCGCCGATCAGGGCACGGATACCCTCCCCTGTGTGTTCATCCAGATTGCCGGTAGGCTCATCCATCAACACACACTCCGGGCTGTTAACCAGCGCTCTGGCTATCGCTACCCGCTGACGCTCACCACCGGACAACTCGCCGGGTTTGTGCCTGAGCCGCTCACCCAGACCCACCCGTTGCAGCAGTTGCTCCGCCTTCGGGCGGGCCTGCCTGGGTGGCATGCCACCAAGCGCGCAGGGCAACATGACATTCTCAAGTGCGGTAAATTCCGGCAGCAGATGATGGAACTGATACACAAACCCCAGATGCTGATTCCGGAACCGCGCCCGGCCTGCTTCCGATAGCTGATGAATATCCTTGCCACAGATCCGGATATGCCCTGACGAAGGGCGATCCAAACCGCCCAGCAGGTTCAGCAAGGTGGTTTTCCCTGCCCCGCTACTGCCCACAATGGCAACCGTCTCGCCGGCCTTAACCTGAAGTGAGATGTCCGAGAAAATCGTCAGTGTTTCCGGCCCTTCACTGTAGGTGCGGGTAACCTTCTGACAATCAATCACCAGAGATGTCGTCTGCCCGTCACTCATAACGCAATGCCTCCGCCGGTTCGACCCGCGACGCACGCCAGGCCGGATAAATAGTTGCCAGCAGGCTCATGGCAAGGCCCGCACCGCTGATAATCAGTACATCCTGCAACTGGAGCTGCGACGGCAGGTAGCTGATAAAATAGACATCAGCGCTGAGAAACTGATGCCCCAGTGCCGATTCAAGCCACGAAATAAAGCCACTGATGTTCAGGGCACCGAAGATCCCCAATGCAGTACCTGTGAGCGTGCCAAACACACCAATCACGGCACCCTGGATAATAAAGATCCTCATAATGCGCCCGGGCGTGGCGCCCATGGTTCGCAGGATGGCGATGTCAGCGGTCTTGTCGGTCACCACCATGACCAGCGTTGACACAATATTGAAGGCCGCCACAGCCACAATGAACATCAACAGCAACCCGATCATGGTTTTTTCCATGCGAATTGCCTGAAACAGGTTGCCGTGGGTGCGGGTCCAGTCCGATACGTAATAGCGGCCTCCCAGGGTCCGGGCAACATCATTGACAACTTTGGGCGCCGCAAACAGGTCATCCATTAAAAGCCGGATACCCTCCGCGCGGCCACCGGTACGCATCAAACGCGCCGCATCATCCATATGAATCAGCGCGTAGTTCCCATCAAGCTCGGCACCAACGCTGAAAATACCCTTGACGGTAAAGCGCTTGAGTCTGGGCAACACGCCGGCCGGCGTTACCGAAGCTTCGGGCAATACCACCGTGAGTTTATCGCCTACCCCCAGTCGAAGGCTGTTTGCCATCAACCGGCCAATGATGATTCCGAATTCCCCGGACCGAAGCTCCTCAAGGCTGCCTTCGATGAAATGGTTCTCGATAATCGAAACGCTGGCCTCCTGCTCCGGCAGGACACCGTTGAGCATCACGCCCCGGACGTTACCACCACCGGTTACCATGCCCTGCCCCTGGATAAAGGGAGCGGCCGCCAGCACTCGCGGGTAGGCTTCAACCTTCTGGTCAATCTCCTGCCAGTTCTCCAGGGGACCGGAAGCCCCCTGAATCGTGGCATGAGGCACCATCCCAAGAATGCGCTGCTTGAGTTCGCGATCGAATCCGTTCATGACCGAGAGCACGATGATCAGTACCGCAACGCCCAGCATCAGGCCAATCATTGAGGTCAGGGAGATAAAGGAGATGAAGTGATTACGTCGTTTGGCGGCGGTATATCGCAGGCCAATATAAAACGATAAGGGTCTGAACATGTAGGGGTGCCTGTCGCTACCTTGCGGTCCGTCGATTATTGAATCCCCGCTGGCCTCGATCATTACCTGGCCCGGAGATTTGCCAGGCCTCTTACCAGCCGTTGGGAAACTGCTAAACTGTTCTATAATCAATAAAAACCCGTCCGGAGACAGGATGCCAAGCCAGAATAAAACGCCACCGAGCGGAGACAGCCAGCGGGAGCGCCGGGAGTTCTTCCGGATAGACGACCGTATCGGGCTTGAGGTACGCCGCCTGGACGACGCCCATCCCGGCGACGATCCGTTCAATAACTCTCCACTGGAAGCCCTGAAAGCCGAGTTCCGGAGGCTGGACCAGGACGTACGTGCACACCTGGCAAGCCTGGCTGAGCGCGACCGCCTGCTGGCCGGGCTGGTCAAATCCCTGAACAGCAAGGTCGATACGCTGGCGCGCATTATCGCCTTTGAGCAAAATCCGTTGCAACCGGAGGACTGGCAGGATGTAACCCTGAGTGAGGGCGGGCTCTCATTCCGCTGGCCGACAGCAACCTTTGGCGCGGGTGACCGACTGGCCATTCGGATGACTCTACCACCAGAGCTATACCAGCCAAGAGCCATTGCTGAAGTACTGGATACCGAGCACGACAACCAAGGCGGCACACGGGTTCACACGCTGTTTGTTGAACTGGATGACAGCGACCGTCAGCAAATTGCCCGGCATGTGATGCGTTGGCAGATTCGGCAACGCCAAAAAGAGTAAGATACTGAAAAAGTGCTGACTTTTGCTAAGCTTTTCGGGATATTACGTTTTATTCATCTGCCGCAGACAGTGCGCAGTAATCATGCATTATTGGAGACTCCTCTATGACAAACTACCGCAATGTGATGGCTGCCGCCGTTTTGGCTACGGCTGTATTCGCCGGCTCAGCGCCACTGGCCCTTGCTGAGGAACTGAGGGTACCGGTCGGCAGCCAGGCCGACAGAAGCCAGATCAGCCTGCCCGCGAACGGCATGAGTGAAGACTCCGTCCGGAATCGCTGGGGCGCCCCCCAGAACATCAAAGGTCCGGTCGGAGAACCCCCCATCAGTCAGTGGCATTATCAGGATTTTGTCGTCTATTTCGAAGGTAACCGCGTAATACATGCAGTGGTAAAGCAACACAAAGACTGATAAACACCCGCTTCATCAAACACCGGCCAAGGAATGACAATGCACGGGCTGCATTGCTCAGATAGAATGGCGGCTTTTGCAAACCAAGGTGACTTATACAGTGACTTCCAGACGTACGTTGCCTGCGGAGTGGGCTTCCCAAAGCGCAGTCATGTTGACCTGGCCTCATCCCGGAACCGACTGGGCAAAGCGCATGGCCGACGTGGAGCCCGTGTTCGAGGCCATTGCCAAAGCGGTCCTCCGTTTTGAACACCTGGTGATCAGCTGCGAGTTCGTGGCACGTCTCCAGCAACTTGGCCAGCAGCTGAACGCTTATGCCGAAGGCAACGGGTTACCAGGTCGCGTAATCACTGTGCCAGCCCCGGCCAACGACACTTGGGCCAGGGACCACGGCCCCATCACCGTGGATACCGCTGACGGCCCCGCTCTGCTGGACTTCCGGTTCAATGCCTGGGGAGACAAATTTCCCTGGGAAAAAGACGATGCCCTCAACCGGCACCTGGCGAACGCGGGCGTTTTCGGCAAACACCCACTGCAGCCAGTGGATTTTGTCCTGGAAGGCGGCTCTATAGAATCCGATGGCGCCGGCACCTTGCTCACTACCAGCGAGTGCCTGCTGACTCCGTCCAGAAACCCATCCATGGATCGGACGGCTATCGAGCAATTGCTGGAGGAAGTCCTCGGGGTCGATCGTATTCTCTGGCTCAACCACGGATATCTGGCGGGCGACGATACCGACAGCCACATCGATACCCTGGCACGGTTCTGCGCGCCTGATCATATCTGCTATGTGACCTGCCCGGATGTTGCGGACGAGCACTACAGCGCCCTGGCGGCGATGGAAGAAGAATTGCAGGAATTCCGTCAGGCCGACGGCACCCCCTATCGCCTGACGCCCCTGCCCTGGCCCGACCCGATTTACGATGAGGACGGCGAACGGTTGCCAGCGACCTACGCCAACTTCCTGATCATCAACGGCGCAGTTCTGCTGCCAGTCTACGATGTGCCGCAGGACGAAGAAGCAGTTCGCATCATGGCGGGCATCTTCCCAGACCGGGAGATTATTCCAATTGACTGCCGCCCGCTCATTTACCAGCACGGCAGTCTGCACTGCGTAACCATGCAAATTCCTGCGGGGGTGGTAACGGTATGACCAGCACGAACACCAGCTCCAACCTGAAGGTCGCCGCCATTCAGCAAACCTGCAGTCCCGACAAGAACCGGAGTCTCGCGACATCCGAACGCCTGATACGGCAGGCTGCGGTGGATGGCGCGCAGTTGATTGTCCTGCAGGAGCTGCACGCCACCCAGTATTTCTGCCAGACCGAAGACACCGCCATTTTTGAGCTTGCAGAGCCCATTCCCGGGCCCACCAGCAACTATCTGTCTGGTCTCGCAAAAGAATTAGGCGTTGTGCTTGTGGGTTCTATTTTTGAAAGGCGCATGAATGGCGTTTACCACAACACATCTGTGGTGTTCGACACCGATGGCAGCCTGGCCGGGCTGTACCGGAAAATGCACATCCCGGACGACCCGGGCTTTTATGAGAAATTCTACTTTACTCCCGGTGATGCCACCTTCAATGACGGCAGCAGCGGGTTTACCCCCATCCAGACTTCCGTTGGTAAGCTGGGGGTCCTTGTGTGCTGGGACCAGTGGTACCCGGAAGCGGCCCGACTGATGGCACTGGCCGGCGCGGAAATACTGATCTACCCGACCGCCATTGGCTGGGATGTGACCGACGATCCAGACGAACAGGCCCGGCAACTGGACGCCTGGGTGACCGTTCAGCGTGGCCATGCGGTAGCCAACAACCTTCCGGTTATCGCCCCGAATCGCGTTGGGACCGAGCCAGATCCTTCCGGCCAAAGCGATGGCATCCGGTTCTGGGGGAACAGTTTCATCTGTGGCCCTCAGGGCGAGTTTCTGGCCCGCGGCAACGAGACTGACGAGTGTATCCTGTCGGTAACCCTGAACCGCCAGCGCACCGAATCCATCCGGAGAATCTGGCCGTACCTCAGGGACAGGCGCATCGATGCCTACGGCGACATTCTGAAACGGGTGAGGGACTGAAACCGGCATGAAACAGAAAATGGACACTGTCGTCAGCGCCCTTAACAAGGTACTGCTGGGCAAGGAGAATCAGGTTCGTCTGGCGCTCTGCGGCCTGCTTGCCCGCGGCCACCTGTTGATTGAAGATATTCCGGGCATGGGCAAGACCACCCTCTCCCATGCGCTGGCAAAAATCATGGGGTTAAGCTATCAGCGAATCCAGTTCACCAATGACCTGCTGCCTGCAGACGTCCTCGGCTACTCCATGTATGACAAGCAGGCCGGCGGGCTCGTGTTTCACCCCGGCCCCATCTTCGCCCAGGTGGTTCTGGCAGACGAAATCAACCGCGCGTCACCGCGCACCCAAAGCGCCCTGCTGGAAGCCATGGAAGAAAGGCAGGTATCCATTGAGGGGGAAACCCGACCACTACCTACCCCGTTCTTTGTGATCGCAACCCAGAACCCCATAGAGCAAGGCGGCACCTTTCCCCTGCCTGAATCTCAGCTTGACCGGTTTCTGATGCGCCTTCGGTTGGGCTACCCCGACCCGAAAGCGGAACGGGAGCTGCTGGAGGGCGAAGACCGCAAACACCTTACCGATCGTTTGCAGGCCATACTCCCGCACGATGAGCTGGTGGCCTTGCAGCAGGCCGTGGAAAAGGTATCCGCCAGCCCGGCTTTGCTGGATTACCTGCAACGCCTTCTTGAGCAGAGCCGGCGCATGCCCGGATTGCTTTACGGCTTGTCCCCGAGGGCGGGCCTCGGCCTGCTGAGAGCCGCCAAAGCATGGGCACTGATGGAAGGTCGTAATCACGTACTGCCCGACGACGTGCAGGCCGTCTTCCCCGCCGTAGCCGAGCACCGGCTGGAACAGGGAGAATCCGGTAAAGCCCGGGAGCGGGTGCGCCAGCTGTTAACGACCGTATCGGTGCTTGAATAATCCGGGTCTGACCACATAGCAAGGTTTTATAAGCCGCATTGGCGTAAACAAATGGCAGTCCGGTCATTTCATGTTAGCCTTTTGCCAGATTTCAGATGAGCGGTTCCTGTTCTGCCCTCCGCAGGGACAGAGGAGAGCCGTCGAATACGCATACTTCATTTCAGTGAGACACAGATGAGCGAAACCCGACATTCCCGACTGATCATTCTTGGCTCCGGCCCGGCCGGCTACACCGCTGCAGTCTATGCCGCGCGCGCCAACCTGAACCCGACCCTGATCACCGGTATCGAAGTTGGCGGCCAGCTGACCACCACCACTGACGTAGACAACTGGCCGGGCGACAATGACGGCGTTCAGGGCCCCGAGCTCATGCAGCGCATGCAGAAGCACGCCGAGCGTTTTGAAACCAGCATCGTGTACGACACCATCAACGAAGCTGACCTGAACAACCGCCCGTTCCGGCTCAAAGGCGACAACGGCGAATACACCTGCGACGCTCTGATCATTGCCACTGGCGCCTCTGCCATGTATCTGGGGCTTGAGTCGGAAGAGAAGTTCAAGGGTCAGGGCGTGTCGGCCTGCGCCACCTGTGACGGCTTCTTCTACCGCAAGCAGAAAGTCGCGGTTATCGGCGGCGGCAATACCGCTGTGGAAGAGGCGCTGTATCTCTCGAACATCGCTGATGAAGTGACCCTGGTTCATCGCCGTGACAAGCTTCGGGCCGAGAAGATCCTTCAGGACAAACTCTTCGAGAAAGCAGAAAACGGCAACGTCAACATCATCTGGGACCACACCCTGGACGAAGTGCTCGGCGATGGCACCGGTGTTACCGGCATGCGCATCCGGAACACCAAAGATGGCAGCACCCAGGATCTGGAGCTGGCCGGCGTATTCATCGCGATCGGCCACAAGCCGAATACCAGCCTGTTTGAAGGGCAACTGGATATGGCTAACGGCTACATCCGGATTCGCTCCGGCCTGGACGGCATGGCCACCCAGACCAGCATTCCAGGCGTGTTCGCGGCTGGCGACGTAGCCGATCACGTCTATCGGCAGGCTGTGACGTCCGCCGGGTTTGGTTGCATGGCTGCGCTCGACGCCGAAAAGTTTCTTGATCAACAAGGCTAACTACTCAGGAGCAGAATGACGTCGCTACCCTGGCTGGATCCTGATCAATTCTGGTTTCCTCCCGCAGAAGAAGCGCTGGAGGATCCCGATGGACTGCTTGCCCTGGGTGGCGACCTGTCTCCGGAACGCCTGATTCTGGCCTATCGGAATGGCATTTTCCCCTGGTTCAGTGACGACCAGCCCATTCTCTGGTGGTCACCGAACCCTCGTTGCGTGCTGTTTCCCTCTGACATCCACATCTCCCGGAGCCTGCGCCGGACGCTGAACCAGCGTCGATTCCATATCACCACCGATCAATGCTTTGGCCGCATCATTCGGCTCTGCGCAAACACCCGCGCTGAGGGCACCTGGATTACTGACGACATGATGGCAGCGTATACCGAGCTGCATAAACGTGGTATCGCCCACTCCATTGAAGTCTGGAATCGCAACAATGAGCTCGCAGGCGGCATGTACGGTCTGGCTATCGGCCGCTGTTTCTTCGGCGAATCCATGTTTTCACTGGAAACCAACGCCTCCAAAGTACTGATGGTGCATCTGGCCCACCAGCTCGGCGAATGGGGTTACCAGCTCATGGATTGCCAGGTAGAGAGCGACCACTTGCTGACGATGGGCGCGCGCAGTATTCCGAGGGCGGAGTTTTTATCTATACTCAGGGCATGTGTCGATCGGAAACCGGACCAGCCAGACTGGAACTTCAGCTGGCAATGGCCCTGCCCGGAGGTGAAATGAGTAATCTCAGAACGCTCGTTTTCTTTGCCACTCCTCCTCACGATTGCAGTTACCTGCCAGACCGTGAAGCGACCACCATGTTTGTGGACCCTCGCGCCCACATCGACAGAAAGCTCTACAGCCAGTTAACCGCACTGGGCTTCCGTCGCAGCGGCTCACATTACTACCGTCCGCACTGCGAAAGCTGCAACGCCTGTGTTCCGGTGCGCCTGCAGGTTGGCCAATTCGAGCCAGACCGGAATCAACGCCGGGTGCTTCGCAAAAATGCCGACCTCGACTGCAAGCTGGTGCCAGCAGCATTCAGTGAACGCTATTACCGGCTGTATGCCCACTATATAGAGGAGCGTCATCGCGACGGTGACATGTATCCACCTTCAAGAGAACAATTTACCTCGTTCCTTGTGGAAGGAGCTACCGACTCCTGGTTTCTGGAAATGTCTCTTGATGGTGAACTGGTGGGGCTGGCAGCCGTCGACCTGCTGGATGACGGCCTGTCGGCGATCTACACCGTCTTTGCCCCGGAGCTGGAACACCGAAGCCTAGGTACCTTTGCCGTGCTCTGGCAGATTGAGGAAGCCAAACGGCGGGAACTGCCACATCTGTATCTGGGCTACTGGATCAAAGAATGCCGGAAAATGAACTATAAAACCCGCTTTCAGCCTATCGAGGCCTTGCGGGATGGCCACTGGCGCAAGATGTCGCCCGACTGAATTTTGCCAAACGTGGAGAATTCAGGCAGAATTGCGCAATTTAAAATCACCGAAAAGTATTCCGAACGAGGTTTCTACTGAATGGCGAAATCAGATGTCATTGAAATGGAAGGCGTTATTATCGACACCCTTCCCAACACCATGTTCCGCGTTGAGCTGTCCAACGGCCACGTTGTGACTGCACACATCTCCGGAAAAATGCGCAAGAACTACATCCGCATTCTGACTGGTGACAAGGTCAAGGTTGAGCTGACTCCCTACGACCTCAGCAAGGGCCGCATCGTTTACCGCGCCCGTTAATCGGCCAGGCTGACATCTGAAAAGCCCCGCAAGTGCGGGGCTTTTTTGTATCACACGGCTTCAGCCGGTTCGTCCTCATAATCAAAGGTCAGCTCGTCGTCCTTGAGCTGAATGAACACATCACCACCGTGCTCCGATAGCCGGCCGAACAGGATCTGCTCCGCCAGCGGACGCTTGATCTTGTCCTGAATCAGGCGCGCCATCGGCCGGGCCCCCATGGTCACGTCATAGCCTTTTTCCGCCAGCCAGAGCTTGGCCGCATCGTCAACGTGAAGCACCACATGCTTCTCATCCAGCTGGGCCTGAAGCTCGGTGAGGAACTTGTCTACCACGTGCGTGATGGTGTCCTTCTGCAGATCGGCAAACTGGATAATGCCATCCAGCCGGTTCCGGAACTCCGGCGTGAAGGTTTTGCTGATCACCTCCATACCGTCGGTACTGTGATCCTGCTCATTGAAGCCAATGGAGCGGCGGGCCATGCTTTCAGCGCCCGCATTGGTGGTCATCACCAGAATCACGTGACGGAAATCTGCCTTACGGCCATTGTTATCCGTCAGGGTACCGTGGTCCATCACCTGCAGCAGCAGGTTGAAGACTTCAGGGTGCGCCTTCTCGATCTCATCCAGCAGCAACACGCAGTGCGGGTGCTTGTTGACCGCTTCGGTCAGCAGGCCGCCCTGGTCATAACCGACATAGCCGGGAGGTGCACCAATCAACCGCGACACGGTATGGCGCTCCATGTACTCCGACATATCGAAGCGAACCAGCTCAATGCCCAGCACCTTCGCCAGCTGCTTTGTGACTTCCGTTTTACCAACACCGGTCGGCCCGGCAAACAAGAAGGCACCTTCCGGCTTCTCAGGCGCTTTCAGCCCTGCCCGAGCCAGCTTGATGGCGGTTGCCAGGGATTCGATCGCCGGATCCTGACCGAAAACCACCATCTTCAGATCGCGCTCAAGATTGCGCAGCAGATCCTTGTCGCTGGTAGAGACATTCTTCGGCGGAATGCGCGCAATATTGGCTACCACGTCTTCGATGTCGGTCACATCGATGGTTTTCTTGCGCTTGTCTTCCGACTGCAGCCGCTGCCGCGCACCGGCTTCATCGATGACATCAATGGCCTTGTCGGGCAGGTGCCGGTCGGTGATGTACCGGTCCGCCAGTTCTGCCGCCACCCGCAGGGCCTTGTCGGTGTACTTGAGGTCGTGGTGTTTCTCGAAGCTCGGCTTCAGGCCCTTGAGGATCTGGTAGGTATCCTCAACGCTTGGCTCGTTGACATCGATTTTCTGGAACCGACGCGCCAGGGCGCTGTCTTTCTCGAAAATTCCACGGAACTCCTGGAACGTGGTCGAACCAATGCAGCGGAGTTCGCCTGAACTGAGCATGGGTTTGAGAAGGTTCGAGGCATCCATCACGCCACCCGACGCAGAACCGGCGCCAATGATGGTGTGGATCTCGTCGATGAACAGAATGGCATGATTCTGCTTTTTCAGGTCACTCAGCAGACCTTTGAGGCGTTTTTCAAAATCGCCACGATACTTGGTACCGGCCAGCAACGCGCCCATATCCAGTGAGTAGACGACGGCATCCGAAATAATCTCCGGCACCTGCCCGTCCACAATCCGCTTGGCCAGACCTTCGGCAATGGCTGTCTTGCCAACGCCAGCCTCGCCCACCAGCAAGGGGTTGTTCTTGCGGCGGCGAACCAGAATCTGTACCACCCGCTCAACCTCATGCTCCCGGCCAATCAGCGGGTCAATCCGCCCCTGCCGTGCCTGTTCATTAAGGTTCGTGGCGTAGCTTTCCAGCGGACGGGAATGCCCACCCTCTTCCGCCGCTTCGTCCTGGGCGGCGTGATCCGCGCCCTCCTGGTCTTCTGCTCCCTGTACCCGGGAAATGCCATGGGAGACGAAGTTAACCACATCAATCCGGGCAATATTCTGCTTTTTCAGCACATAAACCGCCTGGCTTTCCTGCTCACTGAAGATGGCGACCAGCACGTTTGCCCCGGTTACCTCCTTCTTGCCAGACGACTGCACATGGAATACCGCTCTCTGCAGTACCCGCTGGAATCCCAATGTGGGTTGGGTTTCGCGCTCACTGTCGGAGCTCGGGATCAGGGGGGTGGTGGAGTCCACAAACTCTACCAGCTCTTCCTCAAGGCGCTTCAGGTCTGCACCACAGGCTTTCAGGACACCCACTGCCGATTCGTTGTCGAGAAGGGCCAGCAACAAATGCTCGACGGTCATGAATTCATGACGCTTGTCCCTCGCATTTTTGAAGGCCGTATTCAGCGTAATTTCCAGATCTTTACTCAGCATGGGCCACCCCAACGTCTGTCAGTCCGCACGTTCAATCTCGCAAAGGAGCGGATGTTCGCATTCCGAGGAATACTGGTTCACCTGTGCTGCCTTTGTTTCCGCGATGTCTCGGGTATATACCCCACATACGGCTTTTCCCTGCGTATGGACGAGCAGCATCACCTGCGTCGCCTTTTCTTCGTTCATGGCGAAGAACTTCATCAGTACGTCCACCACAAAATCCATGGGTGTGTAATCATCATTCAGGAGCACAACCCGGTAACGCGCCGGGCGCTTCAGGGCAGGCTTCTCCGGCGCAACACTGACCCCCTCATGGCGACCGGGTTGTTCATCCTCCCCCTGATTGAATACTAGTAGAGAATTCTCAATTGTCCGCATGGTTCCATATACCGGTTATTCGGTTCCTGACTTAAATGTGGATGCGTGGCAGCGTGTTTTCAAGCCAACACTGCCCACAAGCGTGCGTTGTTTATCAATACGAACATGATACCGCTTCCAGACCTGCCAGAACCACCTGTTCCGCAGTATCCGGCACTTGACTCGGGCGCCGGTTTGGCCGACAGTAGTGTGCATTGTTAAAGAATGTAAACTCATGCTTCAGCGTGTAACCCAAAGCCACATCCAATACCGGTTTCACGTTGTTGGCAACAGTTCCGGCGCCACCAGGGCGCTGTGAATTCAACACACAAAACCAATAATAAGGGAGCACCTGCCAAGCCTCTGGAACTCGCCCGCCATACACGGGCACCAAAACAGAGGAGCAGTCAGCGCCTCCCAAAGTGACAGCAAAGGAACAGGGGAGTTCATCATGCCAAGAGGCAAAGTCAAATGGTTCAATAATGCCAAGGGATACGGCTTCATCATTGAAGATGGCTGCAGCGATGACCTGTTTGCCCATTTCTCCTCAGTCCAGATGGATGGCTACAAAACCCTCAAGGCCGGTCAGACGGTAACGTTCGACAAGAAGCCAAGTGACAAGGGCGTTCACGCCATCAACATTGTCCCGGACGAGGTTCCGGCCAGAGAATCCGGGCCGAAAACGGCATCGGATTCCTCGGATCAGGCGGCTCAATCAAGCAACAGCAACGAGAGCTACACGCCCCGCGCTGTAAACGGCTGATGCCGGGCGTTGTCTGAGAACTTCAGCCAACGCCGGGCAGCCTGGCATTTCTTTCCTTTTCCCGCCGGTTTTACCGGCGGGCAGGCTTCGTGCTTTTTAATCAACGGTGATTACAGTAGTCTTGGCGCTTTCGCGCATTTCCGGCACAGGACTTCACCCATGGCGAAGCTGATTCTCTTCAACAAGCCATTTCACGTATTGAGTCAGTTTACCGACGAGCGCGCCAGCCATCCCAGGGCTACCCTTGCCGACTGGATTGACCAACCCGGCGTTTATCCGGCCGGCCGGCTCGATTACGATTCCGAAGGGCTTTTGCTGCTCACCGACCACGGCGCATTGCAACACCGTATCGCATCGCCAACCAACAAAATGCCCAAGACTTACTGGGTTCAGGTCGAAGGTGAGCCCACAGACGATGCCCTGCACGCGCTATGCAAAGGCGTAGCGCTGAAAGACGGGATCACACGGCCAGCCAAGGCAGAGCGACTTGAAACACCCGACCTGTGGCCCCGAAATCCTCCGGTGCGGTTTCGGCAGAATGTGCCCACCAGCTGGCTGGCACTGACCATTACCGAGGGCAAGAACCGACAGGTGCGCCGAATGACTGCAGCCGTGGGCTACCCTACCCTGAGACTGATCCGGGTCCGCATCGGGGACTGGACGCTGGATAACCTGAAGCCGGGCGAATACCGAAGTGTTACGGTCAATCTGCCCGATACACCCCCGAACACATCCGCCAGGCCTAAAAGGAGGCGCCGCCGATCATGACCTGGAAACCCCATGCCACCGTGGCGGTGGTTGTTGAAGACGATCAGGGCCGGTTTCTTCTGGTTGAGGAAGTCAGTGGCGGGAAGGTGGTTTTCAATCAGCCCGCAGGCCATATCGAGGAGAACGAGGCCATTCTGGATGCCGTACGCCGGGAAACCATGGAAGAGACCGGGTGGGAGATAGAACCGGTTTTTTTCCTCGGCATCTACACCTACAAGGCCCCCGCCAATGGTGTCACCTACTACCGGTTCTGTTATGCCGCCAAAGCCCTCCGGCACGCCACCGACAAGCTGGATACCGGCATCATCGGCCCACACTGGCTGACGCCGGAGGAAATCCGGGAACTCGGTGACCAGCTTCGAAGCCCGCTGGTGCTCCAGTGCATCGAGGATTACCGAAACGGACGCAAATTCCCCCTTGATGTGGTTGTGGATGGACAGACGTAATCACCGGATGATGTTAAAATTCGCGCTTTTGACCGGTTCCCAGACGAAATGACCCAGAATACTGAGCCCCAATCCCCCGAGCACACCCGCGTGATCGTCGGCATGTCCGGCGGCGTGGATTCGTCCGTTGCTGCCTGGCTCCTGAAAGATCAGGGGTACCAGGTGGAAGGCCTGTTCATGAAAAACTGGGACGAGGACGACGGGACCGAATACTGTACAGCAATGACCGATCTGGCAGATGCTCAGGCAGTTGCCGACGCCATCGGCATCAAACTGCACACCGCCAGCTTCGCTGCGGAGTACTGGGACCGGGTATTCGAGCATTTTCTGTCGGAATACAGTGC
The DNA here is from genome assembly GCF_016464145.1 of Marinobacter sp. bablab_jr008. Lineage (NCBI taxonomy): Bacteria > Pseudomonadati > Pseudomonadota > Gammaproteobacteria > Pseudomonadales > Marinobacteraceae > Marinobacter > Marinobacter sp. bablab_jr008. The sequence goes on from NZ_JACDWW010000089.1 coordinate 151,179, forward strand.
CGGCCGAACCCCCAATCCGGACATCCTCTGCAACAAGGAAGTAAAATTCCGGGCATTCCTGGATTACGCCGTTACTCTGGGCGCCGACTATATCGCGACCGGCCATTACACACGCCAGCGCCCGCTCAACGATGGTAGCGGCAAGGCCCAGTTGCTCAAGGGGCTGGACCCCAACAAAGACCAGAGTTACTTCCTCCATGCCGTCTCCGGCCAGCGCATCGCCCGCACCCTGTTTCCGGTGGGCGAACTGGAAAAGCCGGAGGTTCGCCGGATTGCTGAAGAGCAAGGGTTCGTTACTCACGATAAAAAAGATTCGACAGGAATCTGTTTTATCGGGGAACGGAAGTTTACCGATTTTCTGAAACAGTACCTGCCCGCTCAGCCCGGCAACATTGAAACGCCCGACGGCACGGTGATTGGCAAACATCAAGGCCTGATGTATCACACCATAGGGCAACGTCAGGGCCTTGGCATTGGCGGTCTTGCGGAGTTTGGCGACGACCCCTGGTATGTGGCAGAAAAGGATCTCAACCGGAACGTATTGATTGCCGTCCAGGGCAAGCATCACCCACTGTTGTTTTCGCGGGGACTGGTCTCGGGCCCTGTTGACTGGGTTGCCGGCGAACCTCCGGCACAGAAGTTCCGCTGCAAGGCGAAAACCCGATATCGCCAACCGGATCAGGATTGCGAGGTTACCGTCATAGACGGTGGCGTGAAGGTCATCTTCGACGACGCCCAGCGTGCCGTAACTCCCGGTCAATCCGTGGTTTTCTATCAAGGTGAGGTGTGCCTGGGCGGCGGTGTTATTGAGCAAACCTGGCGCGATAACGAAGCTTTACCTGCAAGACTTGAGCGCCTGGCAAGTGAAGGATCTGACACATGAGCCGCTCCCTGCATGACCAGACCCTGGCGCTGGCCGGCCTGTGTCAGGCTGCGACCCTGGTGCAGCAGATTGCCCATAACGGCAACTGCAATGAAGACAGCCTGGAAACCTGTATTCGCTCATTGTTTGCCACCAACCCGGCCTCAACGCTGGATGTCTACGGCGGCGAATTGTCTGACATACGGGAAGGATTGACGGTACTTTCAACGGTACTGGCCCAGCACGGCCAACCTCAGGACGTAGAAATCCTGCGGTACGTGTTCAACCTGATCCAGCTTGAAGCCAAACTCAAACGCTCCCCGGACATGCTGGACGTTATCGGGAACAGGATCGAGCAGGCCCGGCATACCGCCAGCCATTTCGGTTACAGTCACAGCAACCTTCTGGGCAATCTCGCCTCGATCTATGCCGACACCATCAGCACCTTCCGTTTGCGCATTCAGGTAACCGGCAACCCGCAGATACTCCAGCGTAATGAAAATGCAGACAAGGTACGGGCCCTGTTGCTGGCCGGCATCCGATCTGCCGTGCTGTGGAGGCAAAGTGGCGGCCACCGCTGGCAACTCATTTTCACCCGCAAGAAGGTCATCAGCCATGCCCGGGAGTTGCTGCGCTGATTCAGCGAGCCGGCTGGTGTATCATTAGCAGCTTCATTTTCCTGTCCCGCTTTTTCTTTGATGAACTGAGAGGTTTTCGATGGAACTCACCGCCCTGACCGCTATTTCTCCGGTCGATGGCCGCTACGGCAGCAAAGTCAGTGTATTTCGCAGTATTTTCAGTGAATACGGCCTGATCCGTAACCGGGTAACCGTCGAAATCCGCTGGTTGCAGAAACTGGCTGCCCATCCGGCGATTACCGAAGTGCCCGCGTTTTCCGCCGAAGCCAATGCGTTTCTGGACAAGATGGTCAACGAGTTCAGTCTGGCCGATGCTGAGCGAATCAAGGAAATCGAGCGCACCACCAACCACGACGTCAAAGCGGTTGAGTACCTGATCAAAGAAAAAATTGCCGACGTGCCTGAGCTGCACGCGGTGACCGAATTTGTTCACTTTGCCTGCACCTCAGAGGACATCAACAACCTGTCCCATGGTCTGATGCTGCGCGAAGGCCTGGATCACGGCCTGCTGCCGGCCATGGAAAACCTGGTCGAAAAGCTGGCCGAGCTGGCCCGGGAGCACGCTGAACAGCCCATGCTGTCCCGCACCCACGGTCAGACCGCCTCCCCGACCACGGTCGGCAAGGAACTGGCCAACGTGGTCTATCGCCTGCGCCGCCAGCTGATGCAGATCCGCGAAGTGGAAATCATGGGCAAGATCAACGGTGCGGTGGGTAACTACAACGCCCACCTGTCTGCCTACCCGGACGTGGACTGGGCTGCCAACGCCGAAGAATTCATTGAGAGCCTCGGCCTCGACTGGAACCCGTACACGACCCAGATCGAACCCCACGACTACATCGCCGAACTCTATGATGCCATTGCTCGCTTCAATACCATCCTGATCGACCTGGACCGGGACATCTGGGGCTACATCTCCCTGGGCTATTTCAAACAGAAAACGGTGGCCGGTGAAATCGGATCTTCTACCATGCCCCACAAGGTGAATCCGATCGACTTCGAGAATTCTGAAGGTAATCTCGGCATCGCCAATGCCCTCTTCGGCCATTTGTCAGCCAAGCTGCCGATTTCGCGCTGGCAGCGTGACCTGACCGACTCCACCGTTTTGCGCAACCTGGGCGTTGGCTTTGCCCACAGCCTGATTGCCTACGAAGCCACCCTCAAAGGTCTGGGCAAGCTGGAAATCAACCCGGCCCGTCTGAACGAAGACCTGAACAACGCCTGGGAAGTACTGGCGGAGCCGATTCAGACCGTGATGCGCCGTTACAACATCGAGAAACCCTACGAAAAGCTCAAGGACTTGACCCGCGGCAAGGCCATGACGCCCGAAGTCATAAAGAATTTCGTGGAAACCCTGGAGATCCCGGAACAGGCGAAGGCCGAGCTGCGCGCCCTGACCCCGGACAACTACATCGGTAACGCGATCGACCAGGCCAAAGACATCTAGGCAGGAGCAACACCATGGATATGCTTGGCGGGCTGACAGCCAATGAATTTCTGCGTGACTACTGGCAGAAAAAGCCACTGGTTATCCGCCAGGCGTTTCCCGGTTTTCAGTGCCCGGTCAGCCAGGATGAGCTGGCCGGACTGGCCTGCGAAGAAGCCGTTGAATCCCGCATCGTCATCGAGAACGATGCCGGAAAACCCTGGCAGCTTCACAATGGCCCGTTCACTCCGGATCGTTTCAGCGAGCTGCCGGAGCAGGACTGGACCTTGCTGGTCCAGGGCCTGGACCACTGGGTACCGGAAATTGCTGATCTGCTCGACAACTTCCGGTTCATCCCTAACTGGCGGCTGGACGACATTATGGCCAGCTACGCACCGACAGGCGGTAGCGTTGGGCCCCACTACGATATGTATGACGTGTTTCTGCTGCAGGCCCAGGGCCACCGCCGCTGGACCTTCGGCGGACACTGTGACCACAGATCGCCACGGGTAGAAGGTACACCCTTACGGATTCTGAGCAGTTGGGACGGCGAAGAAACTGTGACCCTGGCGCCGGGTGACATGCTTTACCTGCCACCAGGCGTTGGCCATCATGGGGTGGCGGAAGACGACTGCATTACCCTGTCTGTGGGTTTTCGGGCACCTACGGTCGACGACGTACTGACCAGCTTTACCGACTACCTGAGCCAGAAGGAAAAAGCGGCTGAACATCTGGATGACCCTGACCTTCAGGTTCAGGAGAACCCCGGGACTATCGGCGCCGACGTGGTTGAACGTCTCGACGCGGTAATTCGGGAGCAACTCGGTGATCGGCGTAATCTGGCCCTTTGGTTCGGGCAGTTCGCTACCGCCCCCAAAAGCATGGACATCGTCGTTCCAGCCGAGGAGCCGGCGGAGGCCGAAGATCTGGCCGAAGCCATTCGGGCCGGTGAACAACTGCGCTGGAATGAAGGCTCCCGTTTCGCCTACCATGAGCTGGACAACGAGACCGCTCTGTTTGTTGATGGCGAACAATTCCTGCTCAAGGGCGACGCCCGTCCGCTGGCTCCCCTGCTCTGCGCCCGCTCCCGTATTGACATGGCGACACTGGCAGAATTTGCCGGCGACGAAGCGTTGCTGGGGCTGTTGACCAACCTCTACAACCAGGGCTCGATCTATTTCGAGTAAGCCATGGATCTGAGATTTCGCAAATACAGCTGGCAACTGGCACCCGGGTCGGTTCGCGAGATTCGCCAGCGGGTGTTTATCGATGAGCAGAAGGTGCCGCCAGAGCTTGAGTGGGATGACACCGACGAGATTGCTGATCATTATCTTGCCGTCGATGCGTCCAACCAACCCGTGGCCACCGCCCGCCTGTTTTCCGCCCTGGAAGAAACCGGCTACATCGGCCGCATGGCCGTGTTACCGGAAGCCCGGGGCAAAGGTGTTGGAGAAGCCCTGCTCAGGCACCTGATCGCCGAGTCTGCCGGCCGATACCAGGAACTCCGGCTCTCAGCCCAGGAACATGCCACTGGTTTTTACCAACGATGCGGCTTCCACATCTGTTCGCTTACCCCCTATGAGGATGCCGGCATTCCGCACCTCGACATGCGCTGTCTGGCACCGGATCTCGCCCATCGGGCCGGTGCAGGACGCAGCAACCCGTTAATCCTGGGAGCCGATGAGGAATCCTGGCTGTTTGACCAGCCCTCATCCTTCATGAACCTGATGGATTCCCTGGTTGGCCAGGCTGGCCAGCGCCTATGGCTTTACGACCGGATTCTGGACCATGAATTCTACGACAGGCATCGCCTGCGGGAATTGGTCTCTGCCCTCGCCCGTCGCCATCGACTGAGCGAGGTCCGTTTGTTGATTCACGACGACAAGCCATTAGTGCAACGACGACACCAACTGGTAGAACTGATGCGCCGGCTCACCAGCCGCATTGAGCTCCGGCTGGTGAACGAGGACTACCCCATGGAGGATCAGCCCTTCCTGCTGGTCGACCGCCAGGGCGTGTTGTACCGACACAGCTTTGACAAGACCGAGGGCTTTGCCGATTTTTCCGCCGGCCGGCGGGTCCGGCTGATGGAAGAGGCGTTCCAGAAAATGTGGGACGCCGCGCGCCCCTCTCTGGAGTTACGCGAACTACCGCTCTGAGTGGGACACCTGAACCGCCTGAGGTGACTCGAAACTGGCCCCGAATGGCGCAAATTCCTCATCCACTTCTTCCGCCACTTCCACAATCAGTTTGCGCAGCCACTGATGGTCCGAGTTGTGCTGCAGCAGCGGGCTCCAGGCCATCTTGAGTTCAAAGGGCGGAATCTCAAAAGGCGGCACCTTGACCACCAGATTTGGATTATCTTTTTGCAGCCAGGCTGCTCTCGATGGCAGCGTGGCGATCAGATCGTGTTGTTCCGCCAGCAGCATCGCCACCTGATAATGGCGCGTAAACACGGAAATCTGGCGCTTGCGCCCCATTCTGCCCAGTGCCTCGTCCACCCAGCCCAGGCGTTGAACATCCTTCGGATTCACCCCCACCCCGACACCAAAACCGGTCTTGCTGACCCAGATATGACTGGCGTCCAGATAGGTATCCAGTGTAAACGGCTCTTTCAGGATCGGGTTCCGGGCGTTCATCAGGCACGCAAAGTATTCCGTCCAGAGGGTTTTCTGATGAAATGACTGGGGAATCTTGTCGAAACGGTTAATCGCCATGTCCAGGCGACCCTGCTCCACATCCAGAAAACTGACATCACTGGGCGTCAGAACATCCAGCGTGACATGCGGTGCTTCCTGTCGGATACGGCGCAACACCCGTGGCATCAGGCAGGATTCCGCGTAATCACTGGCCATGATCCGGAACACCCGCTGGCTCTCACCGGCCGCAAATGGCGTTTTTTCCTGCACCGCCTGCTCGATATCCGATAGAATCCCGCGAACCAGTGGCTGCAATTCCCTGGCCCGCTCGGTGGCCGTCATGCCTTCACTGGTTCGCACCAGCAGGGGATCGCCAAACAGATCCCGCAGCCTCCGCAAACCGTTACTCATGGCCGGCTGAGTGATGCCAAGGTGATTAGCCGCCTTGGTTACATTGCGCTCCCGCAACAGCACATCCAGGTACACAAGCAGGTTCAGATCAACACGGGAAATGTCCATAGGCAGCCAGACCTCACCGTCAGCAGCAGAGTGTATTATTCATTTCCGCAATATACAGGAATCTGAAAATTCACGTAATAAATGAGCCTACTGCCCTGATTACAACCTGAAAAGGACGAGATAGCATATTTCTGCTAGGCTTTCAGGGCGTTACCGAATAATATCAAAACCAATAAAACAAGCCCTCGGGCCAGACGTTCATTCAATCCGGAGCCTAACCCCACACCATGGATACCACTACCATTGTGCTGCTGCTCGCCGCGATCGTCACCGTTTCCCTGGTTATTATCGTTTTCAGCCAGATGCGGGAAAAAGCGAGGATCGAACGCGTTCGCAAAATGACGGCTCAGGAAGATGCCTACAACAAGGCCTACCGCCTGCTTACCGATATTCCCGGCCAATACCTCACGCCAGACCTTAAACTACTGCTGCTCAAGCGCATGGAAGACGCCTGCCAGGAACTGACCGCGCTGAAGAGTGATCAGCCGGTAAAACAGTGGCTGGAGAACATTGCGCAAACCAAAAAGCAGATTCTGGAAAAGAACGACCAGCGCCCACCCGTAAAAGTCGACTCTCCGGAAAAGTCCACCTACATCAAAGAACTGCTCCAGGCCTTGTTCAAGCTGATTGAGGCTATGCATAAAGCCGGCCGGATAGACTCTGCCACCGCCAAGAAGAATCTGAAGTATGTTCTGTTTCTGGTGCACAAAACCCACGCCGACCTGCACGTTTTCCAGGCCCGGGATTTCATTCGCCAGAACCAGATCCGCAAGGCCATTCACGCTTATCACCTTGCCAGTACTGAGATGGGCAAATCCCGGGACAACCCTCTGGCCATGAAAGCGGTGAAGAGTTTCCGTACCCGCATCAAGGAACTTGAGGAAATGAGCACAGAGGGCAAGATGAATGAGGAAAGCCATTCCAAGCTGGACAAGGAATGGGACAACTTTCTGCAGGACGACGGCACCTGGAAGAAAAAAGCGGATTACGACGACTGAACGCAGCTTCGTAAACGCCCATATCTCAAGGATGACGCAACATCGTGTTTAACAGAATCAGGCAACGGCTCTCCTATCGCCTCACCCGGGACACGGTCCTGGTCGCCATGGTGCTGGGCCTGGTACTGAACCTGATCCAGATTACCCTGGACTACTTCACCGCCCGGGAATCGATGGACCGCGAAGTTCGCGCCCTGATTGAAATCAGCCAGAGCCCGGCCTCCCAGATTGCCTATAACATTGATGTCCGGCTCGCGGAGGAGCTGCTCGACGGCCTCTTGCAACACCCCGCCACCATAGACGCCCGAATTATTGACAGCGATGGCCAGACCATGGCTGCAGCCAGCCAGAGCAGCCCGGTTTCCCGCTATCGCTGGATCAGCGATCTGCTGTTTGGCGCCAGCCGCGTGTTCAATGAGGAACTGCAGGTGCCGCAATTGGCGGATCTGCCTCTGGGCCAGCTTGTTGTAACCATCGACACCTATCATTACGGCATACAGTTTCTCACCCGGGCGACCAATACCCTGATTATCGGGCTGCTGAAAAGCCTTGCGCTCTCCGGTGTACTGCTCGCCATTTTCTATTTTGTGTTGACCCGGCCCATGATGAACGTCATCAACGCCCTCAGTCAGGTGCGTGCAAGTTCTCCGGAGAAAGTCCGGCTTCCTATTCCGGAAAACCACAAAGGTGATGAAATCGGCACCATGGTGGGCATCATCAACCAGCACCTGGAGAACATGGAAGTGAGCGTGGCCAAGCTGCGATCCGCCGAAAGCGCCATGAAAAACTATTCCAGCCAGCTGGAACGGGAAGTGGAGGACCGCACCCGGGAGATATCTGAAAAGAATGAAGCTTTGCTGCGCGGTAACCGGGCGCTGGTCCGCGCCAAGGAAGACGCTGTTCGCAGAGCTCGCGCCCGGGCCAACTTTCTGGCAAGCATGAGCCACGAAATTCGCACACCACTCAACGGTGTTCTGGGCATGCTGGGTCTGGCACTGGAAAGCGAGAAAGACGCAGGTCAACGCAATCGCCTGGAAATCGCTCTGAATGCCGGTGAGAGCTTACTCGGCCTGCTCAACGACATTCTCGACATCTCCAAGGTAGAGGCTGGCAAGCTCTCCCTGGAAAGCATTCCTTTCAGCATGAGAAAACTGATTGAAGAATGCGCAACCCTGCACGCTCAACAAGCCCGGCGCAAAGGCATTAACCTGGTTAACGAGACCGCGCCGGATTTGCCAGAACATTTTCTGGGGGACCCCACCCGTACCCGTCAGATTCTGAACAATCTGCTCAGCAATGCCATCAAATTCACCGATGCAGGCACCGTAAAGATTCGCACCAGCTGGTCCGGGGGCAGCTTGCGACTGGAAGTCGTCGACACCGGGATCGGTATGTCGAGAGAAGGGCTTCACCGGATCTTCTCACCGTTTTCCCAGGCCGATACTGACACCACCCGCCTCTATGGCGGAACCGGGCTTGGGCTGACACTCTGCAGACAACTGGTGGAGCGAATGCATGGCCAGATTCTGGTGGATTCCAAGGAAGGCGCCGGAACCCACTTTACCGTGACCCTGCCGCTTCCGGTACACCAGGGCGATGAATGGGAGATCGCAGAAGACGTTCTGCAACGCCTGGGCGACATAGGCATTGCCATGGCTCTGCCCCAAAGCAACCCTCACAGACTGGCCATTGAGTCCCAGTTGCGCTCCTGGAACATACCGGTGCGCAGCGCGAGCCGGCATCCGGAGGGCATCCTGCTGATTGATGCAGCAAATTCGCCCCGGGAAAATCTTGCCTTTGCCAATGACTGGCGCGGAGAAGGCGTGATCCTGGCCGACCAGTCCGGCACCGCCACCAGCGACCACCCGAGACACTGCGTTGTGGCACTCCCACTGCGAAGAGACGACCTGTTCCGATGCCTGTGCGCTGCCGGCGGGTTGGATTCAGGCGAACAATCAACGCACCCGGATCGATCGCTTGGCACAAGCCGGCAACCGGTACCGGCTCTCAACATCCTTCTGGTGGAAGACAACCAGGTCAACCAGTTGGTGGCCAGCAGCCTGCTGAAGAAACTGGGGCACCGGGTAGATCACGCGGAGAACGGGCGCCGGGCACTGGAAGCACTTCAGAACAAAGCTTACGACCTGGTACTGATGGACTGCCAGATGCCGGTTATGGACGGTTACGAAGCAACCCGCGCTATCCGCCAGAATCCCCAATGGCAAACGCTGCCGGTTATCGCGGTAACCGCCAATGTGATGCAAGGCGACCGCGAGGACTGCCTGGCCTCGGGCATGAATGACTACATCACCAAGCCCTATAATCGTGACGAACTCAGGGCGGTTATCGCTCGCTGGGCTCCGCTGTCTCCAGAACCTCCAGCAGACTCCTGAGCTCCTGGCGCAGCGATAGCAATCGCTCCGGCTCAATATCCAGACCACACATCAGGCGGCCGGGCACGTTCGCCGCCTTGGCCCGCATTGCCCGTCCGGCATCGGTCAGCCTCAACCGAACCACCCGTTCATCCTCGGCGAGCCGAGCCCGTTGCAACAGTTCCCGCTGCTCCAGGCGTTTAAGTAGCGGCGTCAACGTTCCCGAGTCCAGTCTTAATCTGGCCCCCAGGTCGCCGACCCGTGGCCGAAGCCCCTCACGGTCTGCTTCCCACATCACCAGCATGACCAGATACTGGGGATAGGTCAGCCCCAGCTCCTCCAGTAACGGCCGGTACCGGGCGGTCACCGCCCGGTTGGCTGCGTAGAGGGCAAAACAGATCTGGTTATCAAGCGCCAGTATCTGATCGTTGTCCTTCATGGTCAGAGTAATTTCTCGATATCGGCACGGATGTCGGCCGGTTTCGCCGTTGGCGCATAGCGCCGCACAACCTGGCCTTCCCGGTTAACCAGAAACTTGGTGAAATTCCACTTCACTTTCTCAGAACCCATCAGGCCTTTGGCCTCACGTTTCAGGAACCGAAACAGCGGATGCGTGCCGTCACCGTTCACCTCAATCTTGGCGAACATGGGGAAACTGACACCGTAGTTCAGGGAGCAGAACTGGCTGATGGCATCGTCGTTACCGGGGTCCTGATTCATGAACTGATTACAGGGGAAGCCCAGCACCTCAAACCCGCGTTCCCCCAATTCGTCATGGAGTGACTGAAGGCCCTCAAATTGGGGCGTAAAACCGCATTTTGAGGCCGTATTCACAATGAGCAGAACCTTGCCCCGATAGTCGTCCATTGATACTTCCTGCCCTTTAATATCTTTGGCACTGAAACTGTAGATGGTTTCGCTCGCCATGAAATCTCTCTCCTGTATTGGCCGGCCACGGCCGATTTTGTATGAACGGCTGAGTCATATTGTGCACAATATAATTTCCCCCAACAAGATTCTAAATTGTCACTTCGGGTCAGCCTGCTGACACATCACTTCAAAGACGTTCCGTAAACTATCCTGATTTGGCCACAATTCCACACAATTGCCCCTGTTACCCCGAGGCGTCCCTCCGCTAGAATAAGGCTTTCGTTCAGAACCTTAGCGAAGGACCCAGGCTCCCATGCAGAACTATTTCAAATCCGCCAAACTCGACAATGTCTGTTATGAAATTCGTGGCGTGGTTCTGCGTGAAGCCCGCAGGCTCGAAGAAGAAGGGCACCGGGTTCTGAAGCTGAACATCGGCAACCCGGCAGCCTTCGAGCTCGACGTTCCGGAAGAAATCCAGCAAGACGTCATTTACAACATGCACCAGGCTCAGGGCTACGTGGAATCCAAAGGCCTGTTTTCGGCCCGAAAGGCCGTGATGCACTACTGCCAGCAGCGGGGCATTGCCAAAGTCGATATTGATGACATTTATCTGGGCAATGGCGTCAGCGAGCTGATTGTGATGTCCATGCAGGCATTGCTGAATACCGGCGACGAGGTACTGATTCCGGCCCCGGACTACCCGCTCTGGACCGCCGCCGTCACCCTCTCCAGCGGCAAACCGGTGCATTACCGCTGCGACGAACAACAGGACTGGTTCCCGGACATCGACGATATCCGCAAAAAGATCACCCGCCGGACCCGGGCTATTGTGCTGATCAACCCGAATAACCCGACCGGTGCCGTGTATTCTGAGGAATTACTCCAGCAAGTACTGGAGCTGGCCCGGGAACACAATCTCATCATCCTGTCCGACGAGATCTACGACAAGATCCTGTACGACGGCACCCAGCACACATCCATCGCCTCGATGGCAGACGACGTGCTGTTTTTCACCTACAACGGCCTGTCCAAAAACTACCGGGCGGCCGGTTATCGTTCCGGCTGGATGATCATCAGCGGAGCCAAGCACAAGGCCCGGGACCTGATCGAAGGGATCGACATGCTTTCGAACATGCGCCTGTGCGCCAATGTGCCGGCCCAGCTGGCAATCCAGACCTCTCTGGGTGGCTATCAGTCCATCAACGATCTGGTGGCACCGGGTGGGCGTCTCTACGAGCAGCGTGAGACCGCCTGGCGCATGCTCAATGACATTCCCGGCGTCAGCTGCGTCAAGCCGAAAGGGGCGCTTTACATGTTTCCGAGGCTCGACCCCAAGCACTTCCCGGTGGTGAATGACGAGAAGCTGGTTCTGGATCTGCTGCTCCAGGAGAAAATACTTCTGGTTCAGGGCTCGGCCTTCAACATTGATGACAAGCAGCATCTCCGGGTTGTTTTCCTGCCCAGAGCGGACACGCTGTCGGATGCCATGGGCCGTCTGGGCAATTTCCTTGAACACTATCGCCAGTAAACCGGAGTCAGTATGGCCGACATTCATGTCGAGGAATTCTACAAGGACGTGGCAATCGCCCTGGTTCAGCTCTACATGTCGTTTCCCCGGCGGGTAAACCTGTTCGTGGAGGATATCGCCGGGCCAGACGAGCCCGACGAATTCGGCCTGCACAGCAAGCGCCACATGGCCTGTTTCGGCGCCCTGCTCTGGCTGTCCGAAGAAGGCCTGCTCCGATACGTGGATACCATTCGCCAGGAAGCTCTGGATCAGGCGGTGCTGACCCGGGAGGCATTTGTTCGGCTCAGCGCCCCGGCCCCGCAGGCGCTTCTGAGGGAACTGTCGGCGGCTTCAAACGAACCCGAATTGCCGCCTTCCGTTCAGAAGGACTTGTCCACCTATATTCATCTGCTGCGCTCCGCCCTGAAAAGCGGCAGTTCCAGCCGCATCAGTCTGGCGGTGCAATCAACCTTCTTTAACGATTCAGGCCTGCAACCCGTTCATTAAATGGCGTTAAGGTTCTTGAACCGCTGAACCGGATCCACATATATCGGTCAGAAAGGCAATACGTTTCCCGGTAAGCTGATACAGGAAAAAACCATGCGTATTCTGTTGTTTCTGGCCACCAACCTGGCCGTTATTCTGGTTGCGAGTTTTACCCTGCGACTGCTGGGGGTCGATAGTTATCTGGCACAACAAGGCATCGACTACGGCTCGCTACTGGCGTTTGCGGCGGTGTTCGGCTTCGCTGGTGCGTTTATCTCGCTGTTCCTATCCAAGCCCATGGCGAAGTGGAGCACCAAAGCCCGGGTGATCGACTCACCTCGCACGCCGGCGGAGCGCTGGCTGGTTGAAACCGTCGCGGAGCTGGCAAAGAAAGCCGGCATAGGTATGCCCGAAGTGGCGATCTTCCCTGCTCAGCAATCCAATGCCTTTGCCACTGGATGGAATAAAAACGATTCTCTGGTGGCGGTCAGTGAGGGGTTGTTAAGCCGCTTTGACAAGGACGAAATCCGGGCCGTACTGGGCCATGAGATTGGCCATGTGGCCAATGGCGACATGGTGACTCTGACGCTGATCCAGGGCGTGGTAAACACCTTTGTTATCTTCGCATCGCGGGTGATCGGCTCGTTCGTGGACCGGGTCATCTTCAAGAATGAGAACGGCCATGGAATCGGCTTTTTTGTCGTGAGCATCGTGGCAGAAATCGTGCTCGGCATCCTGGCCAGCACCATCGTGTTCTGGTTCTCCCGTCGTCGGGAATACCGTGCCGACATTGCCGGTGCCCAACTGGCAGGGCGAGGCGCCATGATCAGCGCCCTGGCGCACCTGAAAAAGGAAAGTGAGGTTCCGGATCAGATGCCGGACACCCTGCAGGCATTCGGTATCAACCGGGGCGCCCGCGAAGGTCTGGCAGCAATGTTCATGACCCACCCGCCGCTGGAGGACCGAATTGCAGCGCTACAGAACGCCAAACTGTAATCACATAGCGAGTAGGGTGAGGCGTTACCGCCTCATCCCTCTCACAGAACCGTACATACGGACCACGTATACGGCTCATGCCATTAACTTGCCCTGAACTCGGGGACAGGGATGCCGGTTCGTACTTGGGTCAGATCCATCAACCTC
>NZ_JACDWW010000090.1:0-5699 GCF_016464145.1 Marinobacter sp. bablab_jr008
CACTCTGGGTTTGGGTATCAGCGCCGCCAACTTGGCAATGAAATCCAGGGGATCAAAGACCACATGCGTCGTCCCATCCCGATAGGGTGTCTTCAGTCGATAGCGAATCTGCCCGTTTGATGTCAGCGACAAGCGCTTCTCTGCTACTGCGGGCCTGCTGATGTAACGACACAAACGCTCCAGTTTGTCGCGCTCATCAGCGCCTGCGGAAACGCCGGCATGAAGAGAGAACCCTCCCATCTTTCCGACCCGGTCGTCGTTCGTATTGTCACTGGTCGGTAGAGTCTGGACTGTGAACACCTTGCGGCCAGCCTGGGGGCCGACGGCAATCCGATAGGTGATGGAATGACCCTGCAGTTGCGCCATAGGGTCATCGTCCGCAGCTTCCGCGCTCAGATAGCTGTTCTCGATATCACGCTCCAGCAAGCCCTGTCGTTCCAGCTTGCGGCCAACCCTCCGGGCAATCGTACCGACCAAGGCGGTAAGCTCCTCGTGGCTGGGCGCCTTGACCCGGACAAAGCGTAAGCCCTTATGCGGGTCATCGGCGTAGACGCCATCCAGGAAGAGCATATGGAAGTGCAAATTGAGGTTGAGCGCGCTGCCGAAGCGTTGAATCAGCGTCACTGCGCCGGTCCGGGCGTTCTGGTGAGTCAAACCCGCCTTCTTGATGAGATGCGTGGCAATCACGCGATAGACGATCCCCAGCACCTGGCCCATGACCGCTGGCCGGTTGGCAAACAGATAGCGAAGCTGGAAAGGAAAACTCAGCACCCATTGACGGATGGGCTGCCGAGGCAAAACATCGTCCACGAGTAATGCTGCACTTTCAGTCATGCGTCGAGCGCCGCAACTGGGGCAAAAGCCGCGCCGCTTGCAACTAAAGGCAACCAAATGCTCGACATGACAACTGTCGCAGCGCACCCGCAGGAAACCGTGCTCCAGGCGACCGCATTTCAGGAAGTCGTCAAACTCCCTTTGGACGTAGGTAGGAAGTTCCTTACACTGCGCTTCCATCAGGTCACGGAGCTGGTACAGAAATTACTGATCAGTCCGCTGGGACCACTGTTTGCCCGTTTGTATTCTTATAAAAAACTGCAGAAAACCTTTGCTCATATCTGTGCAAAGGCACTCAGCGATGAAGAGCTGCAGGGCTTCTGGACATTGATTTCACAGCAACAGGGGCTGCGGGTTTTTCATAAACTGATTCGCTATATGAGTGAGCGGCGGCAATTCCGTGAGCGTTGGGTTGGTGCCTTGCAGAACACCAGCGTACCTCTGGCGCTGATTAATGGCTCTGCCGATCCTATTTCCGGTGCGCATATGGTGGCCCGTTACCGTGAACTGGTGGGCGGGGAAAACATTGTGCAATTGCCGGGTATTGGTCATTATCCTCAACTGGAAGACAGCCAGACGGTATTGGCCGCTGTGCAGTCTTTTCTGGCCGGAGTTATGTCGTCCGGCTGATCTCTGCGTATTAACAGGCCCCAATACAGGTTCGCCATGAATCAGCCTTCTTATTCCACTATTGCTGCCTGGGCGCTGGCCATCTGCAAAGCCCTGCAGGAATCCGGTCGCGACCCTGTGCCTTTGCTGCAGGACGTCGGCCTTAACCTGCAGGAGCTGGAGCAGCATCCCGACAGCCGTGTTGCCATTGCTACCATGACTGCCTTCTGGGACCGGGTGGAACAGATTACTGCGAATCCGGCTTTTGGCCTGGAAGTTTCACGTTATGTGCAGCCGATGCATTTTCGCGCCCTCGGTTTGCTGATGATCAGTTGCCAGAATATGCAGCAGGTGATCGAAAAAATCGGGCGCTATCACGCCATGATTTCCAACACCGTTAATATCCGCGTTATTCATCAGCCACACCGTATCGGTTTTGCCATTGATCCTCTGGCGGGAGTGCCGATCAGCGCCCTTGCCGTTGATGGTTTTTTTGCCACCATCGTTACCTTTGCCCGGCAATTAACTGGGCAGAATCTGCTGGTGCAGAATGTTGAATTAATGCGGTCTTTACCCGCAGCAGGCGGCGAGCGCTGGAGTACATTTTTTCGGTGCCCGGTCAATTTTCAGCAGGCCACCAACTGCCTGTGGTTTGAACGTGCTCAGCTGATAAAAATGGCATTGCCCGGCGATTCACAATTGGCTGCTGCCAACGAAGCACTGGTTGAACAATACCTGCAAAAAATGAATGCCCTTAACTGGCACGAGCGGATAAAAAACAGCATTCAGGCGGTGCTGGAACAGGGCGAACCGACGCTGGCCGATACCGCAC
Organism: Marinobacter sp. bablab_jr008; assembly: GCF_016464145.1. Lineage (NCBI taxonomy): Bacteria > Pseudomonadati > Pseudomonadota > Gammaproteobacteria > Pseudomonadales > Marinobacteraceae > Marinobacter > Marinobacter sp. bablab_jr008. Next base: position 2,276 of record NZ_JACDWW010000090.1, read on the forward strand.
AGGTATTTAATCTGAGCGAACGCACGCTGCGACGTTATCTGCAACAGGAAGGCACCAGTTTCCGTCAGGTATTGGAAGAAGTTCGGCGTGAAATGGCGGTACATTACCTGCTACAGACAGCGGTGCCGGTAACGGATATAGCATTACGGCTGGGATTCAGTGACAGCAGTAATTTTAACCGCGCGTTTCAGCGCTGGTTTGAGCAGACGCCGGGGCAATACCGTAAGGAAAAGAAAAGCGCCGGAGCGTAAAAAAATACCCTCGCAGAAAGTCTCTTGCCATCTGGCTCCCACGCTCTGCGTGGTAGCCCTTGCCGGTGCTGTTGCATTACCCCACGGAGCGGGGCGTTCCCACGCGGAGCATGGGAACGAGAAGAAAGAAGTCCTTAATCCGGCAACACAATCGCAAACGATGTTGCAGGTTTTTCAAACAGGCTGAAAAAACGCACCAGATCAATTTTGCTGCCATCAATGCTCAGATCATCGGAAAACAGGGTGTCTTTTAAGCCGGCCTCACCAATCAGCATGCTGATAAACAGCGGGTGAGTCAGGTTCAGGGTGGCGTTGATTTCGCCTTCCAGCGGCGTGTCTTTGCTCAGCTGGCGGTGATGCAGTACCGCATTTTCAACCCACAGCAGATGGCTTTCATTCAGATCGGTAAAGTTAATTTTAATGCGCCAGTTTTTATCGGCGGCATCTTCGGCTTTTAAGCGTACAGCCAGAGTATCGAAGAAGTTGGCCACCGGTGTCTGCAGCAGCATATCTTTCATGGTGGCGATATTAATGCCGGTTTCCGGTGTGCCGGTACGTAATTCCAGTGCTGCGGTTAAATACACATCACGCCACGGGCCGGACTCAGCCTGATAACCCAGCTGATCATAATTACGTGCCAGCAGTTTACGCGCGGCTCTGTTTTCCGGTTCAGCAAACACCAGATGGTTGAGCAGCTCGGCACTCCAGCGGTAATTACCGGCATCAAACGCACTTTGTGCTTTTTCCAGCAGAGTACCGGCGCCTCCGGCGAGAGCAACATAACCGGCGGCACGTTGCGGATCGGGCAGTGGATCAAGGTGGGCCGGGTTGGCGTCGTACCAGCCTAAATAGCCCTGATAAACAGCGCGTGCATTGTGTTTTACCGTGCCGTAATAACCCCGGCTGGAAAAGGCCTGGGCGAGGGAATCGGGCAGGGCCAGATCTTCAGCAATTTCACCCGGTGTCATGCCCTGGTTCATACGGCGTACGGTCTGGTCGTGAATAAATTTATAGGTATCGCGCTGTTGTTTCAGGAAGGTCTGAATACGCTCTTTGCCCCACATCGGCCAGTGATGGCTGGCAAAATAAATATCGGCATCGGCAAACAGGTTACGTGCTTCTTCAATATAGGCACTCCATTTCAGTGCATCGCGTACCTTGGCACCACGCAGGGTATAGAGGTTGTGCATGTTACGCGATACCACTTCGCCACCGCAGAAGGCTTTATATTGTGGTAAATAAAAGGTGAACTCAGCCGGTGCTTCGGATTCCGGGGTGTACTGGAACTGAAACTGAATACCGTCAATGGTCAGCTCGGTCGGGGTTTCACTGACCAGCTGATTGGGTTCAATAATACTGAATTCACCAAAGGCCGGGCCTTTACCCAGGCCGGAATCCACATGGCCGAATTCATCGCGGGCCAGATTTTTACCGTACATATAAACCGCACGGCGACTCATGGCGGTACCGGCAATAATATTTTCGCTGGTGGCCTCTTCCATAAATCCGGCCGGTGCAATCACCGGAATATTACCCTGCTCAATTTCCTGCTGGCTGATAATGCCGAGCACGCCACCAAAATGGTCGATATGGCTGTGGGTAAATAAAATGGCGCTGATATTCTGTGTGCCCGGGTAACGTTCTGCCAGTTGTTGCATGGCGAAGCCAAAGGCGGTGCGTGCAGTTTCTTTAGCGGTGATCGGGTCGATCACAATCCAGCCGCTGTCACCTTTAATCAGCGTCATGTTGGATAAATCGAAGCCACGCAGCTGATAAATGCCCGGCGTTACTTCAAATAAACCATGAATATTATTCAGCTGCGCCTGACGCCACAGGCTGGGGTTGACGCTGTCGGGCGCATCACCCTGTACAAAACCGTAGGCGGGCATATCCCAGACCTTTGTTGCAGGGTCGGCCAGCGAAGTAACCTGCAGGTTTTCCGGGCTGGCAATCAGGCCACGGCGGGCATCGTTAAAATCCTGCTGATCATTCAGGTTCAGTTGCTCTGCTACCTTGCGGTTGGTCGCAATGGTGGTGGCGGTAGCTGCGCGTTCGTCGCTGCTGATGCTGATCTGGTTATCGGACTGACCGCAGGCGCTCAGTAACAGACCGGCGCTGAGCAGCAGTCCGGCGTTGAGCAGCAGTCCGGCGTTGAGGCATTGCTGGCCACGGGGTTTGCGTAAGCGCAAAGCAGGGAAAGGAAGTTTGATTGTCATTATAAGCTCCTGTGCTGATTCCTCAGTGTAGGAGCCTGGATGATGCGCTGCCGGTTCGCGCCGGTCAGTCACTTGTCTTTACTGACCACTCTGAAGTGGCCAGTATGCTGATGCTGCCGGTTTTAATGCTCGCGGTTTAATGTGAGCAGTTTAATGTTGAGTGGTTAACGACAAACGGTAGGCCGACAGCGCCGGTAACAGGCCGGCGAGCAGTGCCAGGCTCAGGCTGAGCGCAGCGTAGAGCCAGACGTCCTGCAGGTTGAGCAGTGGTTCAATCAACAGGCCGTAATGTTCGGCCAGTAGCGGCTGGGCCAGCCACTGAGTCGCCGCGGCCATGCTCAGGGCCAGCAACCAGCTGAGCAGCGTCAGCAGTAATACCTCGGTTTCCAGCAGCACAAAGAGGTACAGCGGGCGGGCGCCGATAATGCGCAGCAGGGCAATTTCCTGACGCCGTCCGGCCACGGTGACCTGCAGCATGGCCACCGAGCCGAGCAGGCTGGTGATTAACATCAGCAGGCTCAGTGCCTGCAGCAGTTGTTCGGCATTGCCCAGTAATTGCCAGAATTCGCTCAGGGCAACGCCGGGAATCACCGCGGTTAGCGGTTCCTGATGGGGCTGGTTTAAAACGTTCTGCAGCTGAAATAACAGCGGCCGTGAGGTCAGCCCAACAAAGAGGGCCGAGATCGTATCAGCCTCAGGCAGATCCTGCCAGCCGGCCTTTGCCAGACGCTCGGCCTGTTGCAGATCGTGCAGCGCTTCCAGTGTCTGCAGATGCACGTGCAGCGAGCGGTCAGAGGATAGGAAGAATAAAAGCCCTTTTCCAGAGAACCCGCGCAGACTGCTGTCGTTCTATCCCTCGGTTCTATCCCTCGCTTCATTACCTGATAGCCTCAAACCAGGGCTGAATTCCGCTCTTCTCGATTGAATTCCCCCCAGTTTCCGAGCTTTCACACCTCA
>NZ_JACDWW010000091.1:0-1836 GCF_016464145.1 Marinobacter sp. bablab_jr008
AGACTCGGCTTGAACCAGGGCCGGCATGACGGCAACCAACGCGAACAGGAAAAGCCTGGAAACGCCAGAATTCAGGCGGTAAACCATCGTTTTCATGGGGCTGACCTCAGTAATCCTTGTGTTCACGGAAAACACCTTGCTTGCCATTGGCATTAAAAGCGATGACCTGGTAATCGTCCTTCCGGCCGGTTTCCATGCCGGGGGTGCCATGGGGCATGCCCGGCACTGATAGCCCAATCGTATTGAACTGCGGGTCCTCAAGGTAGGCGACGATGTCATTGGCCGGCACATGGCCCTCAATCACCAGGTCTCCGATCAGCGCAGTGTGGCAGGACGCCATATCTCGGGGTACGTCGTACTCTTGCTTGATTTCATTGAGGTTGTCGGTTTCAACGATGCGGGTCTCAAAGCCATTGGCCGCGAGGTGCTCGGCCCAGTCCTGGCAGCAACCGCAATTGGGGCTCTTGTAAATGGTGATGGCCTGAACTGTCTTTCCACTCTCGGCTTGCGCAACCGATGACTGGTCAGATTCGTTGGCCTGGATGGCCAAGGTGGCGCCAGCGCCGATAACGACAGCGGCTATACCCGTATAAAGGGCGAGTTTCATGGTCTTCATGGAAAATCCTCGGTTGGAATCGCTTATATGCAGTGCAGGGCTCGGGGATGCACATGCATCCCCGGCCCATAGCTTCAGTTCATGAGGGTGTCCAAATGGTTATTTGGTGCCGGTGTCTTTGTCTTTCATGCCATCGCCACCATGAGCCTGCATCATCTTCATGCACGCTGCGGTCATGGCTTTACGGTCTTCAGGGGACATATCGGACATCATGTTCATCATCCCCATCATGCCGCCCATACCCTCCGTGCCTTGCGAGGACATCATGCCATTCTGCTCGGAGTGTCCGGCCATCATGCCGGCGCCTTCGCCGTGGGCAACGGCAGAGAAGAGGGCAACACTGCCTGCCAGAACGGCGGCGGTTACGGTAAGCTTGAGTTTTGAATTACGCATTTGATTTACTCCAGTTAAAGTCTCGTTACGGATGGACGGAAGTACGAGACTTTGTTGTAAGAATTAACGTTAAAGAGCTTGCCTCCTAGAGGCAAAAATCCGGGTTAAAACTCAGGAGTGGTGTTCTGGAGGAGGCGTAATAGAGGCCAGGAACGGATCCTGGTAGAAGGTTGATCGTGCGGTCAATACCGGGTGGGAGCCCGTATCGGTAAAACCGATGGAATCCCCCGGTAACAGGGCAACGCTGACGCTGACCCCGCATTTGATCAGCCCACTGGCGCTCGGGCAGGCCATGTCAGGGGCTGAGGAACAATCCGTTTCAGTATCTGTTGAGGAGCCGGCGCTCTCAGCCTGAGCCATCATCATGGAACCACAATCCGGCATCGCAGTGTCCGCGTCGCTGTCCGCTATTTTGGACATAGCCAATGCCGGCCCGCTTATCACCAGAAGCAGTGATAGCAGCGCGGAAATAAATTGGCGGGTTGTTGCGGTCATCCTGATTCCAAGCACCAAGCTGTAAAGGTTCAACGCTGTGACACACAGCTCGTCTTTCAGTTCACCAAATCCTAGCAGTTTTTATTTCAATGATACAACGCCATCGATACCCAAAGGCCCAAGGTGAATTCACTTTGGCCATTCTGATAAAAGCCTTGACCTTAAACCTTGCTTCAACGTTATTTTCTTAAGGAGGCTCTGAATAAGTCTCAAAATCAGCGATAATACGGTCATCGTCAACTGCACAGGATTCGTTGCCACCATGGATCAGATCACCTTCTCCGAAGCCGAGTACCAGACCAAGAAGCGTAAAACCCGCCGCGAGATTTTTC
>NZ_JACDWW010000092.1:0-93218 GCF_016464145.1 Marinobacter sp. bablab_jr008
GGAAGCCCAAAAGATGGTCGATCAGTCCGTGCAGACCTATAACACAAGGCGACCACATCTTGCCTTGAAATACAAAACGCCCGATGCGGTGCACCGGGCGTTTCAATAGAAATAGGTGTAAACCTATTTCAGGACTAGACAGCTGTGCGGGGTTAGTGGTTGCCCGCCGGCACCTGTGATGACTCTTCGTCGTTGCCGTATTCATCGGCTGCCGAGCCATGGTGGTCACGGGCCAGCAAAATGTAGAACGCCGGCAGCACAAACACCGTGAACAGGGTACCAATGCCCAGACCAGCACTGATGGTCAGGCCGATAGCAAACCGGCTTTCCGCACCCGGGCCGATGGCAATCAGCAGAGGCACCATGGCGAAGATCAATGCCAGAGAGGTCATGATAATCGGGCGCAAGCGGATAGCCGCCGCCTCGATGACCGCATCGACCTTGTTCAAGCCCCGCTCTTTCTGCAACTGATTGGCGAATTCCACAATCAGGATGCCGTTCTTGGAGACCACCCCGATTAGCGTAATCAGCCCCACCTGTGTGTAGATGTTCATGGTGGCAAAGCCCAGTACGATGAACGCCATGGCCCCGGCTACCGACATGGGAACCGATACCAGAATGATGATCGGGTCGCGCCAGCTTTCAAACTGCGCGGCCAGGACCAGATAGATCACCAGCAATGACAGGAAGAAGGTCACCATCAGTGCGCTGCCCTGGGTGGCCAGCTGGCGGGTTTCCCCGGTGTAGTCGTAGCTGAAACCCTGAGGGAAGACGTCGCTGGCGGTTTGCTCCATAAACTCCATGGCGGTGCCTGCCGCCACGCCCGGCATCACCACGCCCTCCAGGGTCAGCGAGTTTTGCTGGTTGAACTGAGTGCGGTTCGACGGCTCCACTTCCTCGGTAAAGCTCACGACGCTGGACAGCGGCACCAGTTCGCCGTTGCCGGCACGGATGTAGTAGTCCTGCAGGGCTTCCTTGCTCGGGCGGAACTGGTCATCCACCTGTGGAATCACCTGGTATGAACGGCCTTCCATGTTGAAGCGGTTGATGTAGCCGCCACTGAGCATGCTGGCCAGGGACTGCCCAACATCCTGCATTGACAGGCCCAGATCGGCCACGCGATCACGATCAACATTAATGCGGGTAACCGGCTTGTCGAAGTTGATGGACTTCTTCAGGAACATGAAGTTACCGCTCTGCATGGCCTTGCCCAGCATTTCATCCGCCACCTGGTCCAGCTGTTCATAGCTGCCGCCGGTGGTGATGACAAACTGGAACGGCAGGCCGCCGCCGGAGCCGGGCAGGGACGGCCGGGGGAATACCGCGGTCTGCAGCCCGGTGACCTTTTTCAGTTCAGCATCCAGCTTGGGCTGAACCTCGAACTGGGTAATCTCCCGCTCGCTCCAGGGCGCCAGCTTGAAGCCACCGAAGACGGCGTTGGGGCTGGTGATGCCCAGAATCATGAAGTCTTCGCTGTAACCCGGCACCTCAGACATCCGGTTCTGCACTTCCTGACCGTGGTCGTACAGGTAGTCCAGGGTGGAGGTCTCGGGCCCCAGGCCTTGATAGAACAGGATGCCCTGGTCTTCGGTGGGGGCCAGTTCGTTCTGACTCATCATCAACATGAAGTAGATGGATCCAAGTACCACAAAGGCGAAGAACACCACGACGGACTTGGTTTGCATCAATGACGCCAGCGCTGCCTTGTAACCGTTTGCCAGACCGTTGAAGCTCTTTTCGACAACCTTTTCAAAGCGGCCCGGGTCGCCGTGGGGTTTGAGTACCTTGGCAGACAGCATGGGTGACAGGGTCAGTGCAACAATACCGGAAATGACCACGGTGCCGGCCAGGGTGAAGGCAAACTCGGTAAACAGTGAGCCTACGAGACCTCCCATAAAGCCGATGGGCGCATAAACCGCAACCAGGGTGGTGGTCATGGCGATGATTGGGGTCGCCATTTCCCGGGCACCGTTGATGGCAGCATCGAACCGGGATTCGCCCTGTTCAATATGCCGGTGCACGTTTTCCACCATGATGATGGCATCATCTACCACCAGGCCGATGGCCAGCACCATAGACAGGAGCGTCAGCAGGTTCAGGGAGAAGCCGAACATCAGCATGACAAAGGCGCCACCGATCAGGGACAGCGGAACCGCTACAGATGGCACCACTGAGGCTCGAACCGAACCCAGGCACAGGAAAACCACCACCAGTACGATGATCATGGCTTCCAGCAAGGTCTGGATAACCTCGTTGATGGAATCGTCGATAAAGTCGGAAGCGTCGTAGGCCAGGCGCACATTCAGGCCGCTGGGTAACTGACTCTCGATATCCGGCAGTTCTGCCTTGACCAGTTCAGCCACCGTCAGCGGGTTGGCTCCTGGTGCCAGCTCAATGGCCACATAGGTGGCTGGTTGGCCTTTGTACAGCGCCAGGCTGTCGTAGGTCTGGGAGCCCAGCTCCACCCGGGCAATGTCCTGCAGGCGGATCAGAGTGCCGTTTGACTGTTTAACCACCAGGTTCCGGAAGGCGTCCGGGTCGGCGATGTCGGTGTCGCTGGTCAGGCTGACCTCGGTGTACTTGCCGCGGGTCTTACCCACCGCGGCCTGATAGTTGTTGGCCCGCAATTTGGCAGCCACCTCGACCGGGGTCATATCCACGGCGGCGAGACGCTCCGGGTCCAGCCAGATACGCAGGGCAAACGTCCGGCCCAGCAGTTCAGCCTTGCCCACGCCGGCCAGCGCCTGCAGCTTGGGCTGCACCACACGGGTCAGATAATCGGTAATCTGGGGGACATCCAGCTCGGTGCTGTAGAAGGCAATGTACATCAGTGCCGTGCTGTCGCCGGTTGTAGAGGTGATAACCGGGTCCTCTGCTTCCGCCGGTAACACGTTGCGCTGACTGGCGACCTTGGCCTGGATCTCTGCCAGGGCATCGTTGGCGTCGTAGTTCAGGATCATCTTGGCCTGAATGGTCGATACGCTCTGGGAACTGGTGGACGTCAGGTAATCAATGCCGCTGGCTTCCGCAATGGCCTGCTGTAGCGGGGTCGTGATAAAGCCCTTGATCAGGTCCGAACTGGCGCCGGGGTAAGCCGTGGAGACGGTCACCGTGGTGCTTTCCAGCTCCGGATACTGCCGGATTTCCATCTCCATGGCGGCCCGCGCGCCGATCAACAGGATCAGCAGGCTGACCACCGTGGCGAGAACCGGCCGGTGGACAAAAATGTCGGTGAATTTCATTACTCAGACGCCTCCTGGCCGGACTCGTCCTGGATTTCAACACGCTGGCCCGCGCGCAGCCTCAGCAGGCCCTTGGCGACGACCGTTTCGCCTTCTTCCAGACCGGAAAGCACGGCTGAGCGGCCATCACGGACTTCGCCCGTGGTGACGGTGCGGCGGCTGACAATCAGTTCACCGTTGTCGTTTTCTTCAACCACATACACGAAATTGCCGTAAGTGTTGTAGGAAATGGCGGTGCGCGGCAGGGTAACCACTTCATTGTCCCGGGGCTGACCGGTCTGAATGGTGGCAAACATGCCGGGGCGCAGCAGGTTTTCTTCATTATCCAGGGTGGCGCGCATACGCACGGTACGGGTTTCCGGGTTTACCGAGGTGTTGATAGCGCTCACCTCACCCTCGAAGGACTGGTCCGGCACAGCAGCGACCGTCACGGATACCGGGTAGCCCTGATCCACGTCCGGCAGAAATTTCTCGGACAGGGTGTAGTCCACATAGATAGGGTTCAGCATGTTGATCTCGACGATCGGTGTGCCGGTGGCAACGTACTGACCCTGATCCACCATGCGGATACCCAGCTTGCCGTCGAAGGGCGCGCGAATCACCTTCTTGTTGAGCTGAGCTTCGGCCTCGTTGACACGGGCTCGGGCGGCATCGAAATTGGCCTTGGCCTCATCATACTGGGACTGAGACACGGCCCGCTTCGGCAGCAGATCCGAAACCCGCTTGAATTCCTGTTCTGCCAGTTGGGCTTCTGCCCGCCGTGTGCGCAGCGCTGCTTCGTCGATGGCGGCATCCAGGCGCACCAGAACATCGCCCTTGTTGACGGTATCGCCGGACTCAAAGCCAATGCTCTCAATCACACCGGGCACTTCGTTGGCCACTTCGATGCCGTTGATAGCAGTGATGCTGCCGACAGCCTTGATCGCCGGCTGCCAGTTTTCGGTAGTTGCTTTGGTCACAGAAATGATGGCCGGCGGCTGTGGCTGGGACATCATTTCTTTCATCTGGCCGAACTGGTAGAACTTGTAACCAAAGATTCCACCCAGCACGACGCCGAGAAAAAGGAGAACGATGACGAAACGGGAAGCAGTGCGCATAAGTCTGTTCCTGGGAGTGAATTTCCTGAATCTGATAAAGTCGCCCGGAAGGGAAGGCTGACAGCTATCCTTGCAAATCAGGGCTCGGGGACAAAGTTATAGAACGTCAGTTCAATTTAACGAATAGGATGCTACAAAAGCTATTGCTATTTGTCACCCGTTTGCATTCATGAAGCAGTATAAATACTGCAGAATGATTACGCTGGTGTTTGGATGCCGGATTAGAGTAACAGCACCAAGTTGAGTGTCCAACTGGTGGACTAAAACCTGACAGAGATACATGCAATGCAACTGATTCTCGGCCTGGCCCTGGCTGCCGCTGTATTTGTGATCCTGAAAAAATGGGGCGCGCTGTCGCCGGAAGGGCAGAAGGCGGCAATCTGGAAAGTCATTCTGGTGGCTGGCGGTGCGCTGTTGCTGTTCATGGTGCTGACGGGCCGGGTGCATGTGATCACGGCCGGTATTGCCGCTCTTATTCCCCTGTTGAGAAAGGTGCCGGCACTACTGCGTTATGCGCCGATGTTTCGCAAGGCCATGGGCGATTCATCCGGTAATGACTCGACGCGCCATGCAAATGCCGGGGGCGATCGGGCTGCCACCCGGGGGCCAATGAGCACGCAGGAAGCCTGCGATATTCTGGGAGTTAACCCCGGTTGCTCCCGTGAGGAGGTGACCGCTGCCCACCGCAAACTGATGTTGAAGGTGCACCCGGACCGCGGCGGCAACGATTACCTGGCCGCCAAGCTCAATGAGGCCCGAGATGTCTTGCTGGGCAAGCGTAATCAGGCCTGATCAGGGCAGAATTTCCACTTTGACGTCGATGGACAGGTTTTCTGCACGCTTGCCGTTCACACGGTAGGTGATGCCTTGCTGCTCCTGATTCATGGAGGTGCGAGTTCCTCCGAGGCTGACCCATTGGCCCGGCTCGACCCGCCGGATGGTCATCAGGGCTTCGGTTTCGTAGCCGGGCAGTGCGGCGGGGTCTTCCTCAAAGGACACGATACTCAGCTCTACCGCCTGGCTCGAGATGGCCTGGGGGCTTACGACAAAGCCGCTTCGGGTTTCGACCTGCTGCAGTATGGCGGCGGGGTTGCGCCCACCCTTAACGGCAAATGGCAAGGTTCGCACATTGCCGGAGGTAATGTGGGCTGACTGGCCATCCTGCACGATCAACTGACGTTCACGGGTTGAATTGGTGCTGATGGTGCGGCGTTCGACGCTGGCGCCGGCCGAGCCGTTCGAGAGGCTGACGCCGCCTCCGGATTGTTTGCCGCCGATGTCCTGACGGTAGCGTACGCTGATCCTCATCTGTACCGGCGGCACATCCATCGATTGCACCAGTGTTCCGATTTCGTCCAGCAGTGCGGGTTCGCCACGGACCACCAGTTGTTGTCCGCGTGCCGTCACCGTAACCGGCGACTGTTGGTAAAGTTCGCGAATCTGTAGCGCAATGTCGTCGGCCGTTCGGTTGTTCAGCTCATAGACCCTGGCTTCTGATTGTGCCCAAACGACGGTGGAAGCCGTTAACATCGCAAGAAACAGGGCAGGTATCAGCCAGAGAACGGAGCGGTGCTCGGTGTTTCGCATGCAGGCCTCCAGAGCCATGACGGCCATGCCCGCATTAAATAATCCGTTTTGCGGGTTGCCATCGTTAAAACCGTAGGTATATAGTGAAAAGCATGAAGACCTTACACGCAGCCTGTCAATTGAATGTTCTGAAAGCTTTCGGTGAAAAACTGAAGGCCGCAGGCTCTGCTGTGTATTTTTGGTGGTTTGGTTATGGCTTTTATTTTAGCCAGAGCCCGGGCCGCCCATAAGATCTTCATCGACCGAATACAACGAGGAAGGCAGCCCGGCAAGCAACCCAGGCTGCCACCGGACTCCGAAAAGCCCCGACTGGTAGCCCAGCCGGGGCTTTTTTGATTCTGACACAGGGAAACGGGAACACAGACATGAACATGCCGCTGAAATCTGAAACACTGGATGCGCAAGCCTCAAGCGCCTGCCAGCACCGCCAGGAAGCGAGACTGCCTACCGCCGCCGAGTTGCGCCAGCAGTTTCCTGCCGATGAGCAACAGGTGCGGGCCATTGCCGGTTACCGTGATCAGATCCGCGCCGTGCTGCACGGTCAGGACGACCGCACCCTGATCGTGATGGGCCCCTGCTCCATTCACGACGAGCAGGCTGCCCTGGATTACGCCACCCGCCTGAAAGTACTGTCAGACGAAGTCAGTGACCGTTTCCTGATTGTCATGCGCGCCTACCTGGAGAAACCCCGTACCACGGTGGGCTGGAAAGGCCTTCTGTACGATCCGGAACGCACCGGTCAGGGCGATCTGAAACAGGGCCTGGAGCGTTCTCGCAAGTTGTTGCTGGCGTTGTCCGAGCTCGGCCTGCCGCTCGCCACCGAAGCCCTGAGCCCGTTCATGATGGATTACCTGGGGGACCTGGTAAGCTGGACCGCGATCGGCGCCCGTACCACCGAATCCCAGATTCACCGGGAAATGGTCAGCGGCCTGCCCATGCCTACCGGGTTCAAGAACGGCACCGATGGTGGCATTACCGTGGCCAGCCACGCCATGAAGTCGGCCTCGCACCCGCACCACCACATGGGGATCTCCCATAGCGGCGCACCGGTGATGATTTCCACCGCCGGCAATCCGGATACTCATCTGGTTCTGCGCGGTGGCCGGGGTGTGACCAACTACGATGAACTGAGCATTGCCAAAGCGGTGGCAGAGCTGGAAAAAGCCGGCGTATCAACGGCGGTGATGGTGGACTGCAGCCATGATAACGCCTGCAAGCAGGCTGAGCGGCAGGTGGACATCGCCCGGGAAGTGATGGCGCAGAAGCGTAACGGCAATCGGCACATCAAGGGCCTGATGCTGGAAAGCTTCCTGGAATTCGGCCGCCAGGACGACGGCAAAGAGCTGGTCTACGGGTGCTCGATTACCGATCCATGCCTGGGCTGGGAACAGACGGAGACTCTGATCCGCTCACTGTAGACAGCAGCAGTTGCCCGGCCAGCAATACCAGAATGCCCCCCATGGTCCGGTCGAGCCAGTGTCCGAACCGGTTGAACCCCCGGCGGACACGGGGGTGGGTAAAGAACACCGCTACCATGGCAAACCACAGGCCGGTGGCCAGGGCCATATAGATGCCGTATCCGGCCTGCAGCAGAACCGGCGTGCCTGGATTGATGATGACGGAGAACAGGGACACGAAAAACAGGGTGGCCTTGGGATTGAGGGCGTTGGTTAAAAAACCGAGCCGGAACGCCGCCCAGCCAGTCTGGGCCTGCCCGCCGTTCGCTTGCACGTGAATGGCTCCGGGTTTGGCCCGCAGGCAGTGCCAGGCGATATAGAGCAGATACACGGCCCCAATCACTTTCAGCACGGTAAACAGCATTACCGATTGCTGGATGATCAGCCCGATACCCAGCAGCGAATAGCCCACATGCAGCAGAATGCCGATGCCAATGCCCATGGCGGTCAGCAGGGCATTGCGCCGGGCCTGGGTCAGTGCCTGGCGCAGCATGACTGCAAAATCCGGCCCGGGGCTGGCCACCGCCAAAAGGTGCACCAGGGCAACGGTCAGAAACTCCAGCCAGTAATTCTGCACATTCATTCTCCCGCGTGTTTGCAATTGTGCTTGGGTTGTTGCGCCTGCAGCCAGTAACCACAGGGATTTTTTCTGTGATTCCCCTGTCAGCGGATAATAAGCTTTCTATACTTTACCGAAAGGCTCCTTAAGTTTAATAGCCCAAACCACCTGAAATTTCAGTCAGTCTCCAGGAGGCAGGATGGACAAGCGAGAAGTGGATGTAGCGGTTATCGGTGCGGGTACGGCGGGAATGGTCGCCTATCAGCGCGCCCGCAGGGCCACCGACCGGATTGTGTTGATTGAGGGTGATCAATACGGCACCACCTGTGCCCGGGTAGGGTGCATGCCCAGCAAGTTGCTGATTGCCGCCGCGGAAAGGGCCCATCAGGTGAGGCAGGCGGAAGCGTTCGGTGTGCTTCCGGGCGATGTGCGCATTGATGGTCCGGCTGTGATGGCGCGAGTGCGTGAAGAGCGCGATCGCTTTGTGGCACCGGTGGTGCGGTCCATGGAATCGCTGCCGCAGGAACACCGGTTGATGGGGCATGCCCGATTTGTTGACAGTCATCGTCTTGTCGTGGGTGATCATACCGAGGTCACCGCGGGCCGGATTGTTATTGCCACCGGCTCCCGCCCCAACATCCCGGGCATTCTGAAAGAAGCGAAAGACCGACTGGTGGTCAACGATGACGTGTTCGACTGGCGGGATCTGCCGTCTTCGGTGGCGGTGTTCGGCCCGGGAGTGATTGGGGTCGAATTAGGTCAGGCATTGAGCCGGCTGGGCGTAAAGGTCCGCATGTTTGGCGTCAGCGGCGGCATTGGCGGTATTCAGGATGAGAAGGTGAGGGAGTATGCGCTGGACACCTTCCGTGAAGAGTTTGCCATCAGCCCGAAAGCCGATACCCGGCGTGTTGAACGCATCGAGGAGGGGGTTCGCATCAGCTGGAGCGAGGGCGGCAAGGAGCATCAGCAAACCTTTGATTATCTGTTGGCAGCCACCGGGCGGAGACCCAACATTGATCACCTGGATATCCAGAATGCCGGCATCGAACTGGATGAACGGGGCATGCCGGAGTTTGACCCCTTCACCCTGCGCTGCGGTGACAGCCATATCTTCATTGCCGGTGATGTGAACAACGACCGCCCCCTGCTGCACGAGGCGGCAGACGAAGGCCGGATTGCCGGCGACAATGCAGGGGCCTGGCCGGAAGTCCGAACCGGCCGCAGAAAAACTCCCATGGCGGTGGTGTTCACCGAGCCCCAGATTGCCTCGGTGGGGCTGAACATTCATCAGGTGGATGAGCGTTGCCAGGGCTGCTTTGCGGTTGGTGAGGTGTCGTTTGAGGATCAGGGTCGCAGCAAGGTTATTGGCAAGAATCGGGGGCTGCTCCGGGTCTACGGCGAGCACGGCAGCGGCCTGTTCATGGGGGCCCAGATGTTCGGGCCTGCTGCAGAGCACCTTGCCCACTTGCTGGCGTGGTGCGTGCAAAAGCGAATGACCGTGAGCGAAATGCTGGAGATGCCGTTCTACCATCCGGTGATTGAGGAGGGGCTGCGAACCGCAATAAAAGACCTGAGCAAGAAACTCCGGATAGGCCCTGAGCCAGGGGAGGGTTGCATGGATTGCGGGCCGGGTGTGTAGCTTTACCCTCCGTCTTTGACAGAGGGCAAGTCATTAAAGCGTGTTTTGCGCTAGATTCATGGCATTGGCGGTTGTATTCCGCTGATGCCGTGCCCATATCTTCTCATGGAAGAAGTAAGCAACGGTGTTAATGGCCGGTTCGACCATCGCGATCAGGCTGCCGATCAGAATGTCCCCGGTCAGCAGGAACGCGACGGTAAAAGCCACCGTAAAGTGGGTAATCGCGAAGGTGATCGTTTTCAGAAACGACGGGTCGCCCTTCGAGCTGTGATTGTGAACAAACAGTTTCAGGGTACTCATGGAATCAACTCCGCGTGATGAATGCCTATAACCCCATTTAAGGACAAACGAGAATTGTTTCCAAATAGAAAGTGACATTTTTCTCGATAGGGTTCAGCTATGATTTTAGGGTTGGTGGTATAAGTTTCTGCTATGAGCGATATTGAATACCCAAACTTTCGTTCTGACACTGAGCTGTCATACAGTAGCTGTTAGATGACACCCCAAAACGAATCAGGAGGTTCAACATGGGCAAGAATTTTATTGGTCTCGACACAGACAAAACCCAGAAGCTGGCAGATGCACTGAACGAACTGCTCTCCAACTACCAGATTTTCTACATGAATGTGCGTGGCTATCACTGGAACATCAAGGGTGACAATTTCTTTGAGCTGCATGCCAAATTTGAAGAACTCTACGATGACCTGCTGCTCAAGATTGATGAAATTGCCGAGCGGGTTCTCACCCTGGGCCATCGTCCTGCACACGCCTACAGCACCTACATTGAAAAGTCCGAAGTGCCGGAGCGCAAGGACGTATCTGATGGCAAAGAAGCGGTGGGTAACATCGTCGAGAGTTTCGGTAAGCTCATCGCCAAGCAGCGTGGCCTGCTGAACCTGGCCGGTGAAGCAGAAGATGAAGGTACCGTGGCACTGATGAGTGACTACATCTCTCAGCAGGAAAAAACGGTATGGATGTACCGGAGCTACTTGGGCCAGTAAGTTCCGGCTGATGCTCCGACTTTTCCCCGGCCCGGCATCGGGCCGGGGAGTTGTCACAGAAACGTCACTGCACTGTCACTTTCCTTTCCCGCGTTCGTCACGTCTGTCGCCTAGCCTTCTTTGCTCTTGCATCATTAAATAAGCAAAGGAGCCCGCTGTGCCCAAGACATCGCACCCATTTCAACTGTCATTGCTCGTTCTCGCTGTGAGCGCCGTGCTGGTATCCGGCTGTAATTCCTCGGACAACGATGATGATCTGGCGCCGGAAGCTCAGGTCACTGGCCTGACGCTCGAATTCGCCGGTCGATACAGCACCGGACAGTTTGATGAGTCTGCTGCGGAAATCACGGCGTTTGACCCTGCCAGTCGCAGGGCGTTTGTGGTTAATGCCTTGTCCGGGGCTGTGGATGTGCTGGATATGAGCGACCCGGTCAATCCAGCCAAAATCGACACGCTGACAGTTGCTGACATTGCCGCTGATGCGGTGGTTAACAGTGTGGCGGTGGCAAACGGGCTCGTTGCGGTTGCTGTTGAATCGAATCCGAAAACTGACCCCGGTTATGTTGCGGTATTTGGAGCTGCAGACCTGCAGTTGCGTGACAGTATCCAGGTAGGTGCGCAGCCGGATATGGTTACCTTTACGCCGGATGGGCAATATGTCCTGGCAGCAAACGAAGGCGAGCCAAGCGATGATTACCAGATCGATCCGGAAGGGTCGATCAGTGTGGTTGATGTTTCCAATCCGGGGAATCTCACGGTACGGACAGCCGATTTTCTGGCCTTCAACAGCCAGGATGGCGCCCTGAAGGCATCGGGTGTTCGCATATACGGCCCGGGGGCCACCGTAGCCCAGGATCTGGAACCGGAATATATCACCGTCAGTGCCGACAGCCGCACTGCCTGGGTCTCTTTGCAGGAAAACAACGCCCTGGCGAAGCTGGATATCGGCGCGGCAACGGTCACCGGTATTTTACCCCTGGGGTTCAAGGATTACGGTGTTGAGGGGCAGGGTATTGATGCCTCGGACGATGACGGCGTCATCAATATCCAGAGATGGCCGGGTGTGGTGGGTATCTATCATCCCGATGCCATCGACAGTTACCAGGCAAATGGTGAAACCTTTATCGTGACGGCCAATGAGGGGGATGCCAGGGCCTGGGGTGAAGATAACGCCGACTACTGGAATGGCGACAGTTCCAGGGGCTTTGTCGAAGAGTTGCGGGTGAAACACCTGGTACATCCGGATGGTTTTGCCCGTCGGGTTGGTGACGACATGCCGGCGCAACTGACTGCACTGGCTGAAGGTGCGCTGTTGAATCCATCAGTCTTCGATTACTGCGGTGCCACAGCCGGTGCAGCCAATGCCTGTCGCGATGATGACCAGTTGGGAAGACTCAACATCAGTTGGGTGCAGGGTTACCGGGTTGCTGAAAATGGTGCTCCTGTCATGTTCAACGCGTCGGGTGCAGAAGACCCGGACGGCACGCTTCTGATGTACGACCAGCTGTACTCCTACGGCACGCGTTCTCTGGCGATCTGGAATGAGGACGGTGAGCTGGTATGGGACTCCGGTGATACGATCGAGCAGTTCCTTGCCAGTGAAGAGTGCCGTCTGGGTACGGATCGCTCTATTCCCTGCTCAGACCACTTCAACTCCGCCCATGACGAGGGCATGGCATTTGATTCCCGGTCTGACGCTAAAGGTCCGGAACCTGAAGCCGTGACCGTGGCGACGTTCGACAATAAAACCTTTGCCTTCCTGGGCCTGGAGCGCATGGGGGGTATTCTGGTCTACGACGTAACGGACCCCGCCAGTCCGGTTCAGGTGGATTACCTGAACACCCGTGACGACTGGACCACTGTCGACACGGCTTCAGTGCTCGAAACCGCAGGCGATCTGGGTGTAGAGAGCATCACAGTGGTATCCAGTGATGATTCGCCGTCCGGCGAGCCGTTGCTTATCACCGGCAACGAGGTTAGCGGTACCACGGCGATCTACCGAGTGAAACTTGAGCTGACTGATTAATTCAGCTCCCTGAACAAGAAGCCCCGTCTTTATGGCGGGGCTTTTTTGTTTATTAGAGAAAAAGAGTGTCCTGAGGAATGTGTCATATAACCGAAACATATTATTAACAGTCCGTTAATAAATTCCCTCCATAGTGTCGTCTCAAGATTGCTGCCAACCACCGATTGGAAACAAAGCGTGACGAGACTTATCTGGCCAACCTGTTTGCTTGCCACCTTGATGCCGTTGCCGGCTCTGGCAGACGTTGAGCTCACTCTGGGGCCCTGTGTGAAAGTGCAAGCCGTTCAGGGTAGCGAGCAGACCGCCGGCTCTGGCGAGTCAGTGACCCTCGCTGATGGTACCCAGCAGTTGGTGGTGGAGTGCACCGCTGAAATCGGCCGTGAAAAGGTGCTGGAAACCAGCGATGCCTTCGTGGTCCGTTTCGAGGCTGCTGAGACCGCGCTGACCCTGAGCGCTCCGGAAATCGAGTCGCGTAATCAAATGGACAGCTTCAATCATCAGGGTAACTGGCAGCTGACTGATCGCCAGGGCCGTGAGGTGGCGTTTACCGCCGATGTGCTCGAAAAAGAGGGCTTTCAGCTGGTGCGGGACTATGCCCGTGAGCTGGCTGCCTATAACCGTTCAGGCTCTGTGGCGGCGGTGGCCGTACCGGAGCTGAAAACCAACCAGGACGGGTTGTTGCTGGATTCGCACGTCGATCCGGATCAGGAAATGGTCAGCAGGATGCTGCGCTACTGGTATCTGAAGGCTGACGAACAAACTCGAAAAGAGTGGGACAGCTGGGTTGATTCCAGCAACCAATAAACACCAAACCAAACTGAACGGTGACTTCCAGGTGCAGTTCCGCCAGGCAACCGGCTTTGATGAGCGCGCCGAGGTTGAATACGACGATCTGGAGCTGAAAAACTACGTTGCCTACGATCTGGGCAATGACCTGACTGCCTTCGGTCGCCTGGACTTTGGTTTCAAGGATGCTGCCGAGAAGGACGAGAACGGCAGTAATCTGGAAGAAGCCTTCGTGGGCCTGAAGTACGGCGTGGCTTCATTCTCCTTCGGTAAGCAGAACTTTGCTACGGATGAGTTTGGCATTGAGCAAGCCATTGAAGTTGAAACCGTGGACGAAGACCGTTTCGAAGGTATCGCCACCGACGGTGATGATACCATCCGCGTCGATATCGAACTGGAAAACGTCTACATCGCAGCTTCCCACGAAATGAAGACCAACGACGGAGCTTCTGCCGGTATCGACGGTGAGTACTACGATCTGTTTGTTGCCACTGAACTGGCCGGTCTTGAACTGGCTGCGGCATACCAGCAGGCGCGCGCCTACGGTTCTGCCGATTCCATGGATACCTGGGGTATCAGTGCTTCCTACGATTTCGGCTTCATGAACCTGGCCGCTGATTACAGCTCCACCGACGAAGACGACTTCGAAACCACCCAGTACAACCTGGCGGCTGTGTTTGCTGTTGCTGCCACCACCGACGTCGCACTCGGTATGGGCAACAAGGAAGAAGATGACGCGGACGACATTACCGAATGGTACGCCAACGTAACCTACAAGTTCCCGGCTGCCAAGAACGTCAGCGTGTTCGCCGAAATCGCCCAGAGCGACCTTGAAGATGCGTCTGGCGACGACGCCGACATGGGCTTCCTGGCCGGTATGCGCGTGAAGTTCTAAGCTCGCTCGTTACATGCGCCAGCCTGGTATCGAGCTACAGGTCAGTGCAGACGTGAAATCAAGGCCGGGCCTCAGCGCCCGGCCTTGGTGTATCTAAACCGCGACCTCCAGTGGCGGCACCTCCTGATGCAAGAACCACTTCTCCGTGACCACCTTGCGGGTAAACCAGTGTGAGCGCATCAAGGTGCTGGCGATGGGCTGTTTCAGCCAGTCCGGCACCTCAAAGCCGGGCTCCTGGTCCGTGGCCCGGGTTCCGAAGCGTTCGGCAATGCGTTCACCATAGCTTTGCAGCGAGAGCGCGGAATAATCCGTGGCGGCCTTGATAACATTGGCCGCCATCAGTGCCGATTCGATGGCGGGACGAATGCCCTCGCCACTCTGGGTATAGGCCAGGCCGGCCGCATCGCCAATCAGCAACACGCCGTCATCCACCAGTGGTCGGTTGGCATGGGCATACAGCAGATAGGCGTGACCTTTGAAGCGGCCTGGCAGGTCTGAAGGAATGCGGCCCGACTGTTTCATTTCCTCGACAAAAGCTTCCAGATGATCAGATAACCGGTGGTTGTCCTCACGGCCCAGGCCGATGTTCAGATAGCTGCCTTTCCGGAAAACCCAGGCGTAGCCCTTGAGATCCCGGCAGAACCAGAGCTCTGGCGTGTCGCCGCGGGCTTCGCAGGCGCGGGCCTGCTCTGGCGTCATCTCGAACTCAACTTCCTTGGCGGCCACCACGGTTTCATGCTTGCCCGGGCCGTCGCCCAACAGCCGTGCCACCGGGCAGAAATGGCCCCCGGCACCCACCAGCAGCGGCGCCTGCCATTGATCGTTGATCACCCAGTTGCCGTTGTTCCGGTTGATGGACTTTACCGCGGTTGCCAGTTGCTTTTCACACTCGGCACGGTCCAGCAGGTAGTCGTCGAATTCGCAGCGACGAATACCGTAGCTGACAATATCCCCGTGGTCGTTCTCCACCGCACTTTGCCCCATCATGCCGATCCGGAACCGGCGAATGGGTTGCAGTGTCCGGCCGACGGAATACTTCCCCGGATCAATGTCCAGGCTGGCCATCACTGCCGGCGTAACCCAGCCGGCGCAGGTCTTGTCCCGGGGGAAGGCTTGCTTGTCGATGATCAGTACCCGTTTGCCGGAGTCCTCCAGAGCCCGGGCCAGGGTTGAGCCGGCAGGGCCGGCCCCCACGATAATGATGTCGTAGTATTCCATCAGACCCCCTCTGGCGTGGCTGGAAACGTGTAGAGTTCCTGCCGGCTCTGGGGCAGCTGGTTATTGTCGCCGTGGGTGAACACCACCTGGAACAACTGCAAAGAACCGGCCCGGAACGCGGCGATGGAACCGGCCAGATACAGTCGCCAGGCCCGGGTGAAATGTTCGTCGTACATCTCGGTGACCTGGTCCTGGTTGGCGGTGAAATTGTCCATCCAGTGGGTCAGGGTCTGAGCGTAATGCAGCCGCAGGTTTTCCACATCCAGTACCGAGAAATCGCTGTGCTCGCAGATTTCCATGAACTCGCCAATGCTGGGCGGATAGGCGCCGGGGAAAATCCGCTTCTCGATCCAGGCGTTCATCAGCATGGGCCGGTTGCGGCCGATGCTGTGGAGCAAGGCAATACCATTCGGCTTCAGGGAGCGTTTGATCAGTTCCGACAGAGCGGGGTAATTGTCCTTGCCCACGTGTTCGAGCATGCCAATAGAAACGAACGCGTCATACTGGCCCTCAATATTGCGGTAGTCGTCTTCGACATAGGTAACCAGGTTGTCCAGGCCTTGTCGCTCTGCTTCAGCCCGGGCGTAGGCCAGCTGTTCCCGTGAGATATTGTAGGAATGCACCTTCACTCCGTAATGACGGGCCATATATCGGGCCAGCCCGCCCCACCCGCAGCCGGCTTCGACCACGGTCATGCCCGGTTTCAGCCGAAGTTTGCGGCAAACGTGTTCCAGTTTGGCCAGTTGCGCCTGTTCCAGGGTGTTGTCGGCCTGCTCGTAATAGGCGCAGGTGTACTGCATTTCGGCCTCATCCAGCCACAGTTGGTAAAACGCGTTGCCCAGGTCGTAGTGGTGGTGAATGTTCTCCTTGGCCTCGGAGATGCCGGTGGCACGCGGGTTGTGGTTGCGCCACAGGGCGTCCAGCCAGCGTGGCCATTTCTGGCGGGCGGCATGGACGGCCCGGTACAGGCTCTCCATCAGATCTGGAAGATCGCCGTCGATTTCCAGTCGACCGGCGGCATACAGGTCACCAAAGGCCAGATTGGGGTTGGCCACCAGGGAGTAGAGAGCCTTGTGGTCGGTCAGGTGCAGGGTGAAGCGGGCGTCCTGAACTTCCGGTTCTATGACATCGCCGTTCCAGAGCCGGAAACGAATGGGGGGAGAGCCGGCCATACGCATCAGTTTATGGATCAGCCAGCGTTCATAACTGTGGGGTTCGCGATCGGATTGACCGCGCTCCAGGGGCAGGCTGAGGACGTGTGCCCGGTGTTCCTCCTTGTCCGGTAACTCCGGTTTATGAGCGGTACTCTGTGCCATGGAATGCTCTCTCCTCTGATTCGTTATGGTCCGTGCAATCCCGAAAACTGAACTGAGAGTCGCGGCTTTTTGACTCAGTATAGAAAATGATCAGGTTTTGTCAGGTCGGCGGACTGAAGACTGAGGGGCAGAGCGGGTGGATGGGCGGAGCCGGCATTGGCCGGCTCCGCCAGAGTTGCAGGGTTATTCGGGGGTCAGTAGGTGGCGCTCATGCCGAACCATTCCGGGAAGATGACGATCAGCGCCAGCACCAGAATCTGGATCAGAATGAACGGAATAATACCCTTGTAGATATCCGTGGTTCGGACTTCCGGTGGTGCCACCCCTTTGAGGTAGAACAGCGAAAACCCGAATGGTGGTGTCAGGAAGCTGGTTTGCAGGTTCATGGCAATCAGGATGGCGAACCAGAGCATGTTGATGCCCATGGCCTCGGCCACCGGTGCCAGAATGGGCACGATGATGAAGGAAATCTCCACGAAATCGATGAAGAAGCCCAGCACCAGAATGACCACCATGGCCAGGATAATGAAGCCCCATTGTTCGCCGGGCAGCATCATCAGCCACTCCTCCAGCAGATAATCGCCGCCGGTATAGCTGAACACCATGGAGAAGGCAGTCGCGCCGATCAGGATTGCGAACACCATGGCGGTCACGCTGACGGTGTCTTTGGCGGCATCCCAGACCATTTTGAACGAGAACTGGCGGTAGATGATCGCCAGAACCACGGCGCCAACACCGCCCAGTGCGGAGGATTCCGTGGGAGTGGCGATGCCGGTGAAGATGGAGCCCAGCACGATCACGATCAACGCCAGTGGCGGAATAATTGCGAGCAGGGCATCCCGGATTTCCTTGCCCCGGCTGACCGATTCATCCTGGGCCGGCATGGCCGGTGCGGTTTCCGGCTTGAAACGGGTCAGAATCAGAATGTAGACAATGTACAGGCCAATCAGTACCACGCCGGGCATGACCGCAGCCTTGAACAGATCACCCACGGGCAGGCCAAGGACGTCACCCAGAATGATCAGGATGATCGACGGCGGCACAATCTGGCCCAGGGTGCCCGAGGCGCAGATGGTGCCGGTGGCCAGGCGCTTGTCGTACTTGTGTGCGAGCATGACCGGAAGTGAAATCAGGCCCATGGCAACCACGCTGGCGCCGACAACGCCGGTGGAGGCAGCCAGCAGGGCACCGACCAGAATGGTGGAAATGGCAAGGCCGCCGGGCAACCCGCCAAACAGCCGACCCATGGAGGTCAGCAGTTGTTCAGCCAGCCTGGTGCGTTGCAGTACCACACCCATGAAGATGAACAGAGGCACTGCCATCAATACGGTGTTCTGCATCACGCTCATGATCCGGAAGGGCATGAAGGCAAAGAGATCCATGCCCTCGGCGTAGATACCGAAAAACAGCGCCACGCCGCCGAAGGTGAAGGCCACCGGAAAACCGAACATCAGCATGACCAGCGCCACGCCGAACATAATCATACCGATCATGCCAGACCTCCTGCGCTGTGCTCACCTTCGTATTGCTTGTCACCGGCCATCACCCGGATGGCGTAGGTCACCATGTTCAAGCCGGCCGTTCCCATAAAGAAAGCACTGACCGGAATCACGGATTTGATCACCCAGCGATGGGGTAGGCCACCGGGGTCGCCGCTGCCTTCGCCCATCTGGTACGCATCCATCGCGTAGCTGTAGCCATAGGTGGCAATCAGGTAGGCGAACGGAATAACAAAAAGAACGGCGCCTATCAGGTTAATCCAGGCTTTGCGCTTCTGGCTCCAGTTGGTGTAGAACACGTCCACACGGACATGACCATCGGTGCGGAGGGCATAGGGAATGCCAAGCAGGAAGACGACTGAATAAAGGTGCCATTCCATTTCCTGCATGGCGATGGACACATCGTTGAAAGCATAACGTGCGACGACGTCATAGAAGACGTTGGCGGCCATCAGGATCATGGCCACACAGGCGATCCAGCCGCAAAGTTTGGAGAGCCAGGCCAGGCCCTCGTCCAGTCGGATAATCCAGCGCATCGAACTTCTTCCTCCGCATCGCGGAATTTCTGAATGTTGGAAATGAAAAAGCCGGGATCACTTGGAAGAGCGATCCCGGCTCTGATTCGTCATAAACGAATAGTTTACTCGACTTCGGCCATGGTGTTGAGGTAAGCCCGCTCCGAAATGTCGGTGTAAGCGCGGCTCTGCTCCAGATAATTGTGCTGGGATTCAATGATCTTCGCAGCCATCTCACTTTCTGCCGCGGCCTCTTTCAACAGCTTCTCGTTGGCCTCGTACATGGCCTGGAAAATGTCATCCGGGAAACGCTTGATCTGTACGTTCGGATACTCTTCCTTGATGTTCGCCCAGGCTTCGGCGTTGGCGTGCTGAGAGTGAACCAGCATGTCATAGGAAGCGGTACGCATGGCTACCCGCATGATTTCCTGAAGGTCTGCCGGCAGGCGATCCCAGACGCGCTTGTTGATCAGGAACTGCAGCTCGGTTGCCGGTTCGTGCCAGCCGGTGTAGTAGTAGTCAGCAATCTGCTGGAAACCAAGACGCAGATCCAGCGCAGGGCCTACCCACTCAACGGCATCAATCGTATTGCGCTCCAGAGCGGTGTAGAGCTCGCCCGGGGCGATGTTAGTGGGGTTAACACCCACTTCTGCGAAGACTTCGCCGGCAAAGCCGGGAATACGCATTTTCAGACCCTTGAGGTCATCCAGGGATTTGATTTCCTTGCGGAACCAGCCGCCCATCTGTACGCCGGTGTTGCCGCCAGGGAACGACAGCATGTTGTGGGGCTCATACACTTCCTGCATCAGCTCCATACCGCCACCGTGGTAGAACCACGCATACTGTTCCATGGCATTCATGCCAAATGGCATGCTGGTGAAGAACAGGGTTTCCGGCACCTTGCCCTTCCAGTAATAGGAGGCGGAATGGCCCATGTCGTACTGACCGGCCTTGACCATGTCGAATACGCCCAGTGGGGCCTTGTGCTTGTTGGCTGAGTCGATGCGGACGGTCAGTCGGCCATCAGACATCTTGTTAACGGTTTCAGCGAAGCGTTTGGTGGTGTCACCAAAAATGGGGAAGTTCGGGCCCCAGGTTTCTGCCAGTCGCAGGGTGAACTTGTCTTGGGCAAGCGCCTGGGTGGCGGCAAAGGTAGTTGCCACAGCCAGCACAGCCGCGGAAAGAACAGAACGGATCTTCATTGCTCTTCTAACCTCTTGTCATTGTTGTAGTAGAGCCCGGCCCCTCGTGGGGTCCGGAACTCAAGAGTGTAGTTCAGATTAGCAACTATGGCGGGTGGGCTGCAGCAAAAAATTGCCGGACTACGACATTGGTCTAACGTTAAACGTCGTTCATTCGACCGATCTGGCTGGCCAGGCGCATGGCCTCATGCTCCTCCAGGGATTTCAGATCCTCCAGCAGGGATTTGGCCTCGGGAATCTCGGCTTTGCCGATCAGGGAGTCGTACAGGTCCATCACCTGGTCGTGGAAATCAAAGATCTCCCGGGCAATACCGTCAAAATCCAGATCGTTATAGCGGGTATCGCAGGTGCGGTTCTTCTCGATGGGTTTATGCACGCCATAATCGTACAGGCGGGTGGTCATGGCTTTCGGGTCGGCCTGTTTCTCGTACTCGGCAACAGCCTGTTCCAGCAGTGCCTCGTGGGAACTGATGTAATCGAGCAAGGCGCTAGCGCGTTCGTTCTGATTTTTCTGGGCGGATTCGTGCAGGCACCGGGCCAGGTGGGCGTGGAGCTGGCGTGTCCAGTCAATCAGGTCTGCGAAGGTTTTGATTTCCATGGCGTCTTACTCTTGTCAGGCAATGGGTTTCAGGTTTTTTGTTGTGTTCAGTCTAGTCAAGATTTTCCGCTTTTTTCGGCACCGGGGCGTTGATCAACGTCAGACCGGTATCCGGTACGGCACGTTTCCGCCACTGCCGGAACCAGCGCAGAGCGGGTTTTTCGATACCGTAATGCAGGGCTGCCGCCAGACCAATGGCAACGGCCAGTGCCATCATCACACCAAGTTGGCCGGGTAGTCCGGCTTTGTAAGCCAGATCAATCACGCCATAACCAATGTTCTGGTGCACCAGGTACAGGGTGTATGAAATGCTGCCCAGCCAGAGCAGTCCCGGCCGGGCCAGAACGTTGAGGTAGCCGGCGACAGCCAGCCCGAAAACGCCATAACAGCCGAGCACAAAGAGGTTGAACGGTGCCTTGTAAGCGAGCAGACAGTGGCTGATGGTTAGTGTCAATAGCGCAAGATCCGCGACCGGCAAGCGGTTGTGGCGGTGCCAGCGGTAGATCAGCATGCCGCTGATGAACAGGGGCGCGTAGCGGGTAAACAACAGGTCTTTGATCAGGAATTCCAGCCCGTCGGGAATGGCTTTCCACCAGATCACCGCCGCGTAGCTGGCCAGAGTCCAGGCCCAGAGTACTGGCCGCATGCGCTGCCAGCTCCCCAGCCCGTAGAACAGCAAGGCAATCCAGACGTAGAACGTGGCTTCAATAACCAGGCTCCAGTAGGCGCCATCGACATGGGGATGGCCCAGGTATTCGTGCAGCAGAGTGATGTTCAGTAGCGCCGAGCCCGGGCTCACCATGCGGTCAGCTGGCCCCATCAGTTGAACGGCAATCCAGGTCAATACAATGCCGGCCCAGAGTGCAGGCAGCAGGCGGAAGGCTCGGGCCAGTCCGAACCAGCTGGCGCTGCGGGTGCGCTCCAGGGTCATGAAGATGACAAAGCCGCTGAGGATGAAGAACAGGTGAACCCCGTAGCGCCCGAAACCGAGGGTGTCCGGCGTGCTGAAACTGTGGCCGTAGAGTTTGTCGTAGTAGGGGAGGTAGTGGAACAGCACCACACCCAGGGCCGCTATGCCTCGAAGCGCGTCCAGTGCGGGCAGTCGGTCTTGACCATTGGGCATGAAAGCTGTGCTCCTGAAAACTCAACATTTTACCGGATCGTTTATTCTAGGCAGGTTGTGACAGTAGCGGCTAGGATCTAATTATACGGTATGCTTGCTGAGAGCTGACGATCCCGTCATCAAGGCAGCTGGTCCGGTATAGTATTCGCTTGGGTGGCAGACAGGGAGCGACAGGTTTATGACGGTGGAACTGGGAATTATTGAAGGATTTTACGGGCCTCTGTGGACCTGGTCCGAACGGCGCCAACTGGTCAATGCCCTGCTTGCCCATGGTTACGGCTTCTATCTGTATGCCCCCAAGGCCGACCCTTACCTGCGTCGTCGCTGGCAGGAACCGCACCCTCCGGAGCAGGCTGAGGCACTGGCGGACTTTGCCAGATTCTGCCGGCGTGAAGGTGTGCGGTTTGGTGTCGGGCTGAGCCCGTTCGAAATCTTCAATAACTTCGATGAGACGGCCCGGGAGGCCCTGGCGAAGAAACTGACAATGCTGGATCGCCTAGGTATCCAGGAGCTGGCTATCCTGTTTGATGATATGCACCCGGACACTCCGGACCTGGCCCGCACCCAGGCTCAGATCGTGGACTGGGTAAAAGCCAATACCAGTGCCGGCAAACTTAGCGTATGCCCCACCTACTACTCCGATGACCCGGTGCTGGACCGGGTCTTCGGGCAGCGGCCGGCGGACTATCTGGAAACCCTGGGGGCGGAGCTGGACCGTGAAGTGAGAGTTTTCTGGACCGGGGAAGAGGTCTGTTCCCGTGAAGTTTCTCCGGGCCATCTCAAACGTGTCAGCAAGTTGCTGGGGCGCAAGCCACTCCTCTGGGATAATTACCCGGTGAATGATGGCGATCGCATGTCCCGGCATCTGCATCTGCGTGGTTTCACCGGCCGCCCTGCCGGCAATGCCGCCTACCTTGCCGGTCATGCCATCAATCCGGCTTTGCAGCCGGTACTGACCACCATCCCGGCGATCACGCTGGCGGAATGCTACCGCCAGGGGCCGGATTACCAGTATGGTCAGGCGTTTTTGCATGCAGCGCGGGAAGTGCTTGGTCTGGAGCTTGCGGGGCAGTTGCACAAGGATCTACTGACCCTGCAGGACACCGGGCTGGCACGCATCAGCGATGAGAAAAAGCAGGCATTGATTCACACCTACGACGCGTTTGATCACCCCGCGGCTCACGAGATCCTGCGCTGGCTGGCCGGCGACTATCAGGTGACCGACGAAATGGTGGCCACCCAGTAGGCACCTGTTTTCGGTTACTCCAGGTAGTAATCGAAGGTGGAGACCACCCGCACGGTTTTCACCAGCTGTTGTTGCTCCGACACGCCTGGTGCCTGATCCCTTGCCAGAATCTGGAACACACCCTGATTGGCCCGGCGCAGGCTGCCGAGTTTGGCCTCGGCATCCCGAGCGAACTGTTGGGCGGATTCACGGGCCGCTGCTGTGGCCTCGGCGATCATGGCCGGTTTGATATCGTTCAGGCCGTTGAACAGGTAAGTGGGGCCGCTCGGGCCGTAGTCCGAGGACAACACTACGCCGGAATCCACCAGCTCGCTGACGTTCTGGGCCGCCTGCCGGATGCGCTCGATATCGGTGCTGCGCACCATCAGGGTCTGATTGATGATGTACTGTTGCTCGTTGTTATTGCCGGCGTAGGGATTGGCGCGGGTGTCGGTTACATCCAGGCGCTGGAGTTCAACCGCAGACTGGTCAATGGCCTGCAGTTTCAGGAACGCCATGATGGCTTCCCGGCTGCTTCGGGCTTTGTTCTGTGCTTCGTCCAGCGTGCTACCGGTGGCAACAAAGCGGATGGGCCAGAGCGCCAGGTCTGCCTGCACTTCCCGTTCGGCCATGCCCTTGACCGTTACGTAGCGATCGGCCGTGCGCAGCCCCATCAAGCCCTGGCTCAACAGGGAAGCGGCAACAATGGCGCACAGGCCGATAATCAGGGCAGAGACAACTTTCATGGCTTACTCCTTGCGGTTCGGAAAACGTCCTGATGACTGCGCAGGTTAACGGGAACCGGGGCTGCTGGGAAGGCGCGCCTTACGCGCCACTTTGATCACTCGCAGCGGGTGTCTGAATGGCGGCTGAAGCGTTTCTGCATGGCGCTGCGCTGGCGTTCCGCGTCCCGGTATTCCGGAGGCAGGGGCAGAATAAAGTAAAGGTAGTCACCCTTGTGGCGGTTTTCTGCCACCGGCATCGCCTGTTCCGGGGGCGACCATTCAACCGGTGAGAGCACTGCAATGCTCAGTTCTGGTGCCCGTTGCTCAAGGACCGCAACGGTACCGAGCCGCTGTTCGCTGTGGAAGGTGCCTGTAGTGTGCAAAACCTGATGTCCGGGATGTTCATTCAGTGCAGTCAGTATCCGATCGGCCATGGTGTTGTCCCGCAACAGCTGGGCCTGATAGGTACTTAGCAGGCGCCCGGTCAGTTCTGTCTGTTCCGCACCGTGGCTGCCGGCAATGGCGTCGACGAATTTGTCACGGTAGTCCGGGGTATCCAGGAAGGCCTGTTCGGGCAGGGCGGCGCGTTGCGCTTCTGGAAGGCGTTGCAGATAGTCCATCCCCTCACGGCCGACACAGCGCACGATATCTGCCGGGGCGTTGGCCGCGATAACCGGCAACTGGTGTTCACGGGCAAATTCCACCAGGGGCCGGTAGGAGCCTTTGTAGTTCTCCCAGGCGCCCGCGTCTTCGATCATTTCCGTTTCGCCGGTTTGTCCGGCCAGGTAGGCATCCAGGGCATCCTGGTGGTTCAGGTTGAACTGCTCCATGGTCAGGATCTGCCGGGGGTTGTGCCGGTACAGCGCCTGTTGAAGGCGGGCCTGTAACAGGTGCGAGGCATGGTGGCCATGGTATTCCCCCGTCACCACTACATCGGTGTCTGCCAATTGCCGGGCCAGTTCTGCGACCGTGAGGATATCGCCGGTGCTGGCGTCGACGATCACGGCATCGTACTGGCTGACGGGCGCGGGCCGGTTCTCTGTGCGCATGACTGTGCATCCTGTGAAGGCGACAACGGTTACAAGCGTCAGGACAAGGCGGGTGGCGTAAGCTTTCATATCCGATTGTACGTTGCCGGAGTCAGTCGGTTTTCTGGCCGCTGTGCTCGCGCCAGTCTGGCCCGAGCCGCTCTTCCACATATTCACGAATGAACTGACGCACCTTCTGGGAGGGAGTCACGTCCTCCTGCTTGCAAAGGGCCTCGAAAACTTTCTTCTTTTCAGGGTCAATCAACAGGGTCAGCCGGGCAGTTCGGTTTTCCATGGTGTTTCTGGTTCTCAACAGGTTCAGCGAAGATAGTTACAGACTGGCATGTTAATCATATTAACATTGAGTGTACAGATGATGAGCATATAATGTAACCAAATGCCTGGCCTGAGAGAGTCTGTTCATGCCCCATCGCGCCCATCTCTTTTCTCTTCGTACCGCTCACGCCGTTCGCGAGGCCTGCGTTGATGAACCCTACAGCAGCGGGCGCTTTTTCAAGGACCTGATGGCTGGCGCCACGGTTGGCATCATTGCCATTCCGCTGGCGATGGCGCTGGCGATTGCCTCCGGGGTTGCGCCGCAGTATGGCCTTTATACCGCTATCATAGCCGGTTTTCTGATTGCCCTGTTTGGCGGCAGCCGCTACAGCATTTCCGGACCAACGGCCGCTTTTGTTGTGATTCTCTATCCGATCGCCCAGAGCTATGGCCTGGGTGGCTTGCTGCTGGCTACGCTGATGTCCGGTGTGTTGCTGGTGATTATGGCGGTGATGCGCCTGGGCCGCTTTATTGAGTATATCCCCGAATCCGTCACTCTGGGATTCACCGGTGGCATTGCCGTGGTGATTGCCACCTTGCAGGTAAAAGACTTCTTCGGGCTCTCCATTGACGCTATGCCAGAGCATTACTGGGACAAGCTGGCGGTCCTGGGTCAGCAACTGCCGGCGCTGGATGGACTGAGTACGCTGGTGGCGGTGGTTACCCTGGCGGTGATGCTGCTCTGGCCAAGGCTGAGAACTCCGGTGCCGCCTCATCTGCCAGCAGTGATTGTTGGCAGTCTGCTGGCATTGTGGTTGAACGCTGGTGGCGCGGCGATTGAGACCGTGGGGTCACGCTTCAGCTACCTGCTTCCTGATGGCAGCACCGGTGCCGGAATACCGCCGTTTTTACCGGAATTTGCCTGGCCCTGGCAGCAGGCAGGGGCCGACGGACGCCCTATCGGCCTGTCCTGGGACCTGTTCCGGGAGCTGATTCCGGCCGCCTTCGCCATCGCCATGCTGGGGGCCATCGAATCCCTGCTCTGTGCCGTGGTGCTGGATGGCATGACCGGTAAACGCCACAGTGCCAACAGTGAGCTGATGGGGCAGGGCATTGGTAATATGGTGGTACCGTTCTTTGGCGGTATCACGGCCACCGCCGCTATTGCCCGGTCGGCCGCCAATTACCGGGCCGGCGCTGAATCACCGGTGGCTGCGATGATTCATGCGCTGGTGGTGCTGCTGGCGCTGGTCTCCCTGGCCGGCATTCTTGCCTATCTGCCCATGCCGGCCATGGCCGCGTTGCTGGTGATGGTGGCCTGGAACATGAGTGAGGCGCCGAAAGCCGTGCACCTGCTGAGGACCGCGCCCCGCAGCGATATCCTGGTTTTCCTGACCTGCTTCGGCCTGACCGTGGCCCTGGATATGGTAATTGCCATCACCACCGGGGTGTTGCTGGCCGCGGTGCTGTTTATGCGGGAAATGGCGCAAATGACCAAAGTGACTGACATTACCGGCAGCAAACGGGTTCAACAGGCCGGGGTACCGGAGGGCTGGCAGGTGTTCAAGATCAATGGTCCGCTGTTTTTCGCGGCTGCTGACCGCATCTTCGGCGAGCTGGCAGACTTGTCCCAGCAGGCTGAGGGTCTGGTGTTGTACATGGACGGAGTGACCATCCTCGACGCTGGCGGCCTGGCGGCGTTGAACAAACTGATCGCCAGTTGCCGGAAAACCGGTACCCGCATTGTAATTGCCGACTTGCAGTTCCAGCCATTGAGAACCCTGGCCCGGGCCGGCGTAAAACCGGAGCCCGGCGTGAGCTATTTCTACCCGACTCTGGAGGCGGCGCTGGTTGAGTTGTCAGAGATGGACTGGCAGACCTAAAAAAAACAGGCAGTTGGCATAACACACCAGTGATCGATAAAAGACTGCCTGAAGGCCGCATCATGTCAGGGCTCACCTTCCGGGACTGTTTGAACTATCCTAGGCGACAGAATCAGAAACCGGCAAACCGTTTGCCGCGGGAACGACGCTATAAGGGATCGAATGCTGCCATTTCGAATTGTTGATCGGATCAAGTTCATCGTGGAGCGCCAGCTGGTCAAGGGGGCTGGTTTTCAGTTGCTGGTGGTTGGTGGCTTTATTGCGCTGATATCGCTGATTGGCGGTCTGCTGGTGGTGCTGCCCCAGGCCGGCGAGTTTGAAAGTGCCGGGCACGCCATCTGGTGGGCATTTTTGCGCCTGACCGATCCGGGTTACCTGGGAGACGACGTGGGCACCTGGCAACGTATTGTCTCCACCCTGCTGACGATAATGGGCTACGTGGTGTTCATGGGTACACTGGTGGCCATTCTCACCCGTTGGCTGATTGCCAAGATGGAAGATCTGGAGCGGGGGCTTACCCCGGTGACGCTGAAGAACCATATCGTCGTGCTGGGCTGGACCGCCCAGACGCCGCCGCTGGTAGCGGAGTTATTTGGTTCGTCTGGGCGTATGGCCCGGTTTCTGGAGAAGCATGATGCCCAGAAACTGCGGCTGGTTCTTTTGGCGGAAGAGGCCAGTGTCGAGCATTTGCACGAACTGATCAGGGAGCCTGGTATTGGCCGGCGAGCCCGGGAAGTGATTCTGCGCAGCGGCACTGCCATTCAGCCGGAAGCGTTGCATCGGGTTGCCTGTCTGGATGCGGCGGCGGTGATTGTGCCCAGCCAGGTGCACGAGGGCGGCTCGTTGGTAACCTCCGATGTTGAAACCGTGAAGGCGCTGTTGTCCATCGCCGCCCAGGCCAGGCACTACAACGCCCGGCTGCCCTTTGTGGTGGCTGAAATTCAGGACATGCGTAAACTGCCCGTTATCGAGCGGGCCTACCCCGGGGCCGTGGAAGTGGTGGCCGGTGATGCCACCATCAGCAGGTTGATGGTTCAGAACGTCATCCACCCGAACCTTTCCGAGGTCTACAACGAGTTGCTGACCGCCGGTGAAGGCAACGAGATTTTCGTGCGTGGGGGAGAAACCGCTGAAGGCCTGACCTTGGCAGAGCTGGCAAGCCAGCGGCCCAATGCGATTGTCCTGGGTTTGTTGCATCCAAACCCGAGCGGGGGCTGGCAGGTCAATCTGTTGGCAGATTCCGGCACGGTCATCCGCAACGAAGACCGGGTTGTGCTTCTGGCCCGGGATTACCAGCATACCGTGGCCGTGCCAAAGGCAGCGACGTTGCCGAAGCTGGAGCGAAGACAAAATCAGGCCCTGCCAGAGCCGGTTCCAGGTGTCCACCGGGTGCTGGTACTGGGCTGGAACCGCAGGGTGCCGACCATGGCGGCCGAGTTTGCCAGCTATGGCAGTCGGGTTTTTGAACTCGATCTGGTGTCGGCGATTCCGTTGGATGACCGGAATCGGGAAATGCAGCGTTACGGCGTTGACCTGTCGAAAGTAAACGGTCGCCTGCTGGAAGCCGACTACATGGTGGAAGAGGACCTTCGACGCCTTGATCCAGCCGGATACGACACAGTGATGTTGCTCAGCAGTGATCGAGTTGGCTCCGGAGAGGAAGCCGATGCCCGTGCCATGGTGGGCTATCTCCAGTTGGAAGATGTTCTGTCGGCCGCCCCCAGGCGACCGCAGATTATTATGGAACTGAGTGACCCGGACAACCGCCATCTGTTGTACGGCCACAAGAGCGAGATGCTGATCAGCCCGATGATCCTCAGTCATGTACTGGCTCAGGTGGCCCTGCGGCGAGAACTGCGGGTGGTGCTGGATGAACTGTTCACGGAGGGTGGGGCAGAAATCCAGTTCCGGAACCCCCACGACTACCCGTTGCCGGCCAGCGCGGATTTCCAGGTGCTGGAAAAGATTGTGGCGGAGCGCGGGGAAATTGCCCTGGGTGTTTATCGGGCCGGAGCGGATGAACGCGGGCGCCATTTGCAGATGAATCCGCCCCGGAGCCAGTACCTGGATCTGCGCGATGGCGATCAGCTGTTGGTGCTTTGCCTGGGGTCGGAAAACTGAGTCGGCGCCCCGGGGCCGGTGTTTCTAGTCGACGGTATCCAATAGTGCCTGCATGATGTCGTCCATGACCACGAACCCGGAAATGTCGTTGTCACACAGCACCAGCAGGCGTTTAACCCGATACTCGGTCATCAGTCTGGCCGCGTATTTCAGCGCCAGGTTCTCACCTACGCTGATCACCGGTTTGGCGCACACATCGTAGACGTTCAGCAAATCGATGTCGCCATCCTCCGAGATGACGGACTTGAGAATATTGGTATAGGTAATCAGCCCCCAGGCATCGTGCTCATTCTGGCGCTCCACCACCAGTGATTTCACATTGTGCCGCTTCATCAGGGACAGCGCCTCGCGAATGGTGGCGAAGGGTGAAATCCTGATGATGTCGGTCACCATCACATCTTTGACCAGTTTCATTGTCTGCGCTCCGGTTACAGAGAGTCTTTCAGATGTTGCTCAAATTTTTCCACCTGAGCCATGTCGATGCCACCCAGGTGCTCCAGTGGTACGGTGAAGATCATCCCCTGTGAATCTTTGGCGTCGGGCATGATGACTTTCTGGACGGCCTTCAGCACATCCAGTGACAGCCCTTTCTCAAGAACCATCAGCAGTACGCTCTGGCTGCCATCGTAGGTCAGGCCAAAGAAGGTCTTTTTCGCGGTGTTGCTGATGCCCCGGCCGGACATCACAGTGATTCCTCCGGCACCGCAATCCCGCGCAGCATCAATACACTCCTGCTCCAGGTCTTCGGGAACGATGGCCACCAGTGCCGAGAATTTCATGGTGTCTCCTTACGTGGTTCTGCAAGATACTGGGATACGATGGCATAGGCCATCACCGTTACGATAGGAAAGATTGACGCAAAGGCAATCAGCCCGAAGCCGTCGATAAGAACGCTGCGTCCGTCAATACTGCTGGCCAGACCAATGCCCAGGGCGGTAACCAGGGGAACCGTGACCTCCGAGGTGGTGACGCCGCCCAGATCATAGGCCAGCGCAACGATGTAGCGGGGCGCAATCAGCGTCAGCCCGATCACCAGGATGTAACCGCCCATGATGTAGTAGTGAATGGAGTCGCCGGTGATGATCCGGTGAACACCTATGGTGATGCCAACGGCAACCCCGACTGCCACCAATATACGAATGACATTGCCGTTCAGGGTGCCCCCGGCGGCTTCTTCCGCCTGCCTGCCGATGGCAATCAGCGCCGGTTCCGCCATGGTTGTGGCAAAACCGATCATCAGGGCGAAGAGGTACACGTAGAGATAATTGTCTCTGGCGGTCAGTTGTTCGGCCATGCTGGTGCCAATCGGAAACAACCCCATCTTTAGACCGATAACAAAGGCATAGAGCCCCAGAATCACCAACGCAAAGCCAAAGATAACCTTGCGTGGGTTGGGGAGTTTGCGGCGCAGCACCAGATACTGAAAGAACAGAACAGTGATGATGATGGGCAGAACATCCCGAATCATGGTGACCAGGTCCAGCAGTGCGCCGACCACGCCGGAAGGCTTGGTTTCTCCGACATCTGGTGAGAGCGGGACACCCTCGGCTTCGGCAGAACCTGAGTACACCAACATGCCGTAAACCTGCACGGTGACCATCGGTACCATCACCGCCAGTGCGACCAGTCCGAAACCGTCAATCAGCGGGTTCCGGCCTCGGATCGACGCAGCCAGACCTATGCCCAACGCGGCAATCAGCGGCACGGTCACAACATTGGTGGTGACACCGCCGGAATCGTACGCCAGACCGACGATTTCCTCCGGTGCAAACCAGGTGACGATCACCACGATGACGTAACCGGTAATCATGAACCAGTGTAACGGGTAGCCGAAGATGGTCCGGAAAATGCCGAGGGCCACCACGAAACCCACGGACAACGCCACCAGCACCCGGAGTGTCAGGCTGTCGATGCGCCCCTCGCTGATGGTTTGCGCCTGCTCGGCCACCGCAATCAGGGCTGGCTCGGCGATCACCGCAGAGAAGCCCATAGCAAAGCCGAAGGCCAGGAGAATGACCAGGGAACCGCGCCGGGCAAACTGATTCGACAGGCTCTTTCCGAGCGGGAAGATGCTAAGCTCGAGCCCTTGCAGAAACAGGGCAACACCGATGGCAACCACAAACAGGCCGGCAACCATGCTGAACAGGTTCTCTGGCACCTGCTGGAGAATGGCGACCTGAAAGAACGCCACCACGATCACAATGGGAAGCAGGTTCTTCAGTGCGTGCAGGAGTGAATGATTGAAGGCGCGGACGTAGAACACAGAATGCCCCTGTAGCCCGTGGGTGAGGGAGGTTGCTGATCTGGGTCAAGTGCCTGAATCATAGCACGCTGTAGTCTGTCCGAAATGACCCGCCTCAATAATAGGCCTTCAGCCTGTCGGCAGGGATTATGTGTATTCATTTAAAAAATGCCGAAAATACACCATATAAATTTCAATTATAAATTCGAAAGCACTAAAGTTACGCCCAACGTCACCACCAGCCCGGTTAATCCGGCCGGTGGCTGACTCCGGAGGCTGCTGGCAGCAGCACTCCGAACCTTTTGAACACAAACGTAGAAAGGATAGAGACCATGCCTTACGCACAAGACGTCGACCAAATCGCTTCCCTCGTGAAGCAGAACCCCACCTGGAACGCCATCAACCCGAAGCACGCGGCCCGCATGCGCGCCCAGAACAAGTTCAAGACTGGTCTGGACATCGCCAAGTACACCGCCAAGATCATGCGTGAAGACATGGCTGCTTACGATGCCGATTCTTCCAAGTACACCCAGTCCCTGGGTTGCTGGCACGGTTTCATCGGTCAGCAGAAGATGATCTCCATCAAGAAGCACTTCGGTACCACCAAGCGTCGCTACCTGTACCTGTCTGGCTGGATGGTTGCTGCCCTGCGTTCCGAGTTCGGCCCGCTGCCTGACCAGTCCATGCACGAGAAGACTGCGGTTTCTGGCCTGATCGAAGAGCTTTACACCTTCCTGCGTCAGGCTGATGCCTGGGAACTGAACCACCTGTTCCGCGCTCTGGATGAGGCCGAGAAAGCTGGTGACACCGCTAAGGCCAAGGAAATCGAGCAGCAGATCGACAACCACGAAACCCACGTTGTGCCCATCATTGCGGACATCGATGCTGGTTTCGGTAACGCCGAAGCCACCTACCTGCTGGCCAAGCAGATGATCGAAGCCGGTGCTTGCTGTATCCAGATCGAAAACCAGGTTTCTGACGAGAAGCAGTGTGGTCACCAGGACGGTAAAGTAACCGTTCCGCACGCTGACTTCCTGTCCAAGATCAACGCGGTTCGCCTGGCGTTCCTGGAACTGGGTGTGGATGACGGTGTTATCGTTGCCCGTACTG
Organism: Marinobacter sp. bablab_jr008; assembly: GCF_016464145.1. Classification (NCBI taxonomy): domain Bacteria; kingdom Pseudomonadati; phylum Pseudomonadota; class Gammaproteobacteria; order Pseudomonadales; family Marinobacteraceae; genus Marinobacter; species Marinobacter sp. bablab_jr008. Next base: position 32,371 of record NZ_JACDWW010000092.1, read on the forward strand.
ACTCCCTGGGTGCTGGCCTGACCAAGCAGATCGCGGTAACCAACGAGCCGGGTGACCTGGGCGACCAGTACAACAGCTTCCTGGACGGCGAGTACATCGACGACGCTTCCCAGATCGAGAACGGCGACGTTGTGATCAAGTCCAACGGCAAGCTGCTGAAGCCGAAGCGTCTGGCCTCTGGCCTGTTCTGCTTCAAGCCGGGCTCTGGCGAAGACCGTGTTGTTCTGGACTGCATCACCAGCCTGCAGAACGGCGCAGACATGCTGTGGATCGAAACCGAGAAGCCGCACGTTGGCCAGATTGCTGGCATGGTTAACCGCATCAAGGAAGTGGTACCCGACGCCAAGCTGGTTTACAACAACAGCCCGTCCTTCAACTGGACTCTGAACTTCCGTCAGCAGGTATTCGACGCATGGAAGGAAGAAGGCAAGGACGTTTCTGCCTACGACCGCGCCAATCTGATGAGCGCCGAGTACGACAACACCGAGCTGGGTCAGCTGGCCGACGAGTGGTGCCGTAACTTCCAGCGTGATGCGTCCCGTGAAGCCGGTGTATTCCACCACCTGATCACTCTGCCGACGTACCACACTGCGGCTCTGTCTACCGACAACCTGGCCAAAGGCTACTTCGGTGACGAAGGCATGCTGGCTTACGTTGCTGGCGTACAGCGTCAGGAAATCCGTCAGGGTATCGCTACTGTGAAGCACCAGGACATGGCCGGTTCCAACATCGGTGATGACCACAAAGAGTTCTTCGCTGGTGAAGCGGCTCTGAAGGCCGGTGGTAAAGACAACACCATGAACCAGTTCGGTTAATCGACCGGTTCAGATTGTCCGGCAGGCACCCGCAGGTGCCTGCCAGCTACCAGAAACCCCGCATGGCTCGCGCCCTGCGGGGTTTTGTTTTTTAACACTGGCGGATTTTTCCAGGTTGCTGATATTGGGGGACAAAAGCGAAATGGCTGATATGTAGCCACCGTTTGCTGTTTCACCAGCGCAACAGTTCGTCAATTCACGGTTGTTTTCTGGCGCCTTTGAAATTCAAATTTCCCAATAGTTTTCAATGTCCTGAGTAATTTTCTTGGCTTCTGGCACGGGAATCGCTCTTGTCTTCTGCGGGTCTGGACCTTGGCTTACCCGAATGCTGGCGGGATGGGTTGGACCCCTTTAAGCCAATACCATCAAAAGGACATGACATCATGAATACCAAAAAAAATCTGCTAGCCGCTGCCATCGCCATGAGCATGGGTATCTCCGGATTTGCACTGGCTGACCAGGGTGGGGACGGTGATCCCAACAACAATGCCAATGACAATTCCGCTGCCAATACCAACTATTCCGGTAACGCGGACTCTGGCAACGACAACTCCACCAACAACTCCGATAACTCGGACAGCTCCGATAACTCCAACAATTCAGACAACAGTACCGATGTGGCGGACTCTTTCAAGATCGCCGACAGCGGAAACAACATGTCTGATAATTCGAATAATTCGGACAACTCCAATAACTCCGATAATTCGAACAACTCGGATAATTCCGATAATTCGGACAGCAGCACCAACGTGAACGACGCCTTCAAGATTGCCGACAGCGGCAATACCGATGCGTCTGACAACTCAGATAATTCGGATAACTCGGATAATTCCGACAGTTCGGACAACAGCACCAGTGTCAACGATGCCTTCAAGATTGCCGACAGTGGCAATACTGATGCATCAGACAACTCCGATAACTCGGATAACTCTGACAACAGCACCAACGTCAACGACTCCTTCAAGGTTGCTGATAGTGGCAATGACATGTCAGACAACTCGGATAACTCCGATAATTCGGACAACTCAGATAACTCTGACAACTCCGATAACAGCACCAACGTGAACGATGCCTTCAAGATTGCCGACAGCGGCAACACCGATGCATCGGACAACTCGGATAATTCCGACAATTCGGACAACTCAGATAACTCTGACAACTCCGATAATTCCGACAACAGCACCAACGTGAACGATTCGTTCAAGATCGCGGACAGTGGCAACAGTGACAGTTCTGATAACTCCACCAATGCCACCGATTCCTACAACAGTGACAGCAGTGACAACTCAGACAACAGCACCACCACGCTGAACCTGTCGTTGGAAGTGTTCATGAACGATGCAGAGCTTAACGGCTCGGTCTCTGGCACCAATGTCACATATGGCAGCGCCAACGGTGAAGGTTCCTATGTGGATACCCGCACTGGTAACGAGATCAGTGGTGGCTCCGCCAACTTCACCGGCGTCGGGGCATTTGCCCAGAATGCTGGCGTTGGCAGCGTAACCCAGGCCAATGTAAGCGTAATGTCCAACCTGAGTACCGGTGGTGGCAGCAACTGAGACAGGTCGGGCTGCCCGGCCAGGGCAGCCCGGTTTTGTCGGGAGATGTGTCATGGCCAGATTCATCAACAGGATGCTGATGGCTGCGCTGGTGTCTGTGGCGTCTGCAAGCTGGGCCGGGGATTGGCCTGATGCGGAACCAATGAGTGCTGATCAGTTGGAGGCTGCCAGCGGGCGACAGGGAATTCCGCTCCAGTGGCAACTCAATGAGTCAGAACAGAACGCTCTGGTCTCTGGCAATGTGTTGTCTGGCCCGGTCAAGACGGGAGACAACCGTATCAGTGATCAGGCTTTCGGCAACATGAGCGGCATTGCCACCGTCATCCAGAACACCGGCAACCAGGTGGTCATTCAGGACAGCACGCAAATCAATATTCTCATCAACCATTGAGGAGGGGCGGCCGCCATGGCTACCAATCGCATCGGGAACCGTCAGGAACGCATCCGTCAGGTGCGGTCGGCAACTCCCGTAGCACCCAGGCGTGGCGGCCTTTCCCGCCGGTCGCTTTTCAGGGGTTGTCTGGCCGGTGTGATGGCCGGAATGTTGTCAACCGCCGGTCACGCCGGCACCGTGTTGGTCCCCGGGCCTGCCGGGGATGTTCCGGTGTCTGTCGCCAGTTTTCAGAATCAGCGATTTTCAGCTGTGTTCCAGCAGGAATACGATTTCAGCTGTGGCTCGGCGGCACTGGCATCGTTGTTGTCTTTTCACTACGGCGATGAGGTCAGTGAGCAGGAAGTATTTCAAGGCATGTGGACTCTGGCGGATCAGGACAAAGTGCGTCAGCAGGGCTTCTCCATGTTGGATATGAAGCGTTATCTGGAGTCCGAAGGTTATCTGGCGGACGGATTCCGCATGCCGCTAGCCGGCCTTCGGGATCAGGTTCGCGTTCCGGTAATTGCTCTGGTAACGCTGGGAGGTTATCGACATTTTGTGGTGATCAAGGGCATCAGTGATCAGGAAGTGCTGGTGGGCGATCCGGCCCGGGGGCTTAAAGCCTACAGTTGGGCAGAATTTCAGGAGCATTGGGATGGCTCCGCCTTCGTGATACGCAGCCATCTGGATATGGGGCGAGCCAGTTTTCTGGATCGGGACGACTGGCCGGGCCTGGCCCGGGCACCTCTATTCAAGGGGCTTGGCTCACCGGCATTGGGACATACCCTGCCATACTGGCCCAGTACACAGGAGTGGTAAGACCATGGTTAAAGGATGGGCTGTTCTGATTACTCTGAGTCTGCTAGCCGGGCCGGTTCATGCCGAGCTGAGACTACCTGTTACCAGCCTGGCGGATACCGAGCTGGATCAGCTCCGGGGCGGCTTTGTGATGAACAATCTGGAGATCTCCATTGGCCTTGAGCAGGTACTGGCCGTGAACGGTCAGACCCTGGTTGTTAATCGCCTGACCATTCCGAATTTGAACGATCCCATGGCCGCAGACAGACTCAGCACCCAGTTGGCATCCATTCAGGGAGCCTGGGAGAGCGGAGCAGGGCAACTGGCGCTTGATACCGCCGTGGCCGGCTCGGGCGGCTGGATGACGGTCATCCAGAACAGCCTGAACGGAACCACCATCCAGAATATCCGGCAACTGAATATTGAACTGAACAACCTCGGTGGCGCCTATCGGTTGCCACGGGATTTCAGTCTGCCTATGTTGCCGTGATCAGTTTCAGAGATTGATCGGCAGCTTGAGGGTGATCTCACTGTTCGGTGCGTTGTCGGTGACTCCCACCGCCACCGTCAGGCTCATGGTGGTTGAGGGCGATAGCCGGTGCGACAGCCCAAAAGACAGTGAACCCACCTGAATTCGGTCGAAGTTGGACGAGAACAGGTCGTTGCTATGTTCAAAGGTGGTTTTGCGAATCACCGAGTGATCGTAGCCCAGGCTGAACGAAGTGCGTTCGTTAAACGCAAAGCCCATTCCGAAGCCGAATCTCACCACGTCACCGGGGTCGACGGTGCCCCCGTTTTCAAAGCCCTGCTCTTCCTTGATGGTCCAGGCGTAACTCAGGTTTCCGAACAGAACCGCCGGGTCGCTCGGGTAGATAAAGGAAAGTCCCGGTTCCACTGCCCAGAAGCCTGAACCGGTGGGGCGGTTGGCCAGCTCTACCCCGATGGGGTTGCCGCTGCTGTCGGTAATGATTCGCTGGTCGACATCGTAGGGGCCTTCGCCGGTGGGCGCCCGGGCCCGGAAAGTACCGATCAGATAAGGCCAGCCATCGAGGCCATCGTTGAGCTGGTAACGTATCGATAACTCGGCATCACCGATGCCATCACCGGACGATTCCCGCACGGTATCGACCGGCGTTCCCTGAAACACTTCCCGTTCCCGAAGGTCTTCCCGAATGCTCAGGTAGGGCAATCGCAGGCTGCCTTCCAGCCGGCTGGTGAAACCGTATTTCAGCGATAACGCGCTGACGAAAATATCGCGCTGGATCTCGGAGATGTTGATCAACCCCACCAACAGAGCCGGAATGACTGTGTACCCCTCAACCGCCACGCGGGTTGCGTTGCTGTGGGCGTGGGAAAACGATGGCTCGATGGTAAATCGCCCGGGCCGGGTGACGATACCCCGGTCTGCGGTAATGGAGGCAATCGTGGTTGCGCTGTCCTGGGCCGCCGCTTCCCGCTGCTCGGTGGTGCCGGCGGTGCGTTCATCCGGAGCAGGAGGTTCGGCCAGGGCAAGCGGAGTAAGGCATAGGCTGAAGCTGAACAGGGCCAGACGTTTCATGACAGATCTCCATGATCGCGTTTCTTGGGAAGGCCGTGGTTCGACGGTGGTTGCAGCTGGTGTTTTTCCAGCAGTCGGTAAAACGACACTCGGGAAATATTCAGTAGCCTCGCCGCAGCTGAGACGTTGTGATGTGTCAGGGCGAGACTGGTCGCGATGGCTTCCTGGTCGGCCCGGGCCCGGTAGGCCTCCAGGCTGAACTGGTCGATGTGTGTGGGTAATGTGGCCGGAGGCAGCCCCAGGTCTTCGGGCTGGATGTTTAATTGCCGGGCAAGCAGAACGGCCTGCCGGAGCCGGTTCTGCAGTTCCCGCAGATTGCCCGGCCAGGAATGTGCGGCCATGGCCAGCAAAGTGGCGTTACCAAGCCGGTAGTGTTCTCCCTCAGAGGCGCCCAGGGCCCGGCGGGCCAGATACGGAAGGTCTTCCAGACGTTCCCTGAGTGGTGGCAGGGTCACCGTGAGGTTACCAAGCCGGTAGAAAACGTCGCTTCTGAAACTGCCCTGGGCGACTTTCTGGTCGAGCTGGGAATTGCAGGTGGCGATTACCCGCACATCCACCTGCACGGCATGGTTCGAGCCCACGGGTTCGATCGTGCCTTCCTCAAGAAAACGCAGGATGGCAGATTGCTGCATAAGCCCCAGTTCGTCGGCACCCAGTAGCACCAGAGAGCCGCCATTGGCGGCTTCGATACGGCCTTTTCTGGATTTCAGAGCGTGCGTGAAGGCACCCCGCTCATGGCCGAACAGTTCGCTCTGGGTCAGGGACTCTGGTAACGCGGCGCAGTTGATGACAACCAGAGGCCCGTGATGGCGCGGAGAGTGTTCATGGATAAACCGGGCCGCTGCCTCCTTGCCGGTGCCATTCTCCCCGTAAACGATGACGGGTTCATGGGTCGCTGCAAAGCGTCGCAACAGGCTGCGAGCCTGACGAATGGCCGGCGATGGGCCATCCAGTACATAGTCCTGATAACTGAGCAGTTCCGGTCCTGTCAGTTGCGCACTCAGGGAATGCATGCCCCACATGTGGCCCAGACTGTTGATCAGTCGTTGGTGGTCCAGTGGGAGGGTATGGTAATCCTGGCAGTAGTCGCGGATCAGGCGACAGACCGCCGCGTCATTCAGTTGCCGTCGCCTGACCACGGCCAGCCAGGAGGTTACCGGAAGCATCTCCAGCCAGCCTCTGATGGTCTCCAGGGCGGCCGGGTCCTGGTCAGCCAGAACACAGACCCCAACGGGTTTGCCCAGATAGTCGGGCATTGGCAGTACGGGGGTATGCCGGCTACTGATGACGGTCAGCTGCCAGCCGGGAAGGCTGGGCTGCCGTGTATTTTCAGCATCAGGGGCCGCCGACAACCAGACAAGCGGTCGTTTCTGTTCCATAGCTTTGCTCCGGCAAAGGGACTGAACAACCGACAACGCTGTATTCGAAAACGAGAGGGGACTGCTGCGGGAACTGCTATAGTCGACCACGACCCTGTGACCTGCCTGGGCTTCCATGCAGGTAATGTCTCAGCTGATCGATAGCAGGTTTTGCACCAGAATCGGGTAATCCCGTTAATACAGATGCTTGCTAATGGTTCCCGAGCTGGCGCTGGCTCGATCTGTAAAACTTATTGACGGTTATGGAGGAAGTCGAGGGGCATGGTAGCGGATCAATGGATTGTATTTGCCGTTCTGCTTGTCACCCTGGCAGCGTTTATCTGGAACCGGTTGCGGTTTGATGTTGTCGCCATGCTGGCGCTGCTGGCGGTGGCCATTGCGGGACTGGTGCCGGTTGACAGCGTATTCGCCGGTTTCGGGCACCCGGCCGTGATTACAGTGGCGGCGGTGCTGGTTATCAGCCAGGGGCTGGTTAACGGTGGTGTGGTAGACGAGGTGGCGCGGCTGCTGGCCCGGGTAGGGAACAATGCCGTGATTCAGGTGCTGACCCTGACCCTCGTGGTGGCCGTGTGCTCGGCATTTATCAACAATGTGGGGGCACTGGCGCTTCTGATGCCGGTCGCCATCTGGATGTCCCGGGAAGCCGGACGGTCGCCTTCACTGCTGCTCATGCCTCTGGCGTTCGGGTCGCTGCTGGGCGGCACCATTACGCTGATCGGTACCCCGCCCAACATCATCATTGCCAGCTATCGAGAGGCGGGCACCTTCGGGCTATTTGACTTTGCGCCCGTGGGGCTGGCAATTACCCTGGCGGGTATCGTCTTTATCGGATTGATCGGCTGGCGCCTGACACCGAAACGGGAGGACCCGGCCGCCGGCGAGAAACTGTTCAGCGTGGGTGATTACCTGACGGAGCTGAAACTGACCGAAGGTTCTGACTATGCCGGTAGCACCCTGCACAACCTGCTGACGGCCGGAGACAGCCAGAACAATCTGGTGGTCTTGTCGTTGATCCGCGATGACAAAACAACGCCGGCACCCTCAACCTTTACCATTCTGCGTGAAAATGATGTCCTGCTGGTGGAAGCCGATACTGAGAGTCTGGGCGAGTTTCTGGAGATCACCGGTCTGACGTTGGCTTCGGGCGCGCCGAACGAGGAAGTAGAGAAGGATGGCACCGGGGGCAAAGGGCGTCGGCAACAGGCGGAGGATGAGCTGGTTGCTGGCGATGCCCGCTTGATCGAGGCGGTTGTGACTCCCGGTTCACAGCTGGTCGGCCGTACCGCAAACCGTCTGAATCTTCGGGAGCGCTACAGTGTCAACGTCGTGGCCGTCGCCCGGCAGGGCCACCGTCTCAAACAGCGGCTGGCGGATATCCGTTTTCGTTCCGGTGATATCCTGCTGGTGCAGGGCTTCGAGGAGACGCTTCCGGCTAATCTGAGGACGCTGGGCTGTCTGCCGCTGGCTGAGCGGGGGCTGGCGTTTGGCCGGGAGAAACGCCTCGGACTGGCCGGTGGGCTGTTTGCCGTTGCCATCCTCGTTATTGTCGCCGGCTGGGTGACGCCTCCCGTTGCGCTGGTGGCGTGTGCGGTCGCCATGGTGCTGGCCGGACTGCTGGAAGCCAGTGATGCCTACAAGGCCATCGACTGGTCGGTGGTGGTATTGCTGGCGGCGATGATTCCGGTGGGGCAGGCCCTGGAGACCACCGGCGGCGCCGATCTTATCGCCCGTCAGATTCTGGCCATCGGTGAGGGACAGGCGCCCTGGCTGGTGCTGTCGATTATTCTGATTGGCACCATGTTGTTATCCAATGTGGTGAACAATGCCGCGGCGGCCATTCTGGTCGCACCTATAGCCCTGGGCGTTGCTGGACAGTTGGGGCTGTCTTCGGACGCAACGCTGATGGCCGTCGCCATTGGCGCATCCTGCGCGTTTCTGACCCCGATAGGGCATCAATCCAATGCGCTGGTCATGGAACCCGCGGGTTACCGGTTCGGCGATTATTGGCGCCTGGGGTTGCCACTGTCTGTGGTGGTCACCGCCACGGCGGTGCCGGTTATTCTCTGGGTATGGGGCTGACTGGAGCTCAGGCTTCCGGCTCACCCAGCAGACCACCGAAAACGGTTTCCACCAGTATCGGTGCAACCTCGGCCAGCGGAAGGCGCTCAGGTTTGGCCAGCCAGTCGAAAAACAGTCCCAGCATCTGGGTATGCACCAGATAGCCCGCCAGTTCCGGGCTCAGGCCCGGTCGCAGTTTTTTCGCGTTTTCAGGGCTGCGGAAAATGTCGGTTACAAAGGCAATTCCCTCCTCTGCAAGCTCCCGGTGTTTGTTCAGCGCCTGATCAGATTCGTTGCGGTGGAAGAGGATGTAGTACACCCGGAAGTACTGTTCGTCTTCGGCCAGCTTGCTGAGAGCGATAACGCAGAGATGCTTCAGGTTGGTCAGGCTGTCCTGGCTGATGGCCGCTTCATCCAGCATTTCGCCGAGCGGCGCGCGAACCCGCTCCAGCATGGCATCCAGGATGTCCTGCTTGTTGCGGAAGTGCCAGTAGACCGCGCCCCGGGTAACACCGGCGGTACGGGCAATTTCTTCCAGCGACGCCCGGGCAACGCCTTTCTCCATGAACATGCTCTCGGCGGCATCGAGCAGGGATTCGCGGGTGGCTTCCGCCTCGGCTTTTGTCTTTCTCGCCATGATGAAGTCTTCCGGTGGTGTGTTGCGCCGGCTTTGTCCCGGCCCGTCAGGGTATGAACCGCTTGCGGGAAATACGTAAGTATACCTGAAGACAGTTTACATACATACATGGATGAATGTATCTTGCCTGATCTTACCGATTGCCATTTCGGGCTGGCTGGCCCGGACACATTTACATAATTGATGACACGATCTGTTTCGGTGTTCAGGAGAGCGCGCCATGCCCGTTGAAATGTCTCATCGCCCCAACGCCCGCAAGGGATTGCTTTTTGCTGGTTTGTCGACACTGCTGATGCTAACGGGGTGCAGCGGTCAGGATGGTGAGGGCCAGCAGGCCGGCGCGGGCGGGATGCCTCCGGCGGCGGTTGTGGTGCAACAGGCGACGCTGGCCGATGTCACGGTGAGGCAGGATTACGCCGGCCGTGCCCGGGGTGCCCGGGAGGTGGAAGTCCGGGCTCGCATCAGCGGCATTCTGGAACAGCGGCTATACGAAGAAGGCCAGATGGTGCGGGAAGGTGATGCCTTGTTCCGCATAGATCGCAAGCCCGCAGCGGCGGCACTGCAGCGAGCCCGGGCCCAACGCCAGGTTGCCGAGGCGGATGTTCAGCAAGCGGAGCGGGAATGGAACCGTATTTCCTCCTTGTTTGAGCGTAACGCCGTCAGTGAACGGGAGCGGGATTCAGCCCAGTCTGCATTGGAACTGGCCCGGGCCAACCTGGCGGTGGCCAATGCCGGCGTGGCCCAGGCTGAACTGGATCTCGGCTACACCGATGTCACGGCGCCAATCAGCGGCGTGACCAGTCTGGAGGATTTTCCGGAGGGTAGCCTGATCGATACCGGCACCCTGCTGACCACTATTGTTCAGCTCGATCCCGTTCACGTTCGCTTTGCGCTGCCGGAAAACGACGCCAACATTCGCCGTGCTGCCCGTGAGGGCATGGTAAGAACAGATCAGGAACAGAATGTCTCGGCGCGCCTGGTTCTGGCGGACGGCAGCGAATACGACCTGGATGGACGCATCGACTTTACCGCTTCAACCCTCGACCCCCGCACCGGCACGGTGTCCGCCCGAGCTGTGTTCCCGAATCCGGAGCAAGTGATTGTACCGGGACAGTTTGTCCGGGTGCGGGTGGAACTGCAGAGTTTTGACGATGTGATAACGGTGCCTGAGAGGGCGGTAACCCAGGGGCAGAATGGCCCTGTGGTCTATGTGGTTGATGACGACAGCAAAGCCCGGGTCCGGGAGGTGGAGCTTGGGCCGGTGAGTGATGGCCGGCAGATCCTCCTGAGCGGCCTGGATGAGGGTGATCGTTATATTGTCAGTGGCCTGGTGAACCTCCGAGATGGCGCCGCCGTTAACGTCACCAATCCGGATAGCCCGGAGGAGGCCAACTGATGCTGAGAACATTCATCGACCGGCCGATTTTCGCCTCGGTTATCTCGATCATCATTACCCTCGGTGGTGCGCTGGCCCTGCTGGGTTTGCCGGTAGAACAGTACCCCAACGTGGTGCCGCCTCAGGTGGTGGTGGACGGCCGCTTCCCGGGAGCCAGTGCCGATGTGATTTCCGATTCGGTGGTGGCACCGCTTGAGCAGGAAATCAACGGCGTGGACGACATGATCTACATGGAGTCCAGTGCGACCGACTCCGGCAGCTTTCGAGTGACGGTGTCGTTTGAAATCGGCACCGATCCGGACCAGGCTACGATCAACGTCAACAACCGTGTGCAGCAGGCTTTGGCCCGGTTGCCCCAGACCGTCCGGGACCAGGGTTTGAAGGTGGAATCCCGTTCCACCTCAATCCTGCAGGTGATTACCCTGTCCTCACCGGACAACTCCATGGACGTGGTGGAGATTTCCAACTACGCGCTGCTGAACGTGCTGGATGAGCTGGTACGCCTGCCCGGCATCGGGGACGCCTCTCTGTTTGGCGCCCAGGATTACTCCATGCGTATCTGGCTGCGCCCGGACAAACTGGCGCAGTTTGAGCTGACACCGGCGGATGTGGCTGGCGCCCTGCGGGCCCAGAATGCCCAGTTTGCCGCTGGCCGGATAGGGGCAGAGCCGGCGCCGGAAGGCCAGGCGTTCACCTTCAGCGTGTCCGCTCCGGGCCGGCTCACCAGCCCGGAAGAATTTGGCGAAGTGATTCTTCGCAGTGATGATCAGGGCGCGTCGTTACGTCTGAAAGACGTGGCACGGATAGAGCTGGGCGCCCAGAACTATGATTTCGCCGCCATCTACAACGGCGGAGCCACGGTGCCGATGGGTGTGTATCTGCAGCCGGGCGCCAATGCGCTGGATGCTGCGGAAGCGGTGAACGAAGCCATGAAGGAAATTGCCGACCGTTTCCCGGAAGGCCTCGAATACAATGTACCCTACGACACCACCCGCTTCATTGATATCTCCATTCAGGAGGTGATCTCGACTTTCATCGTTGCGGTTCTGCTGGTGGTTGTGGTGACTTTCCTGTTCCTGCAGCATTTCAATGCCACGCTGATTCCATTGATCGCGATTCCGGTATCCCTGGTGGGCACGTTTGCCGGCATGCAGGCCATGGGGTTCTCGGTCAACCTGCTGACCCTGTTTGGCTTGATACTGGCCATCGGTGTGGTGGTGGATAACGCCATCATCATCATGGAGAACGCAGAACGGCTGATCAAGGAAGAGGGCATGTCGCCCTACAATGCCGCCGTGACCACGGTCAGCCAGGTATCCGGAGCCGTGGTGGCGTCCACCCTGGTGCTGGTGGCGGTGTTTGCACCGGTTGCGTTCCTGGGTGGGCTCAGTGGTGAACTCTATCGGCAGTTTGCTATCACCATTGCCGTATCTGTGGTGATCTCCGGTGTCGTCGCCCTGACGCTGACGCCTGCCATGTGCGCCCTGTTGCTCGGCCATGAAGGCAAGCAGCTCACCGTATTCCGCTGGTTCGATGCCGGTTTCGACAAGCTCACCAACGGTTTTTCGGCGGTTGTGGACTGGCTACTGCGCCACGCCGTGATCGGCGTACTGTTGTTCGCAGCCATGATCGGTGGCACCGTTTTCCTGCTCAACAAGATGCCGTCCGGGCTGGTCCCCCAGGAGGACCAGGGCTTTGTGCTGACGGCTTATTCATTGCCGGCCACCTCATCTCTCAGCCGCACCGAAGCCACCCGGGACGAGCTGGCGCAGAACATGCTGCAGCTGCCTGAGGTGAAAGACGTTGTCGCCTTTGCCGGTTTTGACATTATTTCCAGTGCCTTGCGCACCAACAGCGGTGTCGCGTTCGTAACGCTGGAGGACTGGGCTGAGCGGGAAGGCGAAGGCCAGGGCGCGGCCGATATTGCCAACAAGATTATGGGTATCGGGTTTGGTATGCCCGAAGCCTTTGTCATTGCCTTTACCCCGCCGCCGATCCAGGGGCTGTCGACCACCGGCGGTGTGGAAGGTTATATCCAGGCCCGTGGTGGCCGCACACCTTCCGAGATTAAGGCGATGGCGGACCGGTTCACCCAGGCCGCCAACCAGCGCCCGGAACTGACCAACGTCCGGGTGACCCTGGATACCGGTATTCCCCGCTATCAGGCGATTGTTGACCGGGAGAAGGCCCAGGCGGCAGGTGTGCCGGTGGATCAGATTTTCACCACCATGCAGAGCACGTTTGGCGGCCTGTATGTAAACGACTTTACCCTGCAGGGGCGAAACTGGCAGGTGACGCTGCAGTCTGAAGGCGAATTCCGAAGCCACCCGGATGACCTGCGCAAGGTGTTTGTGCGTTCCTTCTACGGTGAGATGATTCCCCTGAGCTCACTCGTGGAGCTGGAGCGGGTGAGCGGACCGGACATCCTGAACCGCTTTAACGTCTACCCCGCGGCCAAACTGCTTGCGGACCCGACGCCGGGCCACACCACGGGCGAAGCCCTGACCGCGCTGCAGGAAGTTGCCAATCAGCAGTTTGACCGAAACACGTTGCTGGGCTGGACCGGTGAAGCCTATCAGCTGCAGGACTCTGCGGACTCCGGCACCCTCGCCTTTGGCATGGGGCTGCTGCTGGTGTTTCTGATCCTCGCCGCCCAATACGAGCGCTGGGGTCTGCCGGTGGCAGTGGCTACCGCGGTGCCCTTCGGGGTATTCGGGGCGGCACTGGCCTCGCTGTTGCGTGGCTTCCCCAACGACATCTACTTCCAGGTAGGGTTGCTGGTGCTGATTGGCCTGGCGGCGAAAAACGCGATTCTGATCGTTGAGTTCGCCGCCCAGAACCGGCAAACGGGCATGAGTTCGTTCGAGGCCGCCAGCACCGCAGCCCGTCAGCGCTTCCGGGCGATCATGATGACCGCGCTGACGTTCATCGTGGGTTCCCTGCCGCTGGCATTCAGTACCGGCGCGGGTGCCGTGAGCCGGCAGGAAATCGGTACCGTGGTGGTTGGCGGCATGCTGGTGGCCAGTACCCTGGCCCTGTTCTTCGTGCCCTTGTTCTACAAGCTGATCGAAGACCTGGCGGACTGGCGGCGCAAACGCAAAGCCGCCTGATCGCAGTTTTTGCGCCCTGCTTGCCAACTGCGAGTGAGCTGAATCGGGGCAGGCTATCGTCGTCATAAAGAGATAACCGTCGTCGGTGACTACCGGCGGCGGTTTTTTGTTTGATACTCTCGTCTATCTAAGACGTATGAAGAGCAAGTTCCGAGAGGCTTTCCAAAAATTTGTGGAGCCATGGATGGCGGAACATAAGCGACACATGGATGTGCCGGCAGGAGCGCTTTTTGGAAAGCCTCTCGGAACTTGCTCCTGCACCGAGGTTTCAGGCTGAGAGAGATAAGGTCTAACCATGAACAAAAAAGAGCTTCTGGATGAACTGGAACAGGCTCGCGTCCGCACCGAGAGCCTGATTGTGTCGTTACCGGAAGACAAGCTCGAGGTCCCGTATCATCCGGGTGTGAATCCGCCACTCTGGGAAATGGGCCACTCAGCGTTTTTCTACGAGGTCTTTGTCTTCAACCTGTTGGACGGAACACCGAGCTACGATCCCTCCATGGATGACCTTTGGGATTCATTCCATGTCGATCACAAGGATCGCTGGCGCCGTGATCTGTTTCCCGGCCGGGAGGCCACGCTTCAGTATTTCAATACCATCTACGACCGGGTCGCGGAGCGGATTCAGTCCCGGGAGCTCACTGACCGGGAGCTGTACCTGTACCGCTACGCCATCTACCACCAGAACATGCACATCGAGTCGCTCATCTGGTGTCGGCAGACAGTCGGCTATCCGGCGCCTTTGGATTACAAAGGTGATCGGCCTGCTCCGGGCGAGTCGATCAGCGGTGATGCTCAGATCCCGGCCGGTCGCTGGGTTATTGGCATGCCCGGTGAGTCGCAACAGTACGCGACCGAAGACTTTGCCTTTGATGCCGAGAAGCCCCGTTTTGAGGTAGAGCTGCCGGCGTTTGCCATCAGTCGCACGCTGGTGAGCAACGGGGAATTTCAGGCGTTTGTAGACGATGATGGTTACAGGCGTCCCGAACTCTGGTCGTTCGGCGGCCGCAAGTGGCTGGAATCGGAGCAGGACGTCAACCTGATCTATGGGGTTGGCGAGCCAATGATGCGGCTGCCCCGACATCCGCAGTATTGGCGGTGGCATGACGAACAGTGGCAGGTACGGGTGTTCGACCGCTGGCTGCCGTTGCAGCCAGACGCTCCGGTTACCCATGTCAGCTACTGGGAGGCGGAAGCCTTCTGTACCTGGGCCGGGCGGCGGTTGCCGACCGAGTATGAATGGGAAGTGGCCGCGCTCGGTAACAAACCTGGTGAGCCGTTCCGGCGTTTTCCCTGGGGCAACGAGTCACCGGACGCTGTGAAGGCGGATATGGATGCCCGGTCCATGGCTCGCAACCCGGTGTCGGATTACCCGGCCGGCGATAGCCCGTTTGGCTGCCGGCAGATGGTGGGTTCGGTGTGGGAATGGACCAGCAACGAGTTCCTGCCCTATGACGGCTTCAAGGTAGATATGTACCCGTTCATGTCGACCCTGCAGTTTGCCACGCACAAAGTCACCAAGGGCGGCAGTTGTGCCACCTCATCCAACCTGATCCGTGGCACCTACCGGCAGGCGTATCTGCCGTTTCGCAGTGATGTTTACACCGGGTTCCGCACCTGCGCCGCCTGAATTCCTGATTTGTCCATAAGGTGACTTGCCAGGGCCACGCCGGTCTCACTCATCGTGAGGTAGGCATCATTGGCGCCGGCTTCGCGAATTTTTACGGCTTCATCGGCATACATGGTGTGCGCCACGATATAGCCCTCGAAGCCGAGCTTGCGCAGCATCCGCGCGGCGATAAGCTTGCCTTCGATGTCACTCATTGCAAGTATCACCGAGTTGAGTTCCGGCATGTGCAGACCTTCCCAAAAGGTGGTGTCTTCGGCGTCTGCAAAGACGACATTGCGCCCATCTTTCTGGTGTTTCTCGGTTTTGGCAGGGTCTGAGTCGATCCCCATGATTCGCGTTTCATGGGGCGCAAGCCAATCGTAAGCCGCAGTGCCTGTTCGCCCCATGCCCATCACCAGAACCCGTGTAGTACCCAGCGAGATAGGTTGCTCATCAGGATGACGTTTCTGACTCTCGAAACGAACCAGCTTGTGGGCAACATGCTCGTAAATACTGTGGGAAAACCGGTTGAGCGGCGCCGAAAATACAAACGACAGGGAAACCGATATCGCCAGCGGAACCAGCCATTCTGGCAGGGCAACACTGGCGACAATGAGCCCGAATTCACTGTAGTTTGTGAGTGACAGCGAGGTGAGGAAGCTACTGCGAGCCCGCAGGCGGAAAGCCAGCAGCAGGAAGTAGAACAGGATGCCTTTGAGTGGCAAGAGCAAGGCTGCTACTGCCGCAAAGATCAGAGCTTGCTGGTCTGGCAGGCCGTCAATGCCGATCTGCAGGAAAAAACCAACCAGGAAGATTTCTTTCACGCTCCAAAGAGACTTGGCCAGTTCCTGGGAACGGGGATGGTTGGCCAGCATGGCACCGAACACCAATGCACCCAATTCCGAGCTCAGACCCACGGCCTCAAACCCAAGGCCACCAACCACCAGGGCCAGCAGAAGCCCGAGCAGTACCAGCAGTTCGTCGTGCCCGCTGGCATCCAGCAGCCTGTAAAGCAGCGGCCGGAGCAACGGAAGGCCGAATACAATGACGGCCCATTCTGAGGGTGTTTTGCCGGCCGCGAGACTCATCACCACCAGTGCAATCAGATCCTGCATAATCAATATGCCAATAGCGACCCGGCCGTGGAAGGCTCTGAGTTCCCGTTTGCTTTCCAGTACCTTGGCGGCCAGTACGGTGCTGGAAAAGGACAGGGCGATCGCCAGCATCAGGGCCGTTGTCCAGTCCAGGTCAAAAAGCAGGTAGAGGCCGGGGGCAAACACCACACAGGTAATCGCGAAGTGGAGCAGACTGCCGCCGATGACTTCCGGGCTGACAATGGAGCGTAGCTTCAGCTTCAGGCCGACTGTAAACAAGAGCAGCAAAACGCCAAGATGAGCAATGTGGGCCAGTACATCGGTGGGCTCTGCGGTGATGCTGGTAGTCGCGCTGAGGCCGCTGAGCACAAAGCCGGCGGCCAGATAGCCAACCAGCGGAGGCAAACCGATTCCCTTGACGAGAAGGCCGATAACAAAGGCAAAACTTATCCAGATGGCTTCAGGCATGGGCGAATCTTCTGACGACGGAATCCAAAGCTCTGAAGCCTACCTTTTTTTCGGGCCTAGCTGTAGTGGCGAATGGTTTCAGGGCTGCCGGTCGGCAAGAAAGTCCCGGAACAAGGCTGCCGACTGCTCCGGCGCTTCCACCATTGGCGCGTGGCCGATCTCGTCTAGAATCGCCTTGCGCGCGTTCGGGATGGCCTCGACAAAGACATCGGCGTTGCGGTAGTCAATCACCCGGTCCAGCTTGCCCCAGACCACCAGAACCGGCGCCTGGATGTTGGTGATGGCGTTGCGGAAATCCGGCTCGAAGCCTGTGTCGCGGATGGCCCGGAAAATGACTTCGTTGACTTCCCGGTTGGCGATGGCCTTTTCTTCCATCACATCAAAGATCGGCCAGGGCACGAAAGGGCGTTTTTCCAGAGCGAAGTCCAGCAGGCGGTCGAAATCGCCTTCCCGTTTCGGGATGAGCGGGTTGTCGCCATCCATGACCAGGTCCACCAGCTCACTTTCATATTCGAAGATACCGGCAGGGTCGAACAGTACGGCTGTGTGAACCTGTTCTGGATGGGTGGCAGCGTAGAGGGCAGTGATGGCACCGCCCATGGAGTTGCCCATCATGTGGAAGCGTTCCACCCCGAGTTCCTTCAGTATCTGGTGGACGTAATCTACCTGATCCTCAAAACGGTAGCCGATGTCCAGGGGTTTACTGCTGTCGCCATGGCCTGGCAGATCGAGGGCATAGATGTTGAACTCACCCTGGAACTCTTTGGCCAGACGGGTCCAGTTATCCTTGTTGGCGCCGAAGCCGTGGATCAGAACCAGAGTGTCGCCATCGACCGGTTCTTCACTGCGAAGATAGGCAATGTCCAGATCGCCAACGGTGACCTGTGCGGCCTTCAGGCCGGCGCTTGAGCGTTCCCAGTCTATGGCGTTTTCGTAGATGCTCTGGCGGGAGCAGGCGCTGACCAGCAGGGTAACGGTCAGCAGCAGGAACAGCTTCAGGTGAGTACGGCGCACAGGGAACTCCTTTTCGTTATGACTATTATTGAATGCCAACACTAACCCATAAAAAAGCCCGGTCAATGACCGGGCTGACGCTGTTACTCGACGAGCCGGAGCCTCAGCTCTGCTCCCGGGCAATGGCCCGGTAGGCAATGTCGTTGCGGTAGAACATGCCGTTCCAGCTGATTTTCTTTGCCAGCTCATAGGCCCGTTGCTGGGCTTCGGTGACGGTGTTACCCAGAGCGGTAGCGCAGAGCACGCGGCCCCCGGCAGTGACTACGTCGTCGCCGTTGAGTTTGGTGCCGGCGTGGAAGACCTTCTCACCTTCTGTTTCGCCGTCCGGCAGGCCGGAGATGGCATCGCCCTTGTCGTAGCTGCCGGGATAGCCACCGGCAGCGAGTACGATGCCGACAGAGGCGCGTTCATCCCACTCGGAATCGCACGCGTCCAGCTTGCCATCCACGGCGGCCTGGCACAGTTCCACCAGGTCGGACTTCATGCGCAGCATGATCGGCTGGGTTTCCGGATCGCCAAAGCGGCAGTTGAACTCAATGACCTTGGGTGCACCGCTGGTATCGATCATCAGGCCGGCGTACAGGAAACCCTTGTACGGGTGGCCTTCCGCCGCCATGCCGTTGACCGTGGGGTAGATCACCTCGTCCATGATCCGCTGGTGCACATCGGCAGTGACCACCGGGGCGGGAGAATAAGCTCCCATGCCACCGGTGTTGGGGCCGGTGTCGCCGTCGCCTACGCGCTTGTGGTCCTGGGACGTGGCCATGGCCAGTACGTTCTTGCCGTCGACCATCACGATGAAGGAGGCTTCTTCGCCGTCCAGAAACTCTTCCACCACCACGCGGCTGCCGGCATCGCCAAAGGCGTTGCCTGCGAGCATGTCGCGGATGGCATCTTCGGCTTCTGCCAGGGTCATGGCGACGATTACACCTTTACCGGCGGCCAGGCCGTCGGCTTTGACCACGATGGGTGCGCCTTTTTCACGCACGTAGGCGAGGGCCTCGTCGACATCGGTGAAATTGGCGTAGTCGGCGGTGGGAATCTTCTGGCGGGCCAGGAAGTCCTTGGTGAAGGCCTTGGAGCCTTCCAGCTGGGCGGCGCCAGCGCTGGGACCGAAGATGCGCAGGCCGCGGGCTTCAAATTTGTCCACCACGCCGGCCACCAGCGGGGCTTCCGGGCCAACGATGGTCAGGCCGACGTTGTTCTGCTCGGCGAAGTTGGCCAGGCCGTCCAGGTCCATCACGTCCAGGTTGACGTTTTCCAGATTCGGTTCCCGGGCGGTGCCGGCGTTACCCGGGGCGACAAACACTTTATCCGCTTGCGGTGACTGGGCGGCTTTCCACGCCAGGGCGTGCTCACGTCCGCCACTGCCAATAACCAGAATGTTCATGTGTTACTCCTGAGTTCTTTGATCAGTGACGGAAATGGCGCATGCCGGTGAAGACCATGGCGATGCCATGCTCGTTGGCGGCATCGATCACTTCCTGGTCGCGCATGGAGCCGCCGGGCTGAATCACGGCGGTAATGCCGGCTTCGGCCGCGGCGTCGATGCCGTCACGGAACGGGAAGAACGCATCCGAGGCCATGACGGAACCCTTCACTTCCAGGTTTTCGTCGGCGGCTTTGATGCCTGCAATCTTGGCGCTGTAGACGCGGCTCATCTGGCCGGCGCCGACGCCGATGGTGCGGCCGGCTTTGGCATAGACGATAGCGTTGGATTTAACGTACTTGGCCACTTCCCAGGCGAACAGCAGGTCGTTGAGTTCCTGTTCGGTGGGCTGGCGTTCGGTGACCACTTTCACGTCTTCCATAGCCACCATGCCCAGGTCACGATCCTGCACCAGCAGGCCGCCGGTCACACGCTTGTAGTCCATGGTCTGGGCGCGTTCACCGTCGAATTCGCCGCAGGCCAGCAGGCGTACGTTCTTCTTGGCGGCAACAATCTCGACTGCTTCCGGCGCAACGCTCGGGGCGATAATCACTTCCACGAACTGGCGATTCACAATGGCCTTGGCGGTCGCCGCATCCAGTTCACGGTTGAAGGCGATGATGCCGCCAAAGGCCGACGTCGGGTCGGTGGCAAAGGCCAGGTCGTAGGCCTGCAGTATGTCGGCACCGATGGCCACGCCACAGGGATTGGCGTGCTTGACGATGACGCAGGCCGGGTCGGCGAAGGGTTTGACGCACTCCAGCGCCGCATCGGTGTCGGCTACGTTGTTGTAGCTCAGTTCCTTGCCCTGAAGCTGTTTGGCGGTGGCGACACAGGCTTCCTTCGGGTGGCGCTCGGCGTAGAAGGCAGCGCGCTGATGCGGGTTTTCCCCATAGCGCATATCCTGAACTTTCACGAACTGGGCATTGAAGGTGCGGGGGAAGTCAGCGTTGTCGTTATCCGGGGTACGCCCGCCCAGATAGTTGGCAATAGCACCGTCGTAGCCGGCGGTGTGCTCGAAGGCCTTCACGGCCAGGTCGAAGCGGGTGCCATAGGTCAGCTCGCCGTCGTTGTCCGCCAGTTCTTTCAGAACGCGGTTGTAGTCGGAGGCGTTCACGACAATGGCAACATCGTTGTGGTTCTTGGCGGCGGCACGAACCATGGTGGGGCCGCCAATGTCGATGTTTTCAATGGCTGTGGCCAGGTCGCAGTCCGGGTTGGCCACGGTGTCCTCGAACGGATACAGGTTCACCACCACCATGTCGATGGGATTGATTCCGTGCTCAGCCATGATGGCATCGTCGGTGCCACGCCGGCCCAGAATGCCGCCGTGGATTTTCGGGTGCAGGGTTTTGACCCGGCCATCCATCATTTCCGGGAAACCGGTGTAATCGGACACTTCGGTGACCGGTACGTTGTTTTCCTTGAGCAGGCGGAAGGTTCCGCCGGTGGAGAGCAGCTCGACGCCGCGTTCGGTGAGGGCACGGCCGAAATCGACGATGCCGGTTTTATCACTCACGCTGATCAGGGCGCGACGGACGGGGGTGTTTGCCTGGTTTGCCATGGGTCACTTTCTTCGCTGGTCAGATAAGCCGGATTGTAAGCCTGGGTGCAAATAACAAGGGCCTCGCGAACGCATCCGGGAGGCCCTTGTGGGGTCAGGTCTGATTATAGCAGACCGTATTGCTTGAGTTTCTTGCGCAGGGTGCCGCGATTCAGCCCGAGCATGGTGGAGGCCTTGGTCTGGTTGTTGCGGGTGTATTTCATCACCTGCTCCAGCAGCGGGGCTTCCACTTCTGACAGTACCAGTTGGTACACGTCGGTAACCGGCGCGCCATCGAGTTGCTCAAAGTAGTTCTTCAGGGCAACTTCTACGCTGTCACGCAGGGTGACGCTGTTGCCGCTGTGGTTTACCGTGTGCAACTGATGCAGATCATCGTTGGCCGGGGTGCTTAGGGATTGATTTGCCAAAGTCTCAGCGGTCATGCTGCGAATACCTCTCCATTTCGTAAGCCTGCAAAATACTGTGCGATGCTGTCTTTCTGCTCCAGCGCATCATCGATGGCGTTGAAGCGTTGTCGGAACTGTTTGCTGTCATCATGGGACTGCAGATACCAGCCCACGTGTTTTCTGGCGATACGCACGCCCATCAATTCGCCGTAGAAACGGTGCAGTTCTTCCAGGTGCCCGGCCAGAATGCGCTCTACTTCATCCATGGGCGGTTGGGGCAAGTGTTCTCCGGTTTCCAGATAATGAAGAATCTCCCGGAAAATCCAGGGCCGGCCCTGGGCACCCCGGCCAATCAGCAAGCCGTCGGCACCGGTATGGCTGAGTACCTGCCTGGCCTTCTCCGGCGTGGTAATGTCGCCGTTGGCGAACACCGGTATGCCAACGCTGGCCTTGACCTCTGCGATGGTGTCGTACTCCGCGTCGCCGTTGTATTTGTCTGCGCGGGTACGGCCGTGTACGGCCAGAGCCTGAATGCCGGCATCTTCCGCCATCCTGGCGATGACCGGAGCATTGCGATTGTCTCTGTCCCAGCCGGTTCGCATTTTCAGGGTCACCGGCACATCCACCGCCTTCACCACGGCTTCCAGAATTTCCCGCACCAGCTTCTCGTCTTTCATCAGGGCCGAACCGGCGGCCTTGTTGCAGACTTTCTTGGCCGGACACCCCATGTTGATGTCGATGATCTGAGCACCGAATTCAGCGTTTTGCCGGGCTGCATCGGCCAGCATCTCGGGGTCGCCGCCGGCGATCTGGACCGATCTGGGTTCCGGTTCGCCTTCGTGATTCAGGCGAGTCCGGGATTTACGCGTATGCCAGAGCTTGCTGTCCGCTATGACCATTTCCGATATCGCCAGCCCGGCCCCCATTCGTCGGCATAAAAGCCGGAAAGGGCGATCGGTTACACCGGCCATGGGTGCAACAATCAGCGGGTTGGGCAGGGTGTACGGCCCGATTTTTGCCGTTGGCAGCATGATCTGAGTCCGTGTCACAGCGGGTTAAGCAAAATTCGGCTGGAGCGGTTGTTCAATTTCTGACCGCTCCGGTCTCCGAAGGGCGGTAATGATACCGCCGGGGGCAAGCTGATTGAAGGGGCGAAAGCGTTAAAAAATTGATTATTTTTCGCGCTTTCTGGTTGACTTTTGCGCTGTCAACTGTCGGCCCGAAGGCTATTGATTCGCATCAAGGCGCCCAGGGACGAAAGCTCAGGTTGTAATTGACGGCATCCCGTCCGGGGTCGCGTATCCGGATGGCGATCCGCACCGGCGTCTCTACCGGCATGCTGGCAAGTTCTGCGGCCTCACCGGCCAGGTACTCTTCTGGCGTAAAGGTGCTTTGGGCCACCACATCGCCATTGAGGTTGGAGAAGGTCAGAGCTATCGCTGGGAACGGCTGCTCAAAGCCGGCGCGGTTGAGAATCACGGCATCGACAATGAGTTGATCCCGGTTCTCCGGGTCGGTACGCACCACCAGTTTACGGCTCTGGATAGCCTCGACATTCACCAGGGGTTTGAGTTCGCATCCGGCAATCTCGCAGCCCTTCTCGTAGAACGGTCGGAGCTGGGGGATGGCAGAAAGCCGGTCAAACTGGTACCAGGTAACCTGGGCAATGAGTACGCCCAACAGGGACAGCACCGCCAGTGCCCAGAATACGGTTCTGAGCCGGCTTCCGCCGTTACCGACGGATACAGGATCCCGTCGCAGGTCATGGTAGAGGGTGTCTGGCGCCGCTTGCTTGCGGGTACGGCTGACAATCGGGTCGCCCACGCGATCGTCATCCGCCAGGCTGAGGTCCGTGATATCCGGTTCCGTGGACGGCTCCGCTGAAGAGGTCTCCTTGGCGGGTAGGGTTGTTTCATCGGACTCGCTGTCCTCACGGCGAAGCGGCTCCGGCCGTGTTTCGGCAGCAGGGGACGTCTGAAGCGATGCCTGTTCCGGTTCGGGCTGCGCCGGGGCAGGGCGCTGAGGCTTCGCTGATTCTGGCTGAGCCGATGGCTTCGCGGGCTCGTCGTCGTTGAGCATGGCTTCGGCCCAGCTCTCGTCGATATTCTGGTTTTCCGGCGTCAGGTCGTCGTCGCTGAAGCTGGATTCCTCGGGCTCGTCGAAATTGCGGAAGCTGTCGCTGAGCTCATCATCTGAGAACGTCAGTTTGCTGCCGGCATAGCGGCCTTCGGTGGCATCTTCCTCGGGGTTGTCCGCAAAGATCAGTTCCTCTTCATCGTCGAACCGGCCGGGCCTGGGTGCTCCGGTTTCAGAGCCAGATGATGAGGGCGACGGGCGGGCCCCGGCATTATCTTTGCCAGAGATCACCTGGTGTTCGACCGCATTGAAAATCTTCATGCAGTTCCCGCAGCGTACCTTGCCCCTGGCGACGCTCAGCTGTTCGTCTGTTACCCGGAAACGGGTCTCACAGTTGGGGCATTGGGTCTGCAGGCTGCTCTGGGTCATGCTTCGTTCCTGAAAGCTCGATCTCTGGTCGATCACTACGATGGAGGCAGTTTAGACATAAACGCCTGTGTCGTCATCCGTCCTTGCGCCGTCCTGTGAGGCGTATCCAGTCTTCTTTCTGTTCCGGTTCGTCCATGATGAACCAGGGCTCATAGGCTTCCATCACGTCACGGGCCTGATTGAACAGGATGCCGGACAGTACCAGATCCCCGCCGGGCCTGGTCAGTTCGGCCAGTCTCGGTGCCAGGCCGATCAGCGGCTGGGCAAGGATATTGGCCAACATGATATCGGCTCGGGTGTCCGGATCGTTGCCGGGCAGGTACAAATCCAGGCGGTTATCTTCAACGCCATTCCGGCGGGCGTTGTCACGGCTGGCTTCCAGGGCTTGGGGATCGGTATCCACGCCAACGACATGTTCTGCCCCCAGTAACAGGGCGGCCAGGCCCAGAATGCCGGAGCCACAACCGTAGTCGGTCACTTGCTTGCCCGCGACATCCTGGCCGTCAAGCCATTCCAGGCACAGCGCGGTGGTCGGGTGGGTGCCGGTGCCGAAAGCCAGGCCGGGGTCGAGCAACAGGTTGGCGGCGTCCGGATCTGGCGCCTCGTGCCAGCTGGGCACAATCCACAGGCGTTCACCGAACTGCAGCGGGTGGAAGTCGTCCATCCAGGCCCGCTCCCAGTCCTTGTCTTCCACCAGGGTAACGTCAATGTCGGCCAAAGACTGTTGGGTCTGCTGGTGCCAGGCGTCGCGAATCTCCGCCAGTAACTGTTCGATATTGCGATCAGACTGGAACAGGCCAGTGACGGTGGTCTGGCTCCAGAGGGGGGTGGTGCCCGGGTCGGGCTCGTACAGCGGCTGGTCGGCGGCGTCTTCCATGGAAACGGCATCGGCGCCCATTTCCATTAACAGATCTTCCAGCTGATCCGCAGTGTCCGGATCAGCTGGAATCTGGAGTTGTATCCAGGGCATGGTTAATCCCGCATCAGTTTCTCAAGGTAGTGGATGGTGAAGTCTACCTGTTTAAAGCCACCATCGCGCACCAGTTTTCGATGCAGGGGTTGGTTGGTCTTGATGCCCTCGACCAGCATTTCGTCCAGCGCATTCTTCATGCGCCGGCGGGCGATCTCCCGGTCGTCGCCCCAGGTAATCAGTTTGGCCACCAGGGAATCGTAGTACGGCGGTACGGTGTAGCCGCTGTACAGGTGGGAATCCACGCGGATGCCGTTGCCGCCCGGAGCGTGGAAATGACTGATCTTGCCAGGGCTGGGCACGAAGGTTTTCGGGTCTTCGGCGTTGATCCGGCATTCAATGGCATGGCCGGAAATGTGGATCTGGTCCTGGCTGTATTGCAGTGGCAGACCGCTGGCAATACGCAGCTGCTCGCGCACAATGTCCACACCAGTGACCATCTCAGAGACTGGATGCTCAACCTGCACCCGGGTGTTCATTTCAATGAAGTAGAACTCGCCGTCCTGATACAGGAATTCGAAGGTGCCGGCGCCGACGTAGCCGATTTCCTTGCAGGCATCCACGCACGCCTTAAGCGTTCGCTCGCGGGATTCCTGGTTGATGTTCGGTGCCGGTGCTTCTTCAATTACCTTCTGGTTGCGGCGCTGCATGGAGCAGTCCCGGTCACCCAGATGGATGACGTTGCCGTGCATGTCGGCCAGAACCTGGACTTCCACGTGGCGTGGGGTTTCCAGGAACTTCTCCAGATACACGGTGGGATCGCCGAAGGCATTCTTGGCTTCGCTCTGGGTGATCTGTACTGCTTTCAGCAGGGCGGCTTCAGAGTGCACCACCTGCATGCCTCGGCCACCACCACCAGAGGCCGCCTTGATCATCACCGGGTAGCCAATCTGCTTCGCCAGCTTGAGGGTGCGTTCGTCGTCGTCCGTCAGCGGGCCGTCG
Organism: Marinobacter sp. bablab_jr008; assembly: GCF_016464145.1. Taxonomy (NCBI): domain Bacteria; kingdom Pseudomonadati; phylum Pseudomonadota; class Gammaproteobacteria; order Pseudomonadales; family Marinobacteraceae; genus Marinobacter; species Marinobacter sp. bablab_jr008. The sequence goes on from NZ_JACDWW010000092.1 coordinate 58,035, forward strand.
GAGCCGGGAACTGTGGGTACGCCGGCCTTTTTCATGGCTTCGATGGCGGACACCTTGTTACCCATCAGGCGGATGGTCTCTGCACGGGGGCCGATAAAGCGGAAACCGCTTTTCTCGACCTGCTCAGCGAAGTCGGCATTCTCGGCCAGGAAACCGTAACCCGGGTGGATACCCACCGAATCGGTCACTTCAGCGGCGCTGATGATGGTCGGGATATTGAGGTAGCTGTCTGTGGCACTGTTTGGGCCAATGCAGACAGATTCGTCGGCAAGGCGAACGTGCATCAGGTCGCGGTCTACCTGGGAATGTACCGCAACGGTCTTGATGCCCAGCTCCTTGCACGCGCGGAGAATACGCAGGGCGATTTCACCGCGGTTTGCGATCAGAACTTTTTCTAACATGGCCATGGTTAGCAATCACCGAATTCAGGAAATGACGACCAGGGGCTGGTCAAACTCAACCGGCTGGCCATTTTCGACCAGGATTTCGGTAACGGTACCGGCCTTGTCGGCTTCGATCTGGTTCATCATCTTCATGGCTTCAACAATACAGATCACGTCACCCACGTTAACTTTCTGGCCCACTTCAACAAAGGAGCTGGCGGTGGGGGACGGCGCACGGTAGAAGGTGCCAACCATCGGGGATTTCACGGCGTGCCCCGAGGGGGCTGCCGGAGCCGAGGATTCCGCAGACGGGGCGGCATCGGCCGCGGGGGCCGGAGCCGGCGCAGCGGCCTGGGGGGCTGGTGCCGCGTAATGGCTGACGTAATGTCCACCGGCGGCGGGCTCGCGACGGCGGGAAATGCGAACCGAGTCGTCGCCTTCCTGGATCTCCAGTTCTTCGACGTCTGATTCCTCAAGGAGCTCAATGAGTTTCTTGATTTTGCGAATATCCATAACTATTCCAGTCCCGTTTCTGTGTTCTATCGGTGAATTCTTTGCAGGGCCGCTTTCAGGGCGAGATCGTAGCCCTGGCTGCCCAGCCCGCAGATAACGCCTTCGGCGATATCTGAAAAATAAGAGTGATGGCGGAAAGGTTCCCGCGCATGCACGTTTGAAAGATGCACTTCAATAAAGGGAATGCCCGACGCCAGCATGGCATCCCGAAGGGCCACGCTGGTGTGGGTGAAGGCGGCGGGATTGATGATGATGAAATCCACCCCTTCAGCCCTGGCTTCATGCACTCTTTCTATCAATTCATATTCCGCGTTTGACTGCAGGTGTAACAGATGATGGCCTTTCTCAGCTGCCTTGCTGCGCAGGCGGTCGTCTATATCGGCCAGGGTCTCGTGGCCATAGACCTCGGGCTCTCGGGTTCCGAGCATATTCAGGTTCGGGCCGTGGAGCACAAGAATGGTCGACATGGTTCTGTCTGCCTTGATGGTTTTTGAACAGGATCGCCGAAGATGACGGCACGTTACCCCAATGGTGCGTGCTTGTTATCCCCAGATCAACACTTTTTGACAATCCTGCCGGTTGTCCATTGCTCTGAAAAGGTTACACAGCAACCTGCTGTCACGCGATGACATTTCGTTGATGACAATCATTGTTGATCATGGCGGTGAATGTCGGTATTCGACATTGGTTTCATGGGCCGGGCGATTGCCCGGCCCGGACGGTCAGGTCTCGGCCAGGGTCACGCAGTTGCGGCCGTGCTCCTTGGAGGTATACAGGGCGCGGTCTGCGCGCTCGCACAGGGCCTGGGCGGTTTCACCCTGCCAGTCGGCAATACCGCAACTGAAGGTGACATTGAATTCCCGGTCGCCGGCCTGCTGGGTCAGCTCGGAGAAGCGCTCACGAATTTCGTTGAGGACATTGCGGGCATCGCCCGGGCGGGTGTTCGGCAGGATGATGGCGAACTCTTCTCCACCGTAGCGGCCAATATGATCGGTCTTGCGCAGACGTTGTTTCAGGAACATGGACAGGCTGCGCAGAATCCGGTCGCCAATCGGGTGGCCAAAGGTGTCGTTTACCTTCTTGAAGAAGTCGATATCGATCATGGCAAAGCACATGGGCTGATCTTTCTGGCGCGCACGCACGATTTCCTGCTCCAGCAGATGCAGGGTGTGGGTGTGATTGAACAGGCCGGTCAGGCTGTCGCGGATCATCAGTGCCAGCAGTGAGCGGGCCCGCCGACCCCGGTTGTGCAGGGTCGCAATCAGGTGCTTGGGATCGATGGGCTTGGTCAGGAAGTCGTCACCGCCCAGGCTCATGGCGTGCAGCTGTTTGCTGACGTCCTCTTCCGCCGACAGGTAAATGATGGGAACACTGTGGAAACGATCCTGCTGGCGGATGACACGGGCAATCTCCATGCCGGTGCAGCCGGGCATGTACATGTCCAGGATGATGATTTCTGGTGAGAACTCCTCCAGGGCATGAATGATCTGCATCGGATCGGTGATGATGTGAGCGGTCATTCCCGCCTTTTTCAATACCGTTTCCATGTATTTGGCCTGGGCCCGGGAATCGTCCAGGACCAGCACCTTGTAGGGCTCGACAGTGTTGCCGTGGGTATAGGTTTCGATCTTTTCTATCAGTTGGCCGGGGTCCACCGCCGGGTAGAAGAACTCCTCCCCGCCGCAGCGGGAGGCGCGCAGCCGGGTTTCGATGCTGCCGTCCTCGTCGCTGACGAAAATGATGGGGATCGGAGTGTCGTGTTGCTCCTGTAACTGTTCCACGGTCGCAATGCCGTCATTATCTCTGCCGCCGAAGCTTACATCCATCAGGATGGTTTCCGGTTTGCTGAGCGCACAGGCCTCAATCAGGTCTGCTGATGCACTGAAGGCGGAAGCGCGAAAACCGAAAAATTCCAGTTGCCGGATCAGTCGTGAGGCCATCTCTTCGTTCGACAGGGCGATATAAACTGGCGTGCGACGATACTGCTGGGGGGCGCTGGAGGTGTCCTGGTCGGTGCGGCGCTGGGTGGACAGGCGCAGATTCTCGGTGGCATCTTCCAGTGCCTTGGCTTTGGCATCGTCCAGGGGGGTGTCCTGATGCCAGTCGGTCAACAGGGACAGGATCAGCTCGCCGGCAGCCGCGTGGCTGTCCATTTCGAAACGCCGGGCATAACGAACGAGTTTGTCGGCTGCGGCAATCAGATCGTCCCGGTGGGCTGGCGCCTGACTGCGGTCGTCGCGGATTTTCTGCCAGGTATCAAGCACCACCCGGGCCTGGGTGGTGACACGGCGGGCGAAATGCTGCCTGAGTTTCTCTTTCTGGCTCTCGTCGTTCATGGTGCTCCGGCCTGTCTGTCCAATTGTTGATCGCGATATCCGTCTGCGCGAATTTTTGCCATTTATGAGTTATACAGAGGCTTTATGGTCCTTGTGTAGAGTCTATAGTGTTTAATGTTGTGGGCGTAGGTTGCGCTATGTAAATGTTTGTCAACTCTGCGGCCCGGGTCACAGCTAACCTGATACTCGTTTCTCTGATGGAGCCCCGATGTGATGGCAGGGATGCTCGACAACTTTTATAACCGCAGGCAGCGAGGGGAAATTACCTTGCAGACCTTGCTGTTGCTATTCGCTGGCACTCTGCTGACGCTCACGCTGGTGGTTGCGTTCGTGACCAGCTATGGCTATTTCCGGGACTATGTTGCCGATCAACTGTCAGCTCACGCCCGCGATGGTGCCACCGCAACCGGACTTTCGCTGTCCAATGCCATTGACGGTTCTGATCCGGTGGCCTCGGCGTCACTGATTGATGCGGTATTCGACAGTGGTCGTTACCTGGCTGTTGAGTATCTGGGGCACGATGGCGAGATGATTGCCGGTCGGCGCATGCCGCTGCAGGCTAACCGCGCGCCAGAGTGGTTTGTTTCCCTGGCGGCATTGCCCTTGCCGGTGGCGGAAGCGGAGGTGGTCAGGGGCTGGAGCCGGTTGGGCAAGGTGCGGGTGGTGAGTCATCCCGGGCGGGCCTACGACGACCTCTGGCATATTTCCCTGGGGCTGCTGCTATCCGCCCTGGTGATCGCCACTGGTGGCTTGCTGGGGCTGTTTCTGTTACTCCGGAGGACTTTGAGGCCCTTGAAAGAGGTCGAGGCCCAGGCCCGGGCGCTTGGCCTGCGGGATTTCCGGAAGCGAGTGAGTATTCGCTCCACCCGGGAGCTGAACCGGGTGACAGAGGCTATGAACCAGATGGCGGATGATCTGGGCCAGTTGTTCGAGGGGCAAGGCAAGCTTATTCAGCATTTGCGGCGTGTGAACAATGAAGATCCGGTGACGGGATTGGCAAGCCGCAGTGCCTTTGACCAGCGCATGAAGGTGGAAGTGGAATCGGAAGAGAAATCGGCGCCTGGCGTTCTGATCATGCTGCAGCTGGCCTATTTTGCAGATTATAACCTGGCCTATGGCCGGGACGAGGGGGACCGGTTGTTGCGCCAGGTGGCCGGTGGCATCCGGGCGTTTGTCGCCCGACATGCCGAATCCTTTGCCGGGCGCAGAACCGGTGCAGAATTTGCGGTGTTTGTGCCCGGTGCCTCCGCAGCGGACGTGCGAATCTGGGCCGAGCAGCTGGTGCGGGAGCTGGATGGCATCTACTCTGACCTCTCCGCCCCGATGGACGCTCATGTTCATGCTGGCCTGGCGGTGGCCAGACCCGGTGATGGCATCAGGGTCTTGTTGGCCGCCGCCGATGAAGCTCTCAGGGCAGCCCAGCAAAGGGGGGACTCCTGCAGCCTGGTGCTACCCGATTCCGGTGTTGAGAGCCATCACAATATGGAGACCTGGCGCACGATCATTACCCAGGCGATTCGGGAAGATAAGCTGTCTCTCTGGCTCCAGCCCATGGTGCATGGTGAGGGGCAGACACTGGTCCATTATCAGGTGTTCTCCCGTATTGAGTCTGCAGAAGGGCCGCTGAAAGCCGGTTTGTTTGTACCCATGGCCGAGCGATTGGGGCTGGTGAGCGATATCGACCGTATGCTGCTTACCCGGGCGCTGGAGTGTCTTGAACGCCACCCGGAGCGACGGCTGGCGGTATCACTGGGTAGTAATTCGATCGCGTCTGATAGCTTCCGTGACGATCTGCTGACCATGGTTACCCGGGCCGGGCGCACAGCCGGGCGCTTGTGGGTCGGTATTGCCGAAGTGACCATTCAGCATCACCGCAAAGCCGTCAGCTCTCTGGTAAGAGAGTTGTCGCGGCTTGGTGTACCGGTGCTGGTTGACCGGTTCGGCGTGGGCGGCGTGCCATTCAGTTATCTCAAGCGGCTGCCGTTCAGGGCCGTTCGGATTGATCACAGCTTCATCCACAACCTGGACCGTCATGATGAAAACCGGTTCTGGCTGGAGTCGGTTGTGGGTATTGCCCATAGTCGGGGGGTGAAGGTGTACGCTACGGGAGTAGAAACCGCGGCGGAATACTCGGTACTCTGTAGACTGGGTATTGACGGCGCCATGGGCTACCATCTTGGCAGACCATTTGCCGCAGACACGTAATCAACAGGAGATCAGGAGTCTTATGCCTGGCAAGATCAGACAGTACTTCAGGGACAAGAAAGACGATGTACAGGATTACACCGGCGGTAGCGGTGTTATTGGCAAGTTGGTGGTTGCCTTGCTGGTGGTCTACCTGCTGATTGCGATGGTTCTGGGTATCTACTGGAGCAGTGAGCCAGATACCTTTTCTGTACGTGATCACACCCGTACGCTGGCAAGCACCATGGATAGGGAGCCGGTGACCGGTTTTGCCACCACCGCCACCATGATCCGCATTGCCGAGACCCTGCTGGATAAGCCCGGCGGTTATATTTCCAACGACATCGCGCCTCCCGGTCTGTGGATGGACAATATGCCGAACTGGGAATATGGCGTGCTGGTCCAGTTGCGGGATCTTTCCCGGGCGATGCGTAAGGATATCAGTCGTTCCCAGAGCCAGTCAGCGGAAGACCCGGATCTGACCATTGCCGAGCCCCAGTTCCACTTTGACAGTGAAAGCTGGGCCATTCCATCGACCGAGAACGAGTACCGGCGTGGTATCAATGCGCTCAAGCGCTATCTGAATCGCCTGTCCGATCCGGCCCAGGCGGACGCCCAGTTTTTTGCCCGGGCGGATAACCTGAACAACTGGCTGGCGGATCTGGAAACCCGGTTGGGTAGCCTGTCCCGCACGCTCAGCGAAAGCGTGGGCAAGGCGTCGGTGTCGGATGCCGTGGCCAATCTGAATCCGGATGATCCTCTGGCGGAAGAGACCGGTGGCGAGGATGTCAAAACCTCGTGGACCAAAATTGATGATGTCTTTTACGAGGCGCGAGGCAGTGCCTGGGCGTTGCTGCATATTTTCCGGGCGGTGGAAGTGGACTTCCGGAAGGTGTTGCAGGACAAGAACGCCATGGCGAGCGTAAAGCAAATCATTATCGAACTGGAGGGCACCCAGGCTTCCATGTGGAGTCCGGTGATTCTCAATGGCAGTGGTTTCGGTGTGCTGGCCAACCATTCGTTGACCATGGCGGCTTATCTGTCACGGGCGAATGCTGCGATCAGTGATATGCGGGACCTGTTGTCGCGGGGCTGATAAGCGCCGTTGTCTGAGCTTTGGCTCAGGCACAAAAAAGCCGGGCAGTCGTTAGACTTGCCCGGCTTTTTTATGTTCGAAGCGTGATCAGCCCTTGTAGGCGTTGATGGCGTCTTCGATAGCTTTCTTGGCGGCTGCAGCGTTGTCCCAGCCCTGCACTTTCACCCACTTGCCGGGCTCCAGAGTCTTGTAGTTCTCGAAGAAGTGACGGATCTGATCACGCAGCAGTTCCGGCAGGTCTTCGATTTCACGAACGTTGTGGTAGGTCTGGGTCAGCTTGTCGTGGGGCACGGCCACCAGTTTGGCATCACCACCGGCTTCGTCTTCCATGTTCAGTACGCCTACCGGGCGGCAACGAATAACCGAGCCAGCCTGCACCGGGTACGGGGTGACCACCAGGACGTCCAGTGGGTCGCCGTCGTCGGCCAGGGTGTGGGGGATGAAGCCGTAGTTGGCCGGGTAGAACATCGGAGTGGCCATGAAACGGTCAACCAGCAGGGCGCCCATGTCCTTGTCCAGTTCGTACTTGACCGGAGAGCTGTTGGCCGGGATTTCGATGGCAACGTAGATGTCTTCTGGCGGGTTCTTGCCAGCGGGGATGTTGTCGAATTGCATGTGCGATCCTTCCTGGTACGTTAGGGTTCGTTTAACTGCGTTTAAAAAGTGGGCGCAATTATACGGAAGTCTCTTGCCATTCGAAACTAAACCTTGGTCACAGCCTGATCTGTTTGGCAATCAGCTCCTTCATGATTTCCGTGGTGCCGCCGCCAATGGACAGAATCTTGGCATCCCGGTACAGCCGCTCCACCACTGACTCCCGCATATAGCCCATACCACCAAACAGCTGTACCGCCTCGCGGGTGACTTTTTCGCACACGTCCACGGCGAAGTTCTTGGCCATAGCCACCTGTTTAATGGGGTTTTTTCCGGCCTGCATCAGTGCGGCACAGCGGTAGGTGTATTCCCGGGCGATGTCGATCTGGGTGGCCATGTCAACGAGTTTGTGGCGGGTGACCTGAAAGCCGGCAACGGGGCGGCCGAAGGCCTGGCGTTGTCTGGTGTAATCCAGAGCGGCCTCGTAGGCGATCTGGGCGGTCATGTAGGCCATGACGGACAGGCTCAGGCGTTCAGCCAGGAAGTTGCTCATGATGGCGATAAAGCCGGCGTTTTCGGCGCCGATCAGGCGGTCGGCGGGTACCCGGCAGTCCTCGAAGAAGAGCTCGGCGGTGTCGCTGGCCCACCAGCCCATTTTCCGGAGTTTGTTGCCGGTGGTGAAGCCTGGTGTGCCTTTGTCGATCAGCAACAGGCTGATGCCGCCGTGGCCTTCGCCCCCGGTGCGCACGGCGACGGTGTAATGGTCGGCGCGGATGCCGCTGGTGATGAAGGTTTTGCTCCCGTTGACGATGTAGTGGTCGCCGTCTTTTACGGCACGGGTTTTCAGGTTGGCGACGTCGGAGCCGCCACCGGGTTCGGTCACGGCCAGGGCGGCGATTTTGTCGCCGCGCAGGACGGGTGGCACGATCTGTTCGCGAATGTCTTGTTTGGCCCACTTGGCCACCGGCGGCAGGCCGATATCCAGGGAGCCGATACTGGCCACGAAGCCGCCAGAGGTGGATCGCATCAGTTCCTCGGAAACTGCGACTTTCATAAAGATATCGCCTTCACCGATGCCGCCCAGAGTTTCAGGGAAGCCGATGCCCAGGAGTCCGGCGTCGCCGGCGAGTTTATAGATTTCACGGGGGAATTCACCGGCTTCTTCCCAGTCGTCAATATGGGGCCGCACGTGGGTCTCGATGAATTTCCGGGCGGTTTGGCGCACCTGTTCGTGGGTTTCGTTGAAGTAGTCAGACACGGATTGGCTCCCTGTGTTCTTGTTTTGCGATGAGGTGAGTGTCGCGCAATCCTGGTTACCAAGCAAGCGCTTGGTTTGGGTTTGTTCCGGCAATAAAAAAGCTGGCCCGAATGGCCAGCTTGTCAGGCGGAGTGCCTTACAGGGGTTTATGCACCGCGGGCAATGCTTTTCACCCCGTCACGGGTGCCGAGTAGCAGCAGGTCGGCCGGGCGGCGGGCGAACAGTCCGTTGGTGACCACGCCGACAATGTTATTGAGCTTTTCTTCCACCACCAGCGGGCGGGAGATATCCATGTTGTGGATGTCGATGATGATGTTGCCGTTGTCGGTGACAAAACCATCCCGGTAAACCGGATCGCCCCCGAGTTTTACGATCTCGCGGCCGACATGGCTGCGGGCCATGGGGATAACTTCCACGGGCAGCGGGAATTCGCCCAGGATGCCGACTTGCTTGGACTCATCGGCGATGCAGATAAAGGTCTTGGCGACGGCGGCCACAATCTTTTCCCGGGTCAGGGCACCGCCACCGCCCTTGATCAGTTCCAGGCTCTCGTTGGTTTCGTCGGCACCGTCGACGTAAAACTCGATTTCGTTAACGGCGTTGAGGTCGTATACCGGGATGCCGTGCTTTTTCAGTCGTTCGGCGGTTGCCTCGGAGCTTGCGACGGCGCCGTCGAAGTCGTTGCGGTATTCCGCCAGGTAGTCGATGAAAAAGTTGGCGGTGCTGCCGGTGCCCACCCCGACAATGCTGCTCGGTTCCAGGTGAGGGGCGATGTGATCCACTGCAGCTTTGGCAACGGCTTGTTTCAGTTCGTCCTGGGTCATGGGGGGCTCCCGGAGGTTTGCGTTGAATTTGGGCACTATTATACGCCTGCAGCAACTCTGCTTATAGACGGCAAGCGTGCAAACTTTCTACACTGTGGGTTTTTCCTGATCACTCACCAGCAACCGGAACCATCATGCCGCAACGCTATATCAAGAAGATACTCGATGCGCGCGTCTACGACGTGGCCATCGAAACACCCCTGACTGAAGCCCGTAGTCTTTCCAAGCGCTTTGGCAACAATATTATGCTCAAGCGTGAAGACCTTCAGCCGGTGTTTTCCTTCAAGATTCGCGGCGCCTACAACCGGATTGCTCAGTTGTCGGAAGAACAAAAGGCCAAGGGGGTTATCTGCGCTTCTGCCGGCAATCATGCCCAGGGCGTGGCTCTGGCCGCAAAGAAGCTGGGCATCAAAGCCGTTATTGTGATGCCGCAGACGACGCCGGAGATCAAGGTACGCTCAGTTCGTGACCACGGCGCCAGAGTGGTTCTCAAGGGCGATGCTTTTGATGAGGCGGCAGCCCACGCACAGGAGCTGATCCAGAAACACGGCTACACCTACATCCCTCCCTACGACGACCCGGATGTGATCGCCGGTCAGGGCACTGTAGCCATGGAAATCATGTGGCAGTTCAGCAAGCCGATTCATGCCATCTTCATCTGTGTCGGTGGCGGCGGGCTGATTGCCGGCATGGCGGCCTATATCAAGTATCTGCGCCCGGAAATCAAAGTGATTGGTGTGGAGCCGGAAGACTCCAACTGTCTGCAGGCGGCCATGAAGGCCGGTGAGCGTGTGGTGCTGGATGAGGTGGGCATCTTCGCCGATGGCGTGGCGGTCAAACAGATCGGTGAGTATCCCTGGGAAATCTGCAAGGATCACGTAGATGAAGTGATCACAGTGTCCACGGATGAGATCTGTGCGGCCATCAAGGATGTGTTTGAAGATACTCGCTCCATTGCCGAACCGGCAGGTGCTCTGGGTGTAGCGGGTATCAAGAAGTACATCGCGAGGGAAAAGATCGAGGATGAAAACCTGATTGCCACCCTCAGTGGTGCCAACATGAACTTCGACCGACTGCGCTATGTGTCCGAGCGCACCGAAGTGGGAGAGAAGCGCGAGGCGATTCTGGCGGTAACGATCCCGGAGAAGCCGGGCGCGTTCAAAACGTTCATCAATGCGCTGCACAAGCGTAGCATCACCGAGTTTAATTACCGCTATGCGGATGCTCAGAACGCCACCATTTTCGTGGGAATCCAGATTGCCGCTGGCGGACATGGCCGGGAAGAACTGGTGCAGGATCTTCGGGAAAGCGGGTACTCGGTGGTCGACCTTACCGACAGCGACCTGGCCAAGCAGCATATTCGCCATATGGTCGGGGGCCATGCACCGACGATTACCAATGAAAAGGTGTTCCAGTTTGAATTTCCCGAGCGCCCGGGAGCTTTGCTGAAGTTCCTGATGTCGCTGGGAACGCGCTGGAATATTTCCATGTTCCACTACCGCAATCATGGTGCGGCCTACAGCCGGGTGCTATTGGGCGCGCAGGTTGAGGACAATGAGGTGGCGGACTTTGAGGGCATGCTCGACAAGGTCGGTTTTCGTTATGAAAACATGACTGACAACGAGGCCTATCGGCTGTTTTTGGGAGCAGGCAACGGGCGTTCCACCTGAGGGTGGAACGCTACAACTCTTACATAACGGTAATCTGTCAAAAATTGTAAAAATCAAGTTACGTGTTAGTCTTTCGTCTAATTCTGCGAATCAGTAATAGTTGTCTGATTTTCCTGCCAATTGAATGAAAGAATAACGGGAATCCAAGAAATGGGGAGCAAGCCTGACATCATTCGTGCCATTGTGCTCATCTTTGCTGTCGGCCTTGTGATTACGGGTTTTACGTCCATTCAGGCGTCTGAGGACAAGCGTACCGACCGCGAAGCATCTGCAGTAGGCTATGTTCTGTCTGCCAATCAGGGTCTGAAACGGTAACAACGCTTATCCGTTACCACACCGTGTAAAGGCACATCCCAGGGCTCAATTGGCAACTGTTCCACGCGCTGAAAATCGTGGGCCAGGCCAACCAGCTTTGGTGCCATGCAGGGCCTGATCCGGCTGAACGCGAAGGTTCGGTCGTAGAAGCCGCCGCCCATACCCAGTCGCCCTCCGGTTTCGTCAAACCCTACCAATGGAAACAGCACCGCATCCAGTGCCCAGGCCGGCTTGCGTCTTGAGCGCGGGAACGGGGGTTCTGGAATGCCGAAGCGGTTTGCCGTCAGTTGCACTCCATCAAAATAGGGGCTGAAAACCAGCTTGCCCGTGTAGATCGGGTGCAGAATGGGCAGGTAGAACCGGATGCCTTTTTTGCGAGCCAGATCAATATACAGGGACGGGTCAATTTCGCCGTCGTTGGCCAGGTAGATGCCAATGTGGCGTGCCCGGTGCAGGTCGGGGTGCCTCAGCAGGTTAAGGGCGAGACGTTCGGAAGCTTGCCGCTGTTCTTCAAACGACAGACTTCTCCGTTTCTGGCGAAGAGTTTGGCGGAGCTGGCGGCGTGAGGCCCGATCATTGCCGGCGTCAAACGTCCTTGCTTGATGATGCGGATTCAAGATGGCGATTACCTGCTGCTGCGTCGTGAATTCGGCCTATGTTGTATCACATCAATAACGCCCCGTTAAAATTCTGCTAGTCTGCAGTCCGTTGTTTTTTCAGAGGCTGTATTCTGCCATGGATTTCCCCCGATACGCTCGCCTGTTGCTTCCTGCGGTTTTGATTGTTGCTTTGTCTGGTTGCGCGACCGGATCCCCCGAGGTTTACCGGGTGGGTGTTCGTGCGTTGGCTTCTGCTGAATATTCCGGTGCCCGCCACCATCTCCAGAGTTACCTTGACGGTGAGACCGAGAGTTATGAAAGCAGTCGGGCGCGCTATGAACTGGCTCGCTTAATGTATCTTGGCCTGGGCGGGCCAGCGGATGAGCAGGCAGCTGCCGAGTTGCTGGAGCGAGAGCTTCAGAAACCGTTTTCGGTCTACGAGCGCGAAGCGCGGCATTTGTTGGCGGAGATCTATCGGCGAGGGCAGGCAGAGAACCGTGATGTGTCCAGGTCGTTAGTGCTTCTCCGTGCGGCGGACTATCCGCGAGCCTTGATTGATCTCGCGATGATCTATTGGTCCGGGGAGCTGGTCGAGCAGGATCGCAAACAGGCGGTGGCACTGATCCCCGAAATCGGTGAGGTAGATAATGCTTCGAATCTGTTTCATCACCGGGCTCTGGCTGAATACTGCGGCTCCGACACCCGGGACAGGGTACCTGCCTGGGCCTGTCTGGATGAGGAAGGCGAGTTTATTCTCCAGAGTGCAGACGAGGTATGGCGCGCAAGTCGTCCGGACACCGATGCAGGCACCATGCGCTACCTGGCTACATTGTATCCGGCCCTGGTGGATCCCAGTGCGCAACGCCGGATAGCGTGGTACCGGTATGCCGGAGATAAAGGCAGCGCCCGCGCCCAGTACATGATGGCCCAAATATACGGAGCGCCAGATTCACCTTGGTTTAACCCTGCCGAAGCAGAGCAATGGCTGCAACGGTCTGCCGATCAGAACTACCCGAAAGCACTGCTGGCCCGAGGTGTGGCGCTGGCTCGCGGAAAGCAGCGTTCCGAGGCTGATTATCTTGAGGCGCTCGATCAGCTGGAGCGTGCGGCCGACCGGGGCGAGAAAGAGGCGAATCTCTGGTTGGCTCACCTGTATCTGAATCCCGAAGACGGGCGCTCGATGCAAGTGGGTCTGGCCGTTGCGCGTCTTGAACAGATAGAGCGAGAAGACGATCGGGCCAAGCACTTGCTGGCCGATATCTATCTCTCGAGCCTGCCGGGTATGGCCGAAGAACAGCATCGCCGAGCCTTGGATCTGTTGGAAAGCATGGCTTACCGGGATGCGGAGGCGGCCTACAAACTTGGTGCGATCTACAGTCAGGGGCTGGCCAGTATTCCGCCCAGTCTGGTGGATGCTGTAGGTTGGTTGAGGCGCGCCGCTGATAAGGGCCACCTGCCCGCACAGCTGCTTTTGGCGCGAGAGTTGCAGCAGGATGGCCGGGATGAGAGCGCTGCGAAAGCTCGCGAGCGGTTTGTATTTATGCCGGTTGCCGATGTGCCGGATAATCTGCGTCAAGCTGTCTCAAATGCGCGCTATAGACAGGCAATGTATTACGCCGGTCAGGCTGAGGTTCATGCAGAAGAAGTTCGACAGCTTCTGGAGAGGGCGGCGGAGGAGGAGAACATGGCCGCCCTGGCGTACCTCGGGCTGATGTACTACCGGGGTGAGCAGGTGGCCCCGGATGATGAGCTGGCCTATCAGTACCTGGAACGCTGGGATTCGCTGTATCAGCAACGAAAGGATCAGGCCAGGTCGGACGACTCAGTGTGGTCTGGACTGTTGTTCGATGAGCGGTTCGGTAACCAGGAGGTTCAGGACGCTTTGCTGCACTTGAGATTCAGGAAGTCGCAATCGGAGTAACGGTGAAAAGCTTCCCGGGCTGCCGTTATCGGATGTAGCCCTTGAACCCAGAAGTTCAAGGTCGGTGGCCGCTGTGACATATTAGGCTTTCCCCCTTGGGGGACATGCTCACAATGCCCTGAAGTAGCCACCTGGGTAATGCGCATCGGCTCGAGGACGTACCCGACCAGCGAACAGCCCAGGAAGTTGGTTCCATTATACGGGCAGGGCCGGGGAGGATTGCAACCCCGTTTCCGGATTCTTTCCGGATCAGTTGTCCGAAGGCTCTCCCAGCGCTTCATCAAGCCGGTTATCCATGGCACGCAGGATGCTGCTGGTGGCGTCTGACATGGTGTCGCGTTCCAGCAGTTCATGGGTGATGTTCAGGGCGGCCATCACGGCAATGCGCTCGGTACCGAATACCTTGCCGCTGGAGCGGATTTCACGCATTTTGGTGTCCAGATGCCGGGCCGCACGTAGAAGGGCTTCCTGCTCTTCCTGCGGACAGGCCACCAGGTATTCCTTGTCGAGAATCCTGACTTCCACGGTGGTTGGGGTCTGTGACATCAGTGGTGCTCCAGTGCCCGAAGACGGCCGATCATGGCTTCGATCTTGTTTTTGGCAAGATCGTTTTTGTGCATTAGCTGGGCCCGTTCCCGGTTCCAGTCGTCCTGCAGCTCCCTTAGCAGGGCGTTGTCTTTCTCCAGCTTGTCGCAGCGCTCGATCAGCTTGTCCAGCTTGTCCGCTAATGCCTGTACTTCGGACTGTTCCATGACCTGCCCAACATCGGTGATTTTGATGAGAGTTACTATAAGTGCGCGCGCCAGACCGGTCAATTTACCGCATTGTCATGGCGTGCTCGCCGTGAGGCCTGTCACCTTTTGCGTCAGTTCAGCTGGAGTCCGGTGCCCCGAACCCCTGTTGTCGGCCTGCTCGCCAGGTGTTCAGTGCGGGGAGGGCGGACACTGCCAACGCAGAGAGCGGCACTGCCACCAGTAACAGCCACTCCTCCCGGGCCAGCGGCCGAAGCCGGATTTGCAGTCCGTAGTGTTCCAGGAGCCAGGGGCTGAGGCCGGCGATGGCGGCAGCGCCGAGCAGCAGGGCGAACAGGCAACTGGCCAGGGCAAGCCCGACGCACTCCAGGCTGTACAGGCCGGCAATCAGCCCCGGTGAAGCTCCGGTCGCTCGCAAAACGGCAATCTCCCGTTGCCGCTGGGCTTGCAGGGTGAGCAAAACCGCAATCAGTCCCACCAGGCTGGTGATCACGACAAAGCCGCTGATGCCCAGCAGGGCTTTTTCAAATTGCCCCATCATCCGCCAGAGCTCGCTCAGGGCCACACCCGGCAGGATGGCCGACAGAGGTTCCTCGCGGGCCTGGTTCAGCTCCCGTTGAACCTGGAAGGTGAGGATCGGGCGGTCCAGGCCAACGAACACGGCGGTGATGGTGTCCGGTGTGTAATCCCGGTTACGGGCCTGGTCGGCCGACAGGGTCCGGCCCGGGATGGCCACGCCGGATTCCCAGCCCACATGCATGGCTTCCATGGCTTCAAGGCTGATGTAAACCGCCTGGTCGACGGGCGTGCCGGTTGGCGCGAGAATGCCGGATACCCGGAATGGCAGGTCCTTGTGGTTCGAGAAGCTGGTGCGGCCACCGCCATGGGAAAGCACCAGGTCGTCGTTCAGTTTATGGTCAAGCTGCCGTGCCACGCCGGCGCCGATCACCACGTCAAACAGGTCAGAAAACCAGTCTCCGCTCGCCAGGGTCAGCGGTTGGTCGTTGCCATAGCGGAAGCGGGCCAGGAACTGCTCGTTGGTGCTGACAACCCGAAAGCCGCGGTAGCTGTCGCCCAGGGAAATAGGTATCAGCCAGTCGATGCGGCTGTCCTCAGTCATGGATTGATAGGTGGACCAGCGAATGTTGTTGGTGGCATCACCGATGTGGAACACCGTGTAAAGCAGCAGATTCAGCTGGCCACTGCGGGCCCCTACGATAAGGTCGGTGCCGCTGATGGTACTGGTGAATGATTGTCGGATTTCTGTGCGCAGGTACTGGATGCCAAGCAGCAGGGTTACGCTCAGCGTCAGGGTCAGGCAAACGAGAGCCAGTACACGGCGCCGGTACCACAGACTGGCGGCGGAGAGGAAGATGGTGAGCTTGAGCTTGTTCATGGCGCCACCTCCAGGGCCATGCGATGATGAAAGTGCCTGGCCAGTGACTGATCATGGCTGACAAATACAACCGAGCTGTTACTGCGCTCGGCCAGAGTTAGCAGTAGTTCAAGAAAGCGGTCCCGATTGTTGCTATCCAGAGCAGACGTGGGCTCATCTGCAAGAATGATCTCCGGAACGCCGATCAGCGCGCGGGCGGCAGCCACCCTCTGCTGCTGGCCGATCGATAGCCGGGTCACTCCCTGGTGCCAGTGGCTTTGCGGAATGCCCAGTTGTGTCAGCAGGTGTTGGGCAGCTTCGGTGGCGGAGGGTATCGCTCGCGAATGGCGCAGATTTGATAGCCGGCAAGGCAAAAGTGCATTGGTCACAGCGCTCAGATAGGGCACCAGGTTGAACTGCTGGAAGATGACGCCCATATGATCGGCGCGAAGTCGATCCCGGGCGCCGGCCTTCATGGTGGTCAGTTCCTGATTCAGCAGCTGAAGGCTGCCACGGCTGGGCGTGTGCATGCCTGCGAGTAGTCCCAACAGCGTACTTTTACCCGTACCACTGGGGCCGTGCAGGAACAGGTGTTCACCCCGTGTCAGCTGAATATCGGGGAAGGCCAGTTCTCGAGCCTGATTTTGCCATCGGAAGTGCAGATTCCGGGTTCGGATGGCCAGAGTGTCCGGGCGGGAACTGTCCGGCGGTTGTCGTGTCTCGCTGTTCATATCCGTATCGTGCTCGCCGTTGTATGATGGCGCCGGTTGCTGATCTGGTTTTTTGGAGAACCCGTGTTGATGTTCACTGATGTTCTGTCCCGCAAGCTGCTTGCCTGTCTTGGCCTGGGCTTGTTGTTATTGGTTTCCCTGGCGGTCCGTGCCGAGCCCCGGGAGATCGACTGGCTTGAGTTAATGCCTGCGGAAGATCTGGCGCTGCTCGAGACTATGCCGGAAATCGAACATGAGGGCGATGGCCCGCCCCTGTTGCCGGACGAAATCATGACCGGGCGGGTGGTTCCGGAAATGGGCAACGTCGAGGGCCGGATTCCGGGCTTTGTGGTACCTCTGAAAACCACGGACGATATGCGCATTCTCGAGTTCTTCCTGGTGCCCTACTACGGCGCCTGCATCCATGTGCCGCCACCACCCCCAAACCAGATCATCCACGTAAAATACCATGAAGGGTTTACCCTGGAGGCTCTATACGACCCGGTCTGGATCGAGGGGGAGCTGGTGATTGAGCGAACCGAGAATGATCTCGGCACTTCCTCCTATTCCATGGTGGCGCAGTCGGTAGAACCTTACACCGAGTAACGGTTCAGCGGCCAACCCGGAATTGCTGGTCGCCGGCTTCCAGTCTTGTGGCGCCCTGGCCTTCAGGGCCGATCCACTGAACATCCAGGTGTTCCAGTGCCGGAAAGTGCTTCACCATTGGTGTGGTCAGTGTCTGGTGATCGGCAAGTCCGTCACAGGTCAGTGATTGGGTAATCTCGATATCGCTGTGGTCGTTTGCTTGCCCGTCCTCGTGATCGTGGTCATGGTGTTCGTGCGCATGGTCACTGTGATGGCGGGTCGCCTCGGGCCACGAGCTGTGAAAGCTGGCATCTTCCACGTTGCAGTTGCCATCCTCAGTGTTAATCAGAGGGGTCGATATCAGCCACTGCTCCAGATCCGCCAGTTGCCGATGCTGTTGCTCTGTGCGTGGCTCGTGCTCGAAGCCAAGCAGATTGTATGCGGGTGAGCGAAGGAAGACATCGGCGGTGTTGGTGTCTATGGCTACCTGGAGCTCCGCGTGGCCATGTTGATGGGCGCTGGGGTTGTTGGCCGCGCCCGCGGGCAGCGGAGCCAGTACGGCGCTTGCCAGTGCCACGGTCATGAGAGGCATAACGTATCTGCGCATCGGGTCATTCTGTCCATATCTGATATGTTATAACATTTTTGTCTGACGTGAAGATAAAAGCAACCCCGCCTGCCCGGGTATTCGTGCCAGGATTTCCCCAGAATGCTAGGATACGGTATTCGTCGGGGCACCGCCCCGGCGCGTATCTGAACGTACACCACCGATTTAAGGAAACGGCAGCTTCATGTCCGAAACCGATACCTCCGCCGCCCGTGCGGCTGAATTTGAACGCTGGGCCAACGTGTTTACCGCGCACAAGGCGTTCAGCCACCCCTCTGAGCTGCATGGCGTGCTCTGTGGCCGGCTGGCGGCAGGCTCCCGTATTGACGAGCCCGAGTGGCTGGCTATGGTTTGCGAACACATGGGGCTGGCTGATGAAGCGGCTGAAGAGTCGGATGACCTCGCCCCCTTTATGAACAGCGCCTACGGTAAAACGCTCAAGCAATTGCAGTCCACCGACATGAGTTTTCAGCCGTTGTTGCCAGATGACGACTATGCCATCGAACAACGACTGGAAGCCCTGGTGGCCTGGGTTCGAGGATTTCTGGAAGGCATGGCGCTGGCGGCCGGCGCTTCCCTTGGCCAGGCTCCGGATGAGATCCGGGAGCTGATCGAGGATATGGTGGCCATCAGCCAGCTGTCGGAGGACGAAGAATCCGACGACGAAAGTGAACAGCAACTGCTTGAAATTACCGAGTACGTGCGCCTTGGCGCGCTGGCGGTGTTCACCGAGTTCAATGAGCCGGAGAAGCCGGCAGGCGATTCGCCCACCCTGCACTGATCAGGAGCTATCATGGCTGTGACCATTCCCGTGAAAGAGTTTGCCGAGCGCCGTCGCAAGTTGATGGACCGGATGGCCCCGGACAGCATCGCCATTCTGCCTGCGGCGCCGGAGCGGGTGCGTAACCGCGATGTGTTACACCCGTTTCGTCAGGACAGCGATTTCCAGTATCTGACTGGCTTCGGCGAGCCCGAAGCGGTGTTGGCCCTGATTCCAGGCCGCGAGCATGGTGAAGCGGTTCTGTTCTGCAAGGAGAGGAATCCGGAGAAAGAGCTCTGGGATGGTTTTCTGGTGGGCCCTGAGGGCGCCATCGAACGTTACGGCTTCGACGATGCTTTCCCCATTGCGGATATCGACGATATTCTGCCCGGCATGATTGAAGGCCGAAGCCGGGTCTACTATCCGCTGGGCAAGGATCCGGCATTCGATAACCGGGTGATGGACTGGCTCAAGGTGATTCGCAGCAAGGTTCGTTCTGGTGCGCATCCGCCCGGGGAGCTGGTGGCGCTGGAGCACCTGCTGCACGATATGCGCCTGTACAAGAGTGCTGCCGAAATCAAGGTGATGGCAAAGGCCGGCCAGATCAGTGCCGAGGCCCACTGCCGGGCCATGAGGCGGGCTCGTCAGGGTGGGTATGAGTACAATCTTGAAGCTGAACTGATTCATACCTTTATGGAGCATGGTGCGCGCTCTACCGCTTATCCCTCCATCGTAGGTGGTGGTGCCAATGGCTGCATCCTGCACTACATCGAAAATGCGGCACCGCTGAAAGACGGCGATCTGGTACTGATAGACGCGGGTTGCGAGCTGGAATGCTACGCCTCGGACATCACCCGCACCTTCCCGGTCAGCGGCAAATTCAGTCCGGAGCAGAAGGCGCTTTACGAAGTGGTGTTGGCGGCCCAGTATGCGGCGATCGATGCGGTGAAGCCGGACAATCACTGGAACCAGCCCCATGAAGCGGCGCTGAAGGTGCTGACCCAGGGCCTGATCGATCTGGGTCTGCTCTCGGGCACCCTGGACGACGCCCTGGCCAACGAATCCTACAAACCTTTCTTTATGCACCGCACCGGCCACTGGCTGGGGCTGGATGTCCATGATGTTGGTGATTACAAGGTCGGCGATGCCTGGCGGGTACTGGAACCGGGGATGGCGTTGACCGTTGAGCCAGGGCTGTATATTGCTCCCGACAATACCGACGTAGAGCCGCGCTGGCGGGGTATTGGCATCCGTATTGAAGACGATGTGGTGGTCACCAAAGAGGGTTGCCGAAACCTGACCGAGGGCGTGCCGAAGACCATTGCCGATATTGAAGCTCTGATGGCGGACTGATTCAGTGACTACCGAGCGCGTGGATACTGACCTGATCATTGCCGGTGGCGGCCTGGCCGGAGCCACTCTGGCGCTGGCGCTGGCGCGCCTGGTGCCGGAACTTAAGGTAACCGTGGTTGAGGCGTTTCCGCTGTCGCCAGAGGCGTTGCCGGAGGATTACCAGCCCAGCTATGACAGCCGGTCGACGGCACTGGCCTGGGGCTCCCGCCTGATCTTTGATCAGTTGGGGCTGTGGCCGCAGTTGACGGAGCACGCCACCCCAATACGCCACATTCATGTCTCTGACCGGGGCCGTTTTGGCGTTACCCGCCTGCATGCCAACGAACATGGCCAGGATGCCCTTGGCTATGTGGCAGACAACCGCTGGATGGGCCTGTGCCTGATGCGGGCTTTGCTGGATACCAGGGTCAGTTGGCAGGCACCGGCTGAGGTGGTGGGCATGGAACCCGTGGCTGGCGGTGTCCGGGTGGCCATCCGCAAGGATGGCGCACAGGAGGAGCTGACCGCGCGTTGTCTGGTGATCGCCGATGGCGGGCGTTCCGGGTTGCGTGAGAAGCTGGGCTTTGTTTCCCGCACCGAAGCCTATGGTCAGAACGCGCTGATTGCCAATGTCTCCACCAGCGACAGCCACCAGTTTACGGCTTATGAACGTTTTACCGAGGCCGGCCCCATGGCGCTGTTGCCCCATGGTTCACCGGAGCGGGCGGGGCATCAATCGGCCCTGGTCTGGACCCTGGGAGACGAGGCTCTGGACGAGATCCTGTCACTGTCGGATGAACAGAAATGCCGGAAACTGCAGGAACGGTTCGGTTGGCGCCTTGGGCGTATTACCCGCATTGGCCAGTGCCACCACTATCCCCTGAAACTGACCACGGTAGATGAGCCCGCGCGCCCGGGGGTTGTGCTGGTGGGTAATGCCGCCCATGCCCTGCACCCGGTGGCTGGTCAGGGCTTTAACCTCGCCCTCAGGGGGTTGATGACCCTGGTGGAACAGTTTCGCCGGGCGGTCGATGAGGGACTTCCGATTGGTGACCTCTCGGTACTGGGGCGGTACCAGCAACTGCATCGGCAGGACTGGCAGCAGACGGTGCAGTTCTCCGATTCCTTGATCCGGATTTTCGGTCAGCCGCTGGCGCCGATTGCCGCAGCCCGCGATGCAGGGCTGGTGGGGCTGGATCTGTTGCCGGGGGCCAAACGCTGGTTCGCCCGCAAAGCCATGGGCACCGGTGGGCGCAAGCCGCTGGTAGGCTCCGGAGTGTCATCTTTCGAGGCGGAAAAACATGACAGGTAAGTCGGTGGGTGCGGCGTGTTTTGACATTCTGGTGGTTGGTGGCGGAATGGTCGGCTCGGCCCTGGCTCTGGGGTTGTCGCGGCAAGGCTGGAATACCGGGCTGGTGGAAGGAGCCCGGGTTCAGGATCTGTTGGCCCCGGGAGCGACCGCCAGCCATACCGATGACTTCGAGCCCCGGGTCAGCGCCATCTCCCTGGCCAGTGAGCAGCTGCTGGAGCGTCTACGGGCCTGGCGCCATGTCCAGGCCGGCAGGCATTGCGGCTATCGTGGCATGACGGTCTGGGATGCCGACGGCACCGGGCGAATTCACTTCGATGCGGCTGAACTTCATGCTGATACCCTGGGTACCATTGTTGAGAACCGGTCGATTGTCCGCGCTTTGTTTACCGAGCTGGCGGACAGTAACGTTACGGTGATTGATGGTGTGCGTGTGCAGGGCTGGAGTGCCGGAGCCGGAATCCAGTTGGACGATGGCCGAACGCAGTCCGCCAAACTGGTGGTCGGGGCCGATGGTGCCCAGTCGCGGCTGCGCCAGTGGTCGGGACTGGCTACCCGGGAATGGGATTACGATCAGCAAGCGATTGTGTGCACCGTCCGTACCCGGCAGCCGCACCAGTACACTGCGTGGCAGCGTTTTTCGCCCACCGGGCCGCTGGCGTTTTTGCCGTTGTTGACGGAGTCTGGAGACGAGCACTATTGCTCTATCGTCTGGTCACAGGATACGGCCGAAGCCCGCCGCCTGATGGCGTTGGAGACCGAGCAATTCCGGTTAGAGCTGGAGCGGGCGATTGAGCAGCAGCTCGGGGTTATCGAATCCGTTTCGCGCCGCTTTGCGTTTCCGCTGCGTCAGCGTCATGCCAAGGAGTATGTTGCCGACGGCCTGGCACTGGTGGGCGATGCTGCCCACACCATTCACCCGCTCGCCGGCCAGGGTGCAAACCTCGGCTATGGCGATGTGTCGGCCCTACTGGGCGAGCCAAAGAGCTCGCACTTTCGCCGGCAGACCAGACCGTGTTGGCTCGTTATCAGCGCCGCCGTAAAGGCGAGAACCTGGCGATGATGGCGGCCATGGAGGGCTTCAAGCAGTTGTTTGCCCGGGATGAGCTGGCTATCCGGTGGTTGCGCAATACCGGTATGCGCTGGCTGGACAACCTGGCGCCGCTGAAGAACCGCATTGCCGCCGAGGCTATGGGTATAAAACGCTAACGGTTGTCCATTCTGAGTCGCCGGAACTGTTTTCCGGCGGCCTGTTTTCGTAAACTCCTCGCCTTCGTGTTCAATTTGCAAAGGAACTGTCTATGGCCGGCTCCAGCCTGCTCGTATTACTTGATGACATTGCTGCCGTACTGGATGACGTGGCGGTGATGACCAAAGCTGCTACCAAGAAAACCGCCGGTGTGCTGGGCGATGACCTGGCGTTGAATGCGCAGCAGGTCACCGGTGTTCGACCTGCCCGGGAAATCCCGGTGGTGTGGGCGGTCGCCAAGGGTTCGTTTATCAACAAGGCCATTCTGGTGCCGGCGGCACTGGCCATCAGCTTTTTTGTACCCTGGCTCATTACCCCGCTGTTGATGCTCGGTGGTGCCTTCCTTTGCTTTGAGGGGGCCGAGAAGCTGGTTCACAGGTTCCTGCACAAAGAGCAGGAAGAAAAGCACCGGCAAGAGCTGCGGGAGGCTCTGAAAAAGCCGGAGGTGGACCTTAAAGCGGTTGAGAAAGACAAGATCAAGGGCGCTGTCAGGACCGACTTTATTCTCTCCGCCGAAATCATCGCCATCACGTTAGGAACTGTGGCCGACAAGAGCTTCGGAATGCAGTTTGCGGTGCTGACCGTCGTGGCGTTGATGGTGACCGTCGGTGTGTATGGGCTGGTGGCGGGTATTGTGAAGCTGGACGACGCCGGCCTTTACCTGAGCCAGAAAACCAGTGCCTTCGCTCAGAAGCTGGGGCAGGGCATTCTGTGGCTGGCGCCCTGGATGATGAAAACCCTGTCGGTACTGGGCACCATTGCAATGTTCCTGGTGGGCGGAGGTATTCTGACCCATGGTATACCGGCGGTGTACGGGGCCATTCACCATGTGGCCGGAATGATTTCTTCAGTGCCGGAAGTGCTGGTCACCACGGTCGGGGATGGCCTGTTTGGCCTGCTGGCCGGCGCTATTCTGGTTCTAGTTATTACGCCCGTTGCGAAGCTCTGGGAGCGCCGGGCGGCGTAATCCGTGGCGGGGCCGGCCCGATCACAGGCAGGCGTCAAACAGCCGGCTGATCAGCACCGGCACAGCGGTTTCCACCCGAAGAATCCTCGGGCCCAGATGCACGCTCTGGCAGCCGGCTTCCTCCAGCTTGCCGACTTCGTAATCGGTAAAGCCCCCTTCCGGACCAATGCACAGGGCGGCCGGCTCATTGAGGTGGGTGGGGCAGGGCGCCGCCATGCCCGGATGCGCCACCAGTGCCCGTTTGCCCTCTAGCAGTGTCGGTAGTTCATCCTCCACAAAGGGTTTAAACAGCTTGCGGATATGGACCTGAGGCATCAACGTGTCTTTGGCCTGTTCCAGGCCCAGGGTCAGGTTCTCTCTCAGATGATCCTCGGTTAGCCAGGGCGTTTGCCAGAAACTCTTTTCCACCTTGTAGCTGTTGATCAGCCAGAGATCCTTCACACCCAGAGAGGCGCAGGTCTGCAGTACCCGCCGGAACATCTTGGGCCGGGGCATAGCCAGTATCAGCGTGAGCGGTAAGGGGGCAGGGGGTTGCTGATTCAGGGTTACCAGCAATTCGGCCTCGGTCTCTGTCATTGACAGCACTTCAGCATGGCCCATCAGGCCGTTTACCCGGCCAGCCGGTATGCGATGGCCGGTGCCGGCTTTGAGCACCGTTTTCAGGTGCTCCAGCCGACGGCCGCGGAGACGCACCCGGTCCGGGGCGACGAAGTCTTCCTCAAACAGCAGGGCCAGATTCATCAGGCTTCGGGCTCTTCTCCGTCGGCCTCTTCCCGTTCCCGGTAGGCGAGGCGACCAAATATGATGCCGAACTCGAACAGAATCCACATGGGCACGGCCAGGAGCGTCTGGGAGATGATGTCTGGTGGGGTCAGCAGCATGCCGATGATGAAACAGGCCACGACCACATAGGGGCGCTTGGCGGCCAGGTCTTGCGGAGTAGTGGCGCCGGTCAGAATCAGTAGTACCGTCGCAATGGGGATTTCAAACGCAATGCCGAAGGCAAAGAACATCTTGAGCACGAAGTTCAGATAACTGCTGATATCAGGCAGTTCGACAATGCCCTCCGGGCCGATGGCGGTAAAGAAACCAAACACCAGCGGAAAGACCACGAAATAGGCGAAAGCCGCGCCAGCGTAGAACAACAGCACGGAAGTAAACAACAGCGGGAAGGCCAGGCGCTTTTCATGGGCATAGAGCCCGGGCGCCACAAAACTCCAGAGCTGGTAGAGAATGATCGGAATGGCGACAAATACCGCCAGAACCAGTGCCAGCTTCAGGGGCGCAAAGAAAGGCGAGGTGATGTCGGTGGCGATCATGGTCTGGCCGACCGGCAAAAGTTCGCGCAACGGCTGGGACAGCAGAAGATAGAGTTCGTTGGCAAACGGATAGATGACGGCGAAACAGATAATCACCGCCAGCACCATTTTCAGTAGCCGGTTGCGAAGCTCAAGCAAATGCTCGATCAGGGGCATTTCCTGTTGTTCAGACGATGTCTGCTGGCCGTTTTCGGTGGCGCTCATGAATGCTTGTCCGAGGGGCTGGTCGGTGAGGATTCACTGGGTTGATCGCTGGCCGCCGTCTCGTCCCTGACGGGTTCATGCGGTGCTTCGGGCAGTTTGTCCTCCTCCTTAGAGGGTGGGGTTACCCGCCGGGTTGCCGGTGCCGGCCTGGGCTTGCGGGCCTGATCGTCCGGCAGGATCATGTGCTCGTACTTCTTGGCCTCATCCAGGGCGCCACGCACGGTTTTCTCCACATCGTCCAGGCCCACATCACCCGCCTTACGGAGCTCCTCCCGGAGTTCTTCGGCCTTCAACTGCCGGTCCAGTTCACTGGTGAACTGGCTGACCATGCGCCGGGCGCCACCGATCCAGCGGCCAGCCGCCCGCGCCGCCGTCGGCAAACGCTCCGGGCCGAGCACGAGCAATGCAATCACGCCGCAGATCAGCAGCTCTAGAAAGCCGATGTCGAACATTCAGGGGGTGCTCAGCCTTGCTTTTCTTTGGGCTTGTCTTCCGCCTGGGCTTGTTGCTCGGCGTTCTGTTTTTCCAGCGGTTGCTGTTCGGCGTTCTTCTCTTCCTCGTCGTTCATGGATTTTTTGAATCCACGGATGGCGCCGCCGAGATCGCTGCCGATGTTCCGGAGTTTCTTGGTTCCGAATAACAGGATGACGATGCCAAGTACGATAAGAAGTTGCCAGATGCTGATACCCATGAGGGTTCCTCGTTCAAATGTTGCTGTTGCATGACATTGTACGCCAACCGCTACCCCTTGCGGAAATACCCCTTGGGGGTACTCCTTTACGGATTCCGGGAGGCTTTTTCTTCCAGGCCTGACAGGTCGAAGCGGCTGGCCAGTTCATCCAGAACATCCTTCGGGCCCAGGCCTAACCGTGACAGCATCACCAGGCTGTGAAACCAGAGGTCGGCCGTCTCGTACACCAGGTCCCGGGTTTCGCCGGAATGCTCTGCATCCTTGGCAGCGAGCAGCGTCTCGGTGCACTCTTCGCCCACCTTCTCCAGAATCTTGTTCAGCCCCTTGGCATGCAGGCTGGCGACGTAGGATGTGTCGGGATCCGCCTCTTTGCGGGCTTCCAGTACCTGTGCCAGTCGTTCCAGTACATCACTCACGGTGTCTGCTCCTCAGTTGCTGCCGTAGATGGTGTTCGGGTCTTTGAGAACCGGATCGGCGCTCACCCACTGGCCATCTTTCAGGGTTCGGTAAAAACAGCTTCGCCGGCCAGTATGGCAGGCAATGCCACCTTTTTGTTCCACTTTCAGCAGCACCACATCGGCATCGCAGTCGAGCCTGATATCCCGGAGCACCTGCTGGTGCCCGGAGCTCTCGCCCTTGCGCCAGAGTTTGCCACGGGAACGGGACCAGTACACCGCCTGTCCTTCCTCAACCGTGAGCCGGAGAGATTCCCGGTTCATCCAGGCCATCATCAGGATATCGCCATTATTGGCATCCTGGGCAATGGCCGGCACCAGACCGTCTTCTGTCCATTGGATCTCGTCGAGCCAGTCAGGCTGTACGACGTTAGCGGGAGAATCTTGCATTTTTATGAATCCTGAATCTTTGATGGTTCAGCGACTGCCCCGGAGCATGACGCCTGCCGCTCCGGCAAGCAAGACCCAGCTCCAGACCGGCAGATCGGCCAGCCACTGCCCGGCGTGGGGCTGGCTGCCCACCAGGGCCGCGCCTGCCAGAACCAGGGCGATGAAGCCCCGGCGCCAACGGCGTTCGCTGCGCATTTGCTGCTCTTTCATCAGCGCCAGGGTTGCCCGGTTTTGCGCTTCGGTGGGGCCGCTGGAGCGTATCTGTAGTAGTGCGTCGTGAACCAACTGGGGCATCTCTGGCGATTGCTCGAGCCATGATGGCAGGTGGTTCTGCAGAGACTTGATCAGGCCGGACGGACCGATGCGTTTCCGCATCCAGTCTTCCAGAAACGGCTGGGCGGTACTCCACAGATCCAGATCCGGATAAAGCTGGCGGCCAAGGCCTTCGACATTGAGCAGGGTTTTCTGCAACAGCACCAGTTGGGGCTGCACTTCCATGTTGAAGCGCCGGGCGGTCTGGAACAGGCGTAACAGGAAGTGACCAAAGGAAATATCCTTCAGGGGGCGCTCGAAGATGGGTTCGCACACCGTGCGAATGGCGGCCTCAAACTCGTTGACGCGGGTTTCCGGCGGCACCCAGCCAGACTGGATGTGCAGTTGCGCTACCTGGCGGTAATCCCGGCGGAAGAACGCCAGCAGGTTGCGGGCCAGGTAGCTTTGATCGTCCGGCGCCAGGGTGCCGACAATGCCGAAATCGATGGCAATATATTTTGGGTCGGCCGGATTGGAGATATCCACAAAGATGTTGCCCGGGTGCATGTCGGCATGGAAGAAGCTGTCCCGGAACACCTGGGTGAAGAAGATCTCCACCCCTTTTTCCGCCAGTACCTTCATGTTGACGCCCGCCTTTTCGAGTGCGGGTACGTCGGCAATAGGAATGCCGTGAATGCGTTCCATCACCAGCACCGATTTGCGGGTATAGTCCCAGTCGATAAAGGGGATGTAGATCAGCGGGGAGTTCTCGAAATTCCGTCGCAACTGGCTGGCGTTGGCGGCCTCCCGTTGCAGATCCAGTTCGTCGTGGATGGTGGAGTCGTAGTCTGCCACTACCTCCGCCGGGTGCAGCCGCTTGCCTTCGGACCAGTACTTCTCCAGCAGGCCGGCCATCAGGTACATCAGGCCCAGATCCTGGCGGATGACTTTTTCGATGCCGGGGCGCAAAACCTTGACCACCACTTTCTGGCCGTTGGGTAGGGTTGCAGCATGCACCTGGGCCACGGAGGCGGAAGCCATCGGATCCGGACTGAATTCGGCAAACAGTTCCGAGACGGGCGCCCCCAACGACTTCTCGATAATGCCTCGGGCTTGTTCGCTGGGAAAAGGTGGGACCCTGTCCTGCAGCTGTTTCAGGGATTCGGCCATGTCATCCGGTAACAGGTCCCGGCGGGTGGAGAGAATCTGGCCGAATTTGACGAAAACCGGGCCCAGCTCTTCCAGCGCCAGGCGCAGGCGGTCACCCCGGCTCAGTTTTGGCTGCGGGAACAGGTGCCAGGGTGCCAGCAGAAAAAAGATTTTCAGCGGTGTAGGCAGTTCAGACAAGGGCAGAAACGTGTCCAGCCGGTAGCGGCAGAATACCCAGGCAATTCGGAACAGGCGTTGCAGGCGGGTCACAGGGTCTCCGTATTGTTATCGCTACCGGGTGCTTGCAGTTGCTTCAGCCGAGCCTCCAGGCGTTCGGTGCGCAGGCTCAGCTCATCGATATCCTGAAATGTGGCCTCCAGCTCCCGCCGGCCGGGCAGAGTGCGGCTCTCTTCGTGGACATATTCCTCCACATTGGCGTTCATGGTGCTGAACGCCTGGCGGCTCCATTTGACCGCCTGGCGGATGCGTTTGCCGATGAAATGGGCCGGCACATCGCCCAGGTGGTTTGCCATGGCCGCTTCCCAATCCGGTTGCAGCTGGTTCAGAGCGCGCTGCAACTGGTGGGCCAGGGCCGTGTCGCCCTCCACCGTCAGGCGTTCGTCGGCAAATACCCGGTCATCGCCCAGTGCCAGGGCGGCAAAGGCGACCGGCCGCCCGGTGATGATTAACACCGGTTGCGGATCCGGCTGGCTGCGAACCTGTACCCGTTCGCCAGCGCGATTCAGGGTCCAGTGCATGGTGACCGGGGCCGTAATGGTGAACTGAACCGGCCCGCCCAAGGCGCCCAGCAAGGCGCGCTGGCCGGCCGGGTCCAATGTCAGCGCCCGGTTCAGGGCGCCCTCAATAATGGCGCCTGTCGCAGAAAGCAGGGTCGGGCCGGGGAACATCAGGGCTTGATTCCCACGTGCAGGGCCACGATGCCGCCGGTCATGTTGTAGTACTTGCAGTTCACCAGGCCGGCAGTTTCCATCATGCCCTTCAGGGTTTCCTGATCCGGATGCATGCGGATGGACTCGGCCAGGTACTTATAGCTCTCGCTGTCCCCGGCAATCAGCTGGCCCATCAGGGGCAGGGCGGTGAAGGAATAGGTGTCGTAGGCCTTGCTCAGCAGCGGGTTGGTGGGCTTCGAGAACTCCAGCACCATCAGCTTGCCGCCCGGCTTAAGTACCCGGGCCATATCCCGCAGGGCCTGATCCTTGTCGGTTACATTGCGCAGGCCGAAAGCAATAGACACCGCCTGGAAACTGTTGTCCGGGAACGGCAGGTGTTCGGCATCGGCCTGTACGTATTCGATGTTGCCGGCGTAACCCCGGTCGGTCAGGCGGCTGCGACCCACCTGCAGCATGGAGGCGTTGATATCGGCCAGCACCACTTTGCCGGACGGGCCCACCAGATCGGAAAACTTCATGGTCAGGTCGCCGGTACCGCCGGCAATGTCCAACACCTGATGGCCCGGGCGTACGCCGCTCAATTCAATAGTAAAGCGCTTCCACAGGCGATGAATGCCCATGGACATCAGGTCGTTCATGAGGTCGTACTTGCCGGCGACACTGTGGAAAACCTGGGCCACCTGACCGGCCTTCTGGCTTTTCGGCACATTGCGAAAGCCGAAGTGGGTAACGTCGTCCTGGCCGTTGCCTTGGGTGCCCGGTGCTTGCTGCTCGCTCATGGAAGTTGGTCCTGTCAGAATCTAAGCCCTGTATTCTAACCTTTGAGGGGTTGGCTACAAGTTTATTGCCGGCTTACACTGTAAAACCGTTTCCAAATCACTGAGAAAACTGATTCATGTCTGTTATCGATATCCATCGCGCCCATTCCCTGGACAAGGAGCACGCCCGCGAGGCGGCCGAAACCCTGGCCAAGGATTTGTCCAAACAATTCGATGTCAATTACCAGTGGGAAGGCGATCTGCTGAAGTTCAAACGCAGCGGTGTCAAAGGGCAGCTGGATATTTCCGAGAACGACCTGCATATCCGTCTGGAGCTGGGGTTGATGCTGCGGCCGTTCAAATCCCGCATTGAGCAGGAAATTCACTCCCAGCTGGATCAGATCATTCAGGCCTGAATCCCGCTACAGGTCATCCGGCAGGGAGAAAGGGGTCGGGTGGCCTGCCAGAATGTTGTCCATCACTCGTTGCTCCCGGCTGAGCAGGCGATCAATCAGCAGGTCGACCCGATTCATTTTCCGAAAGGCGCTGTAGCCACGGTGCAGAAAGCTGTGCAGATCACCCAGGTCGGCCATCTCGGCCGGACCGCGGGTCATGGACAGTAGCCAACCGAGGGTGCGATTGCGAACGTAGCGATCCAGTTCCTGCCCGGTTTCCGCTACCAGAGCCAGTTGTCGCTCGCGAATTGCAAGCTGTTTGCTGGCGCGATAAGCCTCGCAGTAACGCTCATCATCAAGACCTGTTGCCGAAAAGCCCTGCTGCGCAAGTATCTCTGCCAGCTCAAGATCGAGGCTCTGGGTAATCAGGTTGAGCTCGACCAGGCCGGCAAAGGTGGCCAGCAGGTGGTCGGGAAGCCATTTCACCATCTTCGGAAATACCCGGTCGATGTTGTCGTCCCGGCGGGTCATGCCGGCAGGGGCATAGAGGTCGGTCAGCAGAAATTCCAGGCCGGTGTGGTAGCCCGGGTGACGGTAGAGATCCAGATGGGTGTTTTTCAGCCGCTCTGCCTGCCAGTCTGCCACCTGGTGGGCCTCATCCCGCAGGGGGTGCCCGGCCTTGTGTTGGCGGAAATCGTGGTATTCCAGCAGCAGGTGTTTCAGACGGTGGGCGTTCTCTGTGTGCACATCCGTGGCAACCAGCCGCTCACGATACATTAAAGGCTCCAATCAACCGGGCAGAAAAGCGCCAGTTTAACGAAGCCTTCGGTGTGACGCACCTGCCCGTTTGCGTTGAATTCAGCCTTGGGCCGCAGCCTCAAGGGTTTCCAGGCCCGGCACCCACTCCTTGCTGTCCAGCGTGATGAAGTGGCTGGGGGCTTCGGTTTCGACAATGCGCATGGTGGTGGGGCTGGTGCGAGCGCTGGCCAGCATGGCCTGGCGATCCAGTATTCGGTCGGTGGCCGGTATCAGGAAGGTCCCGTGGCGCACATGGCGATACACCGAGGTGTCGGTGCGGGCCATCCATTCCATGATGTTCTCGAT
This sequence comes from Marinobacter sp. bablab_jr008, assembly GCF_016464145.1. Classification (NCBI taxonomy): domain Bacteria; kingdom Pseudomonadati; phylum Pseudomonadota; class Gammaproteobacteria; order Pseudomonadales; family Marinobacteraceae; genus Marinobacter; species Marinobacter sp. bablab_jr008. Next base: position 89,002 of record NZ_JACDWW010000092.1, read on the forward strand.
GTTGCGAACAATGGTCAGATGGTCTTTGGTGGCATAGAACAGTTTGCTCAGCAATTGGCGCTTGCGCGGGTTCATCTTGCCGAAGAAGGTCTGACCATAGGCCGACTGGGGGGCGCTGTTGATCAGGCGAATCAACCAGGGCCACATGCCATGGCTGACTGGTTCGAGCAATGTGGTTACCAGCGCATGCAGTTTGCCCTGGGGCAGGACCGGCGCTTCCAGTACCACTTCCACGTTTTCGTAAAGCTCCGGCCACTGCCGGATGGCCTCCAGAATCACCGCGCCACCCCGGGAATGGCCATGGATCCGGATGTTCTCGGTGCTGGGCAGGTTCTGCAACGACTGGTTCAGGATGCAGGCGTCGTATTCGATGGTGCCTTCAAGGTGTTTGATGGGCACTTCCCAGGCCGGATTCTCTGGCGTTACACCGTTCACCGGGATGTGATAGTTACTGCAGGTGAGCAGAATCAGTTCGGTGGTGGGGCCATCGTAGGCCTGGGTAAAGTAACAGTGATTCTCAAGAAAGCCATGCACGCCAATAACGGTGTGCTCTGCTGTGCCACTGTGATTACGCACAGACACAGCACCCCGGCCCACGCGGTAAACCCGGCCGGAAAACATTTCGGAATAGGCGCTTTCGATCGGTTTGATCAGCTTGCGAACATGACTGGCTTTCATGATTCATCTCCCTCCGGCCGCTTTTCGTTGTGTTATTGGTTTTGCTGAGCCGGTATGACATTTGTACCGTGAATGCCGAACGGGTTTAGTGGCGCCAGTGCCTGCAAAAATGGTGTGTTGAGGCCAATTGGCCGATCCGGGGCACGGTTTTATAACCATGGCACCGGGCCATATAACCAGTATAGGACTGAACAGTTACTCACGTGTAATTTTTTGTAACTCTGTGCGCGGTGCCCGAGGATGGAGCCGGTATCCGGACTCTGGCACAATGCCGGATTGGTTTTCTTTCCTACAGGCACGCTATTGATCGGGGATAATCGGGTTTGAGCCAGGAGCAATCGCATCTCATGCTGCCTTCGGATTCAGCCTGGCTGGCTCTGGAACGGCCCGAAAACCCGATGACCATCACCATCATGCTGAGGGTCGACGGGCTGACGCCGACCCGTTTCCGGGAGTTTCTGGAGGTATACTGGCTGGCCTGGGAGCGGTTCCGCTGCCGCCCGGTGTGGCGTGCGCCTGCCTGGTACTGGGAGAAAGACCAGACCTTTTCCGCCCCCCAGCACCTTGATGTGGCGCTGGACCGATTCGAGCCGGAACAGCTGCAGGACTGGGTCTCCGAGCGCCTGAACGAACCCTTGCCGCTGTATCGTCCACGCTGGAAATTCTGGTTGGCACCCAACGCACAGGGTGGCGCTGCGTTAGTTTTGAGGCTGCATCACTGTTACGCCGATGGCTTGTCCCTGCTGGGTATTTTTGACCGCCTGTGCCCGGCATCGCCGCGACAGTATCCGGCCGTTTATGGATCAACGGAGGAGCCCCGCGCTGGAGCCTGGATGGCGGCTGCCCAAAGCTGGCTGGAAGCCCGGATGGCAGAGGCGATTCCGGCCGTCTCTGGTTCTGTCGATACGCCATCAACGCCAGGCACTGGCAAGAGCATGGCAGGCCGTGCCCTGGAAAACAGTCTGCGCCTGGTGCACGAATTCAGTGAGTTTCTGGTGAGCCCAGAGGACTCTCCGTCTGAGTTGAAACGCCCGCTACTGGGCCGACGCAGCTGCCGCTGGTCCTCCCCGGTACCTCTGTCCCGCTTCCGCACGATTGCCCGGGCAACCGGTACAACCATCAACGATGTCCTGCTCGCCTGCGTGGCGGCGGCAGTCAAGCCCCGACTGGGCATGACTCCGGAGCAACTGGATGAGGCGGTGATGCACGCGGCGGTGCCGGTCGACATCCGGGCTTGCCTGCCCGACGGCGTGCGGCCGGAAGAGGGCGAGCCCGGTAACTGCTTTGGCACGGTGTTCGTGCCTTTGCCGGTGGATGGAGAGAGTGCCCTGGAGCGGTTGTTCCGGATCAAGCATGAAACCCGGAAACTGAAGAAGAGCTGGCAGCCTGGCCTGGCCTGGGGGCTAACCAGCTGCGCGGCACTGATTCCCGAACCGGGACGCAGGCCCTTCGCCGACCTGTTCTTCGGGAAAGCTTCGGCGGTGGTATCTAACGTTCCTGGCACTCCGGACACCCGCTATCTGGCTGGATGTGAGATCACCGAGCAGATGTTTTGGGTGCCTCAGGCCGGTGATATCGGGCTGGGTGTCAGCATTGTCAGCTACGGCGGACAAGTGCAGTTTGGTGTTGTGGCGGACGAGGCTGTGATGGCGGATCCTGCAGCCTTTGTTGAGGATTGCCTGAAAGAGCTGGAGCACTTCGGTGCCGACTAAGACCATCGGATAAGCGGATTATCTTCCCTCTCCATACAAATGTTCCGGATTGAGGTCTACCTTTGTTTTGTTAGCGCGAAAGGCTGCGTTGCCCCGCGACAAATACAACAAAGAGGAAGATGTCATGATCTATGCACAACCCGGAAAAGAAGGTTCCATTGTCTCCTTCAAATCCCGCTATGAAAACTTTATCGGTGGCGAGTGGGTGGCGCCGGTTAAAGGCCAGTATTTCGAGAACATCACCCCTGTTACCGGTGCGGTCATTTGTGAAGTGCCCCGTTCCTCGGCCGAGGATATCGACCTGGCGCTGGATGCCGCCCACAAGGCGGCGCCGGCCTGGGGCAAAACGTCGCCAACCGAACGTTCCAACATCCTGCTGAAAATTGCCGATCGCATTGAAGCCAACCTTGAGCAACTGGCCGTGGCGGAAACCTGGGACAACGGCAAGGCGGTGCGTGAAACCCTGAATGCCGACATCCCGCTGGCCGCCGATCACTTCCGTTATTTCGCCGGTTGTATCCGGGCTCAGGAAGGGCACATGGGCGAAATTGACCATAATACCGTCGCCTACCACTTCCACGAACCGCTGGGCGTGGTTGGTCAGATCATCCCCTGGAACTTCCCGTTACTGATGGCGGCCTGGAAGCTGGGCCCCTGCCTGGCCGCCGGCAACTGTACGGTGCTCAAGCCCGCCGAACAGACTCCGGTCAGTATTCTGGTGCTGATGGAGCTGATTGGTGACTTGTTGCCTCCGGGTGTGATCAACATCGTCAATGGCTATGGCCCGGAAGCCGGCGAAGCCCTGGCGACCAGCAAGCGTATCGCCAAGATCGCCTTTACCGGTTCCACGCCGGTTGGTTCGCATATCCTCAAGTGCGCGGCGGAAAACATTATCCCGTCTACGGTGGAGTTGGGCGGCAAGTCGCCGAACATCTACTTCTCGGATGTTATGAAGGCCGAGCCGGAGTTCATCGACAAGTGTGTGGAAGGCCTGGTGCTGGCGTTCTTCAACCAGGGGGAAGTCTGTACCTGCCCGTCCCGGGCGCTGGTTCAGGAAGACATGTTCGAAGAATTCATGCACAAGGTGGTTCAGCGTACCAAGGCCATCAAACGTGGCAACCCGCTGGATACGGACGTCCAGGTGGGTGCCCAAGCCTCCAGGGAACAGTTTGACAAGATCATGTCGTACATGGAAATCGGTCGCCAGGAAGGCGCGGTTGTACTGACCGGCGGTGACCGTGAGCACCTGGAAGGTGAGTTCAACAACGGCTTCTACATCCAGCCAACCCTGTTCAAGGGCGACAACAAGATGCGGGTTTTCCAGGAAGAAATCTTTGGCCCGGTGGTGGGCGTTACCACCTTCAAGACCGAGGAAGAAGCCCTGGCGATTGCCAACGACACCGAGTTTGGTCTGGGTGCCGGTGTCTGGACCCGAGACACCAACCTGGCCTACCGCATGGGCCGCAACATCCAGGCCGGTCGGGTCTGGATGAACTGCTACCACGCTTATCCGGCCCACGCCGCGTTCGGTGGTTACAAGAAATCCGGGGTTGGCCGGGAAACCCACAAGATGGCGCTGGAGCACTACCAGCAGACCAAGTGTATGTTGACCAGCTACGACACCAACCCACTCGGATTCTTCTGAATAATATGGGTGCGCGGCCGCGGGCTTCCGTGGCCGCTTTGTTCGTTTGCCCGGCGAAGCTGGCAAACCCGGCCATCTGAAAGAAGATGGCGTCACCCCGACTGAGGGGAAGACAATCCGACTGGCAAGGGCGTCACTGGCCAACGGTGGGGTCTGAAGGAAGCCATAGGAAGTTAACGGTA